>JAQBGW010000186.1:0-24837 GCA_032128415.1 Betaproteobacteria bacterium | reverse complement strand
ATTCGGCTTGACGAAGAATCCATCACGTACTTCAAGGCAGTCTCTGAAGACGTTGGTGTCCCATATCAAAGCCTCATTAACCTGTATTTGCGAGACTGCGCAGTGTCTCAGCGCAAACTAAATCTCAATTGGAAATGAGTTCGTTGTCACTGAGGTCTAACTTTAGCTGCACCGGACGCGCTAAAGCGCGCCGGTGAGCATGACGTTGGTAGCACAAGAGTCAGAGCCGCCATCTGTTTCCAGCAAGCATGCGAGGGAAGGGCTCGGCAAATCCGTGTCACCACCAGCCCTCAACCCCGCGGCAATCCTCGAAGCGCCGCCCACAGACACCACAGTCCTGCGGCAGCAGGCACGGCGAGCAGCGCAAAAGTGATGGTGTAGTCACCGGTCAGCAGTGCCACGTTGGCTACGGCAATCGGGCCGACGGCTTTGCCGATATTGACAAACACCAGTGCGCCACCGGTCGCAGTGCTGATCATCTCCCGCGGTGCCAGGCGCGCCACTTCCGCGAGAAACGCGCCATTCCAGCCGCTGGCGGTTGAACCCATGACAAAAAACAAGGCGCAGGCCGCGAGCATCGACCAAGTCGGTGTCAATGCGACGCACAGCAGGGAAGACACTACCATCACCACGCCGAGCAACAGCAACGCTGAAAAGGCGTTGCCCATACGGTCGGACATCCAGCCCCAGAATATGCGGCCGCCGACTCCACCCACTTGCGAGGCGGTGAGTACGATGCCGGCTTCGATCAATCCCCAGCCCAGTTGTTCGTTGAACAGGATGACCGTGAACGTGCTGATCGCAAACTGCACAATCACGAAGAAACCGCCCGACAGGGCCAGCAGCCGCAATGCGACATGACGCCAGATGGTCACTACGCCGCCAAACGGATTCCCGCCAAATTTTGCAGTCGGATCGCAATCGGTATCCCAGTGCGCGCGCCCGCGTTGCAGCACCAGCACCAACGCATAAAGCACCAGTGAATTACCGGCGATGGCCCACTGCCAGCCCCAGGCGATGGCCACTGCGGGCGTGATCAGCGCCGCACCAATACCACCCAGCGGCACCCCGGACTGCTTCAGCGAGAAAATCATGTTGCGCCGCTTCGCAGATGAAAAACGCATCAGCAGATCGGAAGCCGATGGTGTCAGCGAGCCATAGCCGAGACCCAGCGCAATCGCTGCCAGAAAAAAGAATGCGACATGCGGCAGAATTGCGATCAAGCCGCCGGTCGCTATCAGCGCGAGGCCGATCTGCTGCATGCGGGTGGAACCCCAGCGCCGGTTGAGATGGCTGCCGAAAGCCAGCGCGACAATCATCGCCACTGCCAGAAGACTGATCTGGTAGCCGACCAGCGCCGACGAGATACCGTAGGTTTCCGCCACTTTCGGGGCGACTGCGGGAATCATCGTCGTGCCCATGGTGCCCAAGGACTGGCCCGTCAACAGCACGGTCATCAGGAAACCGAAACTCGGCGGTTTCGCGGACACTGCTGCAGCAGTCGCGGTCATAGCGCCAACGGTCCCGGCACCGTCCACAGAGGCATGGTCGAAATCCAGGGACAAGGAAACACAATAATCCTTTTAAAACAACAAGTTACACTAACAACTCCAGCGTATGACTTGCCGCAATCAACCCGACTGATCTTCCAGCCCGACCTTGGACCGCCAGTCCTTGCTCTTGAAGAGCAGCGGTTTCAGCGCCAGAACAAGCAACAACAAGCCCAGTCCAAACATCGTCAACGCAATCGGGCGCTCGAGGAATATGCCGTAGTCACCACCGCTCAGCGCCAGCGACTGGCGCAGTGACAATTCGAGCATCGGGCCCAGCACCAGGCCCAACGCGATGGGCGCCAGGTCATAACCGAATTTGCGCAATGCATAACCAAGGCCGCCCATGAGCAGCATGATCCACACATCGATGATGCTGTTGCTGACGGAGTAGACGCCAAGCACACAAAACGAAAGTATGCACGGATACATGTAGGCGTACGGGATGCGCAGCAGATTGACGAACAAGCCGACCATCGGCAGATTAAGAATCAGCAGTACCACATTGCCGACATACATGCTGGCGACAAAACCCCAGAACAACTCCGGTTGCTCCTGAATCAGCATCGGTCCCGGCGAGATGCCGTGAATCATGATCGCCGCTATCATCACCGCAGTGACCGGGCTGGTGGGGATGCCCAAGGCCAGCATCGGTACGAAAGCGCCGGTTGCCGCAGCATTGTTCGCCGATTCCGGCCCTGCCACGCCCTCGATCGCCCCCTTGCCGAAGCGCTCCGGATGTTTCGAGATGCGCCGCTCGAGGCCGTAGGAAACAAACGACGAAATGATATGCGCCGAGCCGGGAATAATGCCGATCAAGAAGCCGAGCACACTGCCGCGCATGATCGGTCCGGCAGACAGCCGGAATTCCTCGCGTGACGGAATCAATTGCCGCATCGTCGGCTGCTGGACTTTGGGGGTATCCTGGTTTCCGGCCGTCAGCAGAATTTCGGAAATGCCGAACAGGCCCACTGCCACCGGCACGATGCCCACTCCGTCGCCCAGTTCGATGATGTCAAAGCTGAAGCGGGTGTAACCGGTCATTGAATCAATGCCGACCATGCCGATGAGCAGACCCAGCACCGCCATGGCCAGCGTTTTCAGCATCGAGCCGCCGCTCATGTAAGCCAGCACGAACAACCCCATCATCAGCAGCGCCGTGTACTCGGGCGGGCCGAAACGCAGTGCAAATGACGCCAGCGTCGGCGCCATCAGCATCAGACCGACCACGCCCAGCGTACCGGCGATGAACGAGCCTATCGCGGCAATCGCCAGCGCCGGTCCGGCGCGGCCGTTTTGCGTCATCGCATAGCCGTCTATGCAGGTCATCACCGAGGCCGCTTCGCCCGGAATACGCATCAGGATTGAGGTGGTCGAGCCCCCGTACATCGCGCCGTAATAAACGCCGGCCAACAGCACAATGGCAATGATCGGATTGAGGCCGAAAGTCGCGGGCAGTAACAGGCTGATGCCGGCCAGCGGCCCCAGTCCCGGCATCATCCCCACCAGCGTGCCGATGATGCAACCGGCAAAGGCGTACATCAGCACCTCCGGCTGGAACGCCACCGAGAACCCCAACATCAGATTGTGAAAAGTCTCGACCATCAGAAACCCCAGGGCCCGACAGGCAACGGCACGTGGAGCAGATCACCAATCACATAGTACGAGGCCAGGCTGAATCCGGCGGATACCAGCGCCACCTGCAGCGGAGGCTTGCGTTCGACGATACCGATGAAAACCACCAGGAGCCCCATAATGGTCAGCCGGTAACCGATATTCTCCAGCGCCACACTGGCCACCGTGCATGCAACCAGGATCACTACTGCGCGGGTCGCTTCCGGCCAGCGCATCGCCTTTAGCGGTTGGGAACGCACGCCGAATACTGCCACCAGCAGACCGATGACACCCAGCGTGATGGCGAGCAGCAACGGTACATAGCCCGGACCGGGATCGGCCGGGGTGCCCACCGGAAAAGCGCGATTCAGCCACCAGATGCAGATGGCCAGCGCCGTCAACAACAGACCGGAAAGCTGATCGCTTCTGATGCCGGCCTTGACGGGTGGCGTTTCGTTTTCTGTGGGCGCCATAGTTATTTTCTGACCTTCCCGACGATTTTCACGACTGCGGCAAGCCGCTGGGCATCAGCATCCCGGTATTTTTCGAAGCCCGGCGCGTGCAGGTACTGGATGGAGGAATCGATTTTCTTCACCTGACCTTTGAAATCAGTATCAGCTTGCCGCAACAACCTTGTTCACCAGCCGGCCTACGCCTTCGATCTCGCATATCACTTCATCGCCCGGTTGCAGATAACCCTTGGGGGTAACCACATCCTGCCGCATGGGCTTCTTGCCGCCCAGCTCCAGATCGGTGCCCCACGCCGTGCCACCGGGAGTACCGGTGGAAATCACCACACCGGGTTGCAGCGTAATGAAGGTGGAGAAAAATTCCACCAGTTGCGCGCAGGTCCAGATCATTTTCTCCGTAGTGTTGTTCTGCCGCAATTCACCGTTGACTGTCGTTTTCAGCGCCAGCCGCTGCGGATCGCCGACCTCATCGGCGGTGACAATCGCCGGTCCGATC
The DNA here is from genome assembly GCA_032128415.1 of Betaproteobacteria bacterium. Taxonomy (GTDB): domain Bacteria; phylum Pseudomonadota; class Gammaproteobacteria; order Burkholderiales; family SG8-41. The sequence goes on along the minus strand of JAQBGW010000186.1, from coordinate 20,707 downwards.
GGCGCACAGGTATCGAAATTCTTTCCCGGCCCCAGGTTGTAGACCGACGAACCATCGGGACGCAGCGTCACTTGCCGGTCGCGCGCGGTCACATCATTCATGACGCTGTAGCCGTAGATATGCTCCAGTGCCTGCTGCGCCGGGATATGCCTGCCGGCCTTGCCGATAATGATCAGCAACTCGGTTTCGTAATCCAGTTTTTTCGTGACCCGCTCATCGCGCACGATAGGGGCGCCGGGGCCGATGACGCCAAGCCCCGTCTTCAGAAAAAACTCCGGATCCTTGCGCGTCACCTCGGGTTTTTCCTCGCGGTGATCCCAGTAGTTTTCCCCGCTGCACAGGATCAGCGATGGCGCCAGCGGTGCCCGGAGTCGCGCCTTGGACAGCGGCACACGCGCCGCAGCACCCGCAGAAGCCACTGCAGCACGCGCCGCCTCCACCCCTGCAGTGCCGGCAGCAATCAATTGCGTCATGTCGGAAAACGCAGCCAGCATCTGTGCCGGCGTGCCGACGGGTGCGGCATCCAGCAGGTCGACGACGCTGTCGCCATCCAGCGCACCCAGCCGCAATGCGCCATTCCGGTCGTATCTGACGAATCTCATCGTCAGGACACCGGGTTTTCCAGCGTACCGATGGGCTCGATGGTAATGGCCACACGGTCACCAGGTTTCAGGTATTTCGGCGGATTAAAGCCAATGCCGACGCCGGCGCAGGTGCCGGTGGCGATCAGGTCGCCGGGTTCCAGCGTCATCACCTGCGAGATGTCCGCGATCAGCCGCGGAATGTCGAATATCAACTGGCTGACATAGGCGTCCTGCCGCAGTTCGCCATTTACTTTGGTGAGCAGCCGCAGTTGCGTGACGTCCTTGATCTCATCGGCAGTGACAATGCACGGCCCCATCGGGCAAAAACCATCCGGACTCTTGCCGAGGAACCACTGCTTGTGGCGATTCTGCAGCGTGCGCGCGGTCACGTCGTTGATGATGGTGTAGCCATAGACATGCTTGTAGGCATTTTTCTGCGTAATGTTGCGCCCGCCATCACCCATAACCACTGTCAACTCGCCTTCGTAATCCACTGAATTGGTGTAGTCATTGGCGCTGGGAATCGCATCGCCGGGGCCGATAACCGAGTTCGGCCATTTAGTAAAAATAATCGGCACTTCGGGAATGGCGTTCGCGCCGGCGCTGGCATCGAAACCGCTGTTGTGAAACTCGCGGGCATGGTCGTGATAGTTCTTGCCGACGCAAAGGATGTTTTTCGTCGGCCGCGGAAACGGCGCCTGCAATTTGACGCTGGAGAACGGCAAACGCCCCTCCCCGCTTTTCACCGCCTTGCGCGCACGTGACAGCCCGTTCTTGCCCAGAGCGACGAATGCTGTCATGTCTTTCGGTAAACGGGTTGATGCGGACAGATCAACGATGGTGTTGGTTTCAGGATCATGCACACCGACGCGCATACCCTGCACATCGGAAAAAGTGACCAGACGCATGCTTTGTCGCTCCCTTACCTGTTTATTACCGGGTGAGTACTGAAAAATTCCTGCAAGCGGAAATCTGCTACTCACCGATCCCGGCGTGCGCCCGACACCTTGACGACATGTGCCCACTTGGCAATGTCCTTGATCATATATTGCTCGAACTCAGCGACCGACATTGTCAACGCCAGCGCACCTTGCTTGTCCCACGCAGCAGCGGTTTCAGGCCGCGAGGTCACTTTGGTAATTTCAGCGTTCAGACGCTCGACTATGGCCCTGGGTGTTCCCGCGGGCGCCACCACGCCCAGCCAGATCGGCGACTCATAGCCCGTGACTCCGGATTCCGACACGGTCGGCACATCCGGCAGCACCTTCGAGCGCTGCAGACCGGTCGTGCCCAGCGCGCGCACGCGACCTGCCCGCACGTTGGAGATCATCGAAGGAATGGCATCGAACATCATGTCTACCTGACCACTGAGCGCGCTGGTACGCGCATCGCCACTGCTCTTGTGCGGCACGTGGAGAATATCCACCTTGGCCATCGATTTGAACAACTCGCCAGCCAGATGATAGGGCGTACCGTTACCAGAGGAGGCATAGCTGAGGCCCTGACCTTTGGTCTTCGAATTGGCCAGCTTGATCAGTTCAGACACGCTCTTCGCCGGCACCGACGGATGCACCACCAGCACCAGGTCCGAATAATTGATGGGTGCGACTGGCGTGAAATCCTTCATCAACGCAAATGGCTTTTTGGCAATCAGCGACTCATTAATGGTGTGGGTGTTCGACATCAGCAGCAGTGTGTAGCCATCAGGTGCGGATTTGGCAACGACATCGGAACCAATAATTGAACCCGCACCAGGCCGGTTGTCGACAACGAGTGACTGGCCCAGCGGTTTCTGCATATATTGCGCCAGATACCGGGCATAAATATCTGCCGGACCGCCAGCACCAAACGGCACGATGATGCGGATCGTCTTGGTCGGATAATTCTGGGCATGGGCCCCGGCAGTGACCATGAACATGACAGCCACCAAACCGCGCAAGGCAACGCGAAAATAAAGCATTTTTCTTTCCTCCGAGAATGACAAATAACAAACAGAAAAGCCCGCTGTCGGATGGCACCGACAGAAGCGAATTATCCAACTATTGTAACTCACACTTCCGGCGACTGGCACTCCGCCACTTTGCGGCAAATGGCGAACAACCCGCTATACTCATTCGCGCCGTCAGAAGCACATATGCTGCCACCCAACCGGACCCGGCGACCAATCGTCTGACCTCCTACATGTATTCAATGCTGGCTACCCTGAATTACGTTGCGAGGGATTCCGCGCCATGATCCGATGGCAGGATGGGCTGGCCCGTATCGTCGCCGTGCGCCCCGGAGAAATCCGCGCGTTGCTGTGGTCCTTCGCCTATTTCTTTTTCCTGCTCGCGGCCTATTACGTCTTGCGCCCGGTGCGCGATGAAATGGGGCTCGCCGGCGGCATCAAGAATCTGCCGTGGCTGTTCACCGCGACCTTTGTGGTCATGCTGGCTGTCGTACCGGTGTTCGGCGCAGTGGTGGCGCGCGTGCCGCGCCATCGCTTCATTCCGCTGGTCTATCATTTCTTTGTCGCGAATATCCTGATTTTCTGGCTGTTGCTGACCTTTAGAGTCGCCATGGCCGATACCGCGCGGGTATTTTTTGTGTGGATCAGCGTGTTCAATCTGTTCGCGGTCTCCGTATTCTGGTCATTCATGGCCGACTTGTATCAATCAGAACAGGGCAAGCGCCTGTTCGGGTTCATCGCCGCCGGCGGATCCGCTGGCGCGCTGCTCGGGCCGTTGATTGCTGTGGGGTTGGCCGAACCCATCGGCCGCGCCAATCTGTTGCTGATCGCAGCGCTACTGCTCGAAGTCGCCGTATTCTGCGCGATGCGGCTGGAATCCGCCGCCGCTGCGCTTAAGAATGGACAGGGAGCTGCCGCAACAGTCGCGTCAGCCATCACACGCGATGCCGGGTTGGGCGGCAGTTGGCTTGCCGGACTGATGATGGTGCTGCGCTCCCCCTATCTCGCCGGCATTGCGTTGTGGGTCGCCTTGTTGTCGCTCGCCGGGACGTTTTTGTATTTCCAGCAGGCCAACATCGTAGCCACGCTTTCCGATGACCCCAACCGGCGCACCGCCATTTTCGCGCAGATCGATCTGGCCGTCAGCCTGCTGACCATCATCGTGCAATTTGTCGTCACCGGAAAAATCATCCGCCGTTTCGGCGCGGGCCCGGCAGCAGCCTTTTTGCCGTTGGTGTTCGCCATGGGATTCCTCGCCCTGGCACTCACCCCCATGCTGTGGGTGGTCATTGCATTTCAGGCGACCCAGCGTGCCGCGAATTTCGCCATTTCCAATCCGGCGCGTGAATTATTATTTACCGTCGTCGCACGTGAGGAGAAATACAAAGCCAAGTATGTCATCGACAACGTGGTGTTCCGTGGTGGCGATGCCGTGAGCGGATGGCTGTTTCACGCGTTGCGCGGTCTCGGCATGGAACTCGGCACGATTTCGTTGGCCACAGTACCCGTCGCCCTCGGCTGGCTCGCGCTCGCGGTGCTACTGGGACGCGCACACGAGCGACGCGCACCGGATCAAACTCATCAACCCTGATGGAAATATAACATTATTAATAAAATCAACAAGTTATATACGCGCCGGGAAATGCTGGTGCTGGGTGCAGCCACCGCGCTGGCGACAACCCTCCCCTCATGGGCGGCTCAAATGTCCGCGACGAAAATACTGGCACGCCCTGTACCAAAATCCGGCGAACTGCTGCCCGTCATCGGCCTCGGCACCGCGATTGTGTTCGACATCGACAATGACGCCGCACTGCGCACAGCACGCAGCCAGGTGATTCGCACGCTGCTCGCTGGCGGCGCGCGGCTCATTGATACCGCGCCGTCATACGGCACCGCCGAGCCGGTGGTCGGCGATCTGCTCGCCGCGATGAAAGTGCGGGACCAGGTTTTTCTGGCGACCAAGGTGCGCTCCAATGACAATGCCGAATTCATCGCGCAAATGCACGAATCACAGCAACAGCTGCATTCAAAAAAGATCGACCTGATGCAAATGCACAATGTCGGTTTTCTCGACCCCGGCATGGTCGCTTCACAGCTCGCCATCGTGCGCGAGTGGAAACAGCAGGGTGTGTTCCGCTACATCGGCGTTACCCACTCGCAGCGCCAGGAAAGCGCCAACGACCGCCTGATCAAAATCATGCAGCATGACAAGCTCGATTTCATCCAGGTGAATTACTCGATGGCGGAACGCGGCGTTGAAGAACGGTTGCTGTCAGTCGCCGCCGACACCGGCACCGCACTGCTTTGCAATCTGCCCTACGCGCGCGGCCGGCTGTTCCGTGCGGTGCGCGGCAAACCGGTGCCGGAATGGGCCAGGGAATTCGATGCCGTGACCTGGGGGCAGTTCTTCCTGAAATACCTGCTCGCCGACAAGTCAGTGAACGCCGTCATTCCCGGCACCGACAAAATGGAATACATGCTCGACAACCTGAACGCCGGACGCGGCCGCCTGCCTGACGCAGCGATGCGCAAGCGGATGGTGGCGTTTATCGATGCGCTGAGCTAACAGGCCGACGTAAAATCCGTCGTCATTCCGGCGAACGCCGGAATCCAGGAATTCTCTGCCGTCCGCTTCTCTGAATACCTCTGGACCCCGGCTTTCGCCGGGGTGACGCCTCTTGCTCAGGTTTTTTTAACCGGCCTGATCGCCACACCATCCACGCTGATGCGCTGATTCAGCAGATTCACGCAGGCCGCCACCACCTGCAACGATGGCGTCGCTACGCCGGTCAGCGCGCCCAACTCAAGCACGACGTTGACGATGGCATCCATTTCCAGCGGCTTGCCGGCGCGCACGTCCTGCAGCGTGGAAGTTGGCAGCGACACGCGCTTGGCGACACCGCTGACGATGGCTTCAGGGTCGGTATCCAGCTGGGTGCCCACTGCCGCCGCAACCGCGATCACTTCACGCATCAGCGCCACCGCCAGTGGCCGCGTTCCCGGAAATTCTGCGGCTTCGCGCGCAGTGGACTGGGTGATCGCGCCCAGCGAATTCCACACCGCATTCCCCACCAGCTTGGTCCACTTCACTTTCCGTATGTCATCGGAGACCTTGCCGTTCCAGCCGGCGCGGGTGGTGATGGCGGCGATTTCCTGCACACGCGGTGTGATGCTGTTGTCGATTTCGCCGATGACCAGCGCATCGGTATCAGCGTCAGGCAACTTGATGTGTCCCGGCGCCACCAGATCCGCGGGCTTCATCGCCACGCCGCCGATGACCCTCCGCGGCTCGAAGGTGCGTGACAGTACGCCGTCCGGATCCACGGTTTTGAGTTGCGTATCCTTGAACTTTGAGGCGATGCTTTGGAAATACCACCACGGCAGACCGTTCTGCGGAAACACGAACACACCATCTTTGCCGATCAAGCTGCGCAGATGCTGCGCCGTCGCCGCGATCTGCTGCGATTTCAGCGTAACGAAAACCGTGTCGTACGGCCCCTTTTCCTCACCGGGTTTGCATACGCGCACCTTGATCGGATCAGGACGACCGCTGCGCGGACCTTCGAGCAGGATGCCGCGCGAAGACAACGCGTCGTATTGCGCGCCACGCGCCACCAGCGTGACGTCTTCGCCCGCCGCAGTCAGGATTGCGCCGAGATAACCGCCGACTGCGCCCGCACCGTAAACCAGTATTTTCATCTTGCTACCCTTGTAAAAAGAAAACGGCACGCCACAGCGCGCCGCCTATAACTTATTGATTTTATTAATTATTTTTTAGTTATCAAACTGGCCAGCGCTGATTCTATCGCGCCATCCGCCAGCGCCGCCAGTTCAGCAGCCGTGCGGTTCTGAATCGGATGCGGCACATAGACAATCGCCGGATCGAAACCCAGCGCGCGGCTCTGCACCGCCACCGCGTCCTTGAACTCGGTAGTCACCACCGAAACACCCGGCAGCCCCTGTGTATCGAAGGTCATGAGGTCGTGCAGACTGCACGACGTGCATGACCCTCAATCTGACAAGCCGATCAGCACCAGATCGGCTTCAGCCACCACCTGTGCGACGACTTCCTTCGGCGCGACCTTGGCATTGGTCGGCTTGGCATAGCGTTTGGTCTTGATGCCGCGCTCAGCCATGCGTTTTTCAATTTGATTGAGAAATTCGTCGCTGCGGGTCTTGCCGATGTCGAACAGTCCGATGGTCAGCCCGGCAAGTGATTCAGGCGGCGCACAACGCGCGCGCATCACCGCTTCGGTTTCGGCCGTGGGATCGCGCAGGAAGGACATGCTGGTCATGATCGTATCTCCTTGGTTACCGGTTGCAATTCGGTGCGGTTGCGGCCGGCGAGCCAGCCCGGCAGGATCGCCGAGAACAGACCCGCAGCCCCACCGGCACGCACCACCATCAATCCGTCTTCATGAAACTTCGGCACTTGCTCACCGGCACGGCTCGCCGGTATGCCCTCGCCCACGCCATCAACACCGGCGACGAGCTCCGCGCCGGGACGGATGGTCGCCTCATACAAGGCGCGCTCGATGCGCACACGATCCCAGCCGGCTTCGCGGTAAATCGCATAATGCTCGGGCGACAGCACAACAATCGCGCGCGCTGATTGCACCAGCTTCGGGTGCCCGATTTTCACCAGCGACATCGCGAATGATTTAGTCAACGCCTCCGGCGTGCGCGATTTCTGATCGACAAAGGCCTCGGGGCCATGTCCCTGAAACAGCGTGACAGTCGATGTTCCGGGTGCAAAACCACGCGCCACCGACAACGGCTGCCATGCCGGATCGGACTCGTCCTCGGCAAAGCACAAGGTGTATTTGCTCGGTGCTCCCAGCGTTGCGCGATCGGCCTCGCCCGGACGTCCGCCGCCGACATTGCGCACGATCAAATTCAGCGCGCGGCCGATGGTGGCATTGGCGCGGTTACCCTGCCCCAGCGCATTGATGCCGCTGTTCATGCCGATGCGTTTGGCAATCGGGCCGTTGACGATGATGATGGGCCCGGAAAAATAAGTCGTCGCCAGCACTCCGTGCAACGTAAACACCGGCTCCAGCGCGGCGTCGATGGCAGCCAGCAACACCGGCATGTATTCAGGCCGGCATCCAGCCATCACTGCGTTGATGGCGACTTTCTCGATGGTGCACTCGACCAGGTTCGGCGGCATGCGCCCGACGATCTCGTCGGGTTTGCGCGGAGTCCCTTTCAGCATGGCGATGACGCGCTCGTCAGTCGGCGGCGTCACCGGCAGGCCGTCGGTCCAGCCACGCTGGTAACACACCTCCACCGGATCGGCAGTCGCCGCGTATTCAATCTTGCGCGCGGCCAGCCAGGTCGCACCGCTGTGTTTTGCTTCCAGTTTCTCGGCCACCCCGGGCTCGAGTGAGAGCGACCCTCACCCTACCTTGAATACCGGGTGTTGCGCACCCAGATCGGCGATTCCCGTCAGACGTTGCCAGCCCTCGCGGTCCCAGCCGACCACCCGCTCAATTTCGCGCCCGGCCTCGAATCGGATCAGCGTCGGCATGAATTCGATATTGTTCAACCACGACAAATCCAGTTCGCGGTCATCGACGATGGCATCCACTTTGGACGGAAACCGCGGATCGTCCTGCGACACGATCTGGAAATGACGCGCCTCACGCGCGGCGCGCTGCATTTCGCCTTCGATCAGCACGCAGGTCGGGCACGCGCGCTTGGAAAACACCACCAGACCATCCTGCAACAATGATTGCGGCACTGCACTCTCCTGAAATCTGCATGGCCGTGGAAACCCGGCGCCAAAATGCTACTCTAACTCAATATGATTGAAATCCGGTCGATTACCCCTGTTCTTGCTGCTGGCTTTACGCTGCTGGGTGGTTGCGCACAGCTTGAATGGTACCGTGCGGATGTAACCGCTGAAGTTCGCGCGCGAGAGATCGCAGATTGTGAGGCGCAGGCGCGCAGCGAGGCGCTGCGCATGCCCGCCCTGCACTCACCGGCACCGCACATCATCATCGACAATTCAGGGCGAACCGTGACGATCCACTCTCCGCACCAGAACAACGAGCGCTTTCTGGCCGAACACGACCTCATGCGCGCGTGCATGCGCACTCGTGGTTATGTGCTGCAGGATCGCGCTACTGTGAAACCTTGACATGGGGCCAACCGATGAATCACCCGACTATGGTCTATCCACGCCGCCGCGAGCTGCTCAAGGCTGCAGCCGCCACATCACTACTGGCCGCCATGCCTGATCTACACGCTGCACCCGTGAACCTGATCACCCGCCCGATTCCACGCAGCGGTGAACGGCTGCCCGCGATCGGGCTGGGTACCTATCAGACATTCGACACACCGATCGACCAATTGCCGGGCACCGAATTGAAAGCCATGCTGCGCCGTTTCGTCGAACTGGGCGGCAAAGTCATCGATTCCTCACCGATGTACGGTCATGCAGAAGCGGCAGCAGGCGCACTCGCCACTGCACTGGACGTCCGCAAATCGCTGTTTCTGGCCACCAAGGTCTGGACCAGCGGCCGCACGAATGGCATCCGTCAGATGGAAGAATCGGCCCGGTTGCTGCAAACCCGGGGCATTGACCTGATGCAGGTGCACAATCTGCTTGATCTGAAAACCCACTTGCCGGTACTGCGCGACATGAAAAAATCGGGGCGCATCCGCTATCTCGGCATCACGCATTACACTGCCGGCGCACACGCCGAGCTGGAAAAACTGGTCAAAACCGGTGACTTCGATTTCCTGCAAATCAATTACTCACTCGACGAGCCAGAGGCTGAAGCCCGGCTGTTACCGGCCTGCGCCGATTCCGGTACTGCCACATTGATCAATCGGCCGTTTTCCCAAGCCGGCCTGTTCAGCCAGGTGCGCGGCAAACCGCTGCCACCGTGGTGCGCGGATCTCGACTGCGCCAGCTGGGCGCAGTTCTTCCTGAAGTGGATCATCAGTCACCCAGCCGTGACATGCGCTATTCCCGGCACCAGCACGGTGCGCCATATTGAAGACAATATGGCTGCGTGCACCGGCCGTTTGCCCGATGCCGCAGTGCGCAAGAAAATGGCGAATTATTTTCTGGGTTTGTAACAGGGTTGACGGCAAATTCGTCGTCGGCAGCGCCGGAATGTAGTCGTCCCGCATCCGGTGTTATAAACGGGGGCTGACGGCCCCGTTTTTATCGACCACATGTCGCCATGTCACTGACAACACGCCCATCGATGCGCATCCTGCTGTTCGCGCTGTGCATGCTGCTCGCCTCCGGCTGCAGCGTGGTGCGCGTCGGTTACGGCCATCTCGATTCAGTTGCAGCATGGATGGCACATGATTACTTCGACCTCAACGCCGAGCAACGTGACGCCTTCAGTCAGCGCTTTGACCGTCTGCATGCCTGGCATCGCAGCGAGCAATTGCCGGATTACGCACGTTTTCTGGAAGACGTACAGCTACGAGCCAGGCGCGGTTTTATTGCTGCAGATGCATTGTGGATAGTCGATGGTCTCAGACAGCGTTATGCACGGATCGCGACACACGGCGCCGCAGATACCGCCGACCTGCTGGCCACGCTGTCACCGGAGCAAATCGAAACATTCAAACAGCAACTCGACAAGAACAACCGAAAATTTCTGCGTGAACAGCGCAGTGAAGACAGCACTGCCGTACGCCGCAAAGCCTATGAACACCGCACCTTGTCGCAATTGCGGGATTGGGTAGGATCACTCAGCAATACACAGGAAGAGCGTGTAATCACGTTGCTGCAAGCGGTACCGTTGACGGATAAATTGCGCCATGAAGACCGCCTGCGCCGGCAGCACGAATTCATGACGTTGCTGGAACTGCGTCGCGGCGACCGCAAAATCTTCTCGCAACGCCTGCGTGACTGGCTGGTGCACTGGGAAACCGGCCGCAACCCTGAACTCGCACGCGCGTTCGACGCATCCTGGCAGAAACGTGCCGAATTTTATGCCGCAGTTAGCCGTCTGCTGACCACGGAACAAAGCAATCATCTGGTTCACCGCTTGCAGGACCACATCGACGACTTCCGTGACCTTGCCGCACGCAGCAAAGCTGCTGCAACAGCGCGGTAAGTTATTGAGTTTTTCATATTCAACAACAAACCAATTCCGTTCGCCCTGAGCTTGTCGAAGGGCGGGATGGCTTCGACAAGCTCAGCCCGAACGGTGTACCCTGTTTTTGAAAACGCAATAAAATTGCCTGCCATCCTTTCACCCCACTGAGTGCTGCAGATGCCCTCTTATCCCGGTTTAATCCAATCCAAGCTTCCCCAAGTCGGCACCACCATCTTCACGGTGATGTCACAGCTCGCCGCCGAGCACCAGGCCATCAACCTGTCGCAGGGGTTTCCGGATTTTGACTGTGCGCCGGAATTGCGCGCCCTGGTCACCAAATATTTCAATGCCGGCGTCAATCAGTACCCGCCCATGGCCGGCATACCTGCATTGCGCGAAGCCGTCGCCGAAAAAATAGAAACCCTCTACGGCGCGCGCTACGACGTGGATCGTGAAGTCACTATCGTGCCCGGCGCGACCTACGCCATCTACACCGCAGTAGCCGCGCTGATCCGCCCCGGCGACGAAGTCATCCTGCTCGAGCCCGCGTACGACAGCTATGCGCCGGCAGTCGAAGTACATGGCGGCGTGCCGGTCTACGTGCAAATGCGCTATCCGGATTACAGCATCGACTGGCAAGCCGTTGAAGCCGCGATCACACCGAGAACGCGCGCCATGATCCTCAACACCCCGAACAATCCCACAGCCACTGTCATGTCCGCAGAGGACTTGCGCCTGCTTGAGGGCATACTCAAAAAAACCGATATCGTCGTCATCAGCGACGAGGTTTACGAACACATCGTGTTCGACGGCCATCAGCACCAGAGTGTCACGCGCTTTCCCGGCCTGGCCGAGCGCAGTTTCTTTGTCTCGTCGTTCGGCAAAACCTATCACGTCACCGGCTGGAAAATGGGCTATGTCGCCGCACCGCGCGAACTGATGACCGAATTCCGCAAAGTGCATCAGTACAACGCCTTCGTCACCAACAGCCCGCTGCAATATGTGTTTGCCGAATACATGAAGAACAAGGACGCCTACCTGCAACTGTCGGCGTTCTACCAGCAGAAGCGGGATTTTTTCCTCGATGGTGTAAAGCAATCGCGCTTCAAGCCCTTGCCCTCACGCGGCACGTTTTTTCAGAACCTGTCGTATGAAACGATCAGCGACGAGAAGGACACCGATCTTGCGATACGGCTGACCAAGGAACACGGCATCGCAGCGATTCCGGTCTCGGTGTTCTACCGCCAGCCGCCGACGCACCGCGTGCTGCGCTTCTGCTTCGCCAAATCCGAGGCCACGCTGGCCAAGGGCGCGGCGATACTCTGCAAACTGTAGCCCCGGTGCGCATACCGTTACTCTCCGTGCTCTGCGCACTACTGCTCCAGGCCTGCATATACGTACCCAGAACGGCCGAGGTGTACGACGCGGACTGTCAGGTCATCACCAAGAAGATGGATCTGCTGCCGGTCCAGATTGCCGCCTTTGGGGGCTGCAGCAATAGCGGATGCGCTACCTTGCTGGTTGCGGCCGGCGCGACCGCGGCGGCCAGCGCAGTCATTTCAGGCAGCATCGTCATCGTCGGCAACGTAGTCTACTGGTTCGAGAAGCAGGGTCACTGCCTGAGAGGGTCCTTGGCGAATCCAACGCCTGTCACGCGCCCATGAAATATAGATCAATAAAAACAATAAGTTACATCTCGCCATGAAGTTCTCCGCCATCGCTGCGTTGGCCGCAGCATCCCTGCTGGCGACCACGGCGATCAGCGCGCTGTCGGCACAGGCCAGCTATCCACATGCCACGGAACCCATCGGCACCGTGCGCCAGATCTACGACGGCGTGCTCACACCGGAAATGGCAGTCAATACTTTCCGCAACATCGACCGGTTGTTTCCCGTGCGCACGGTGCCGCGGGCAACGACGCCGCTACTCCTGCCACTCGCGGCCACTCCGCTCACTACTGTGCGTTTCAGCGACAGCGGCAAGCGTTATGACCTTGAGGACTATCTGGAACTGAATCGTGTGACCGGGCTGCTCGTGTTGAAGGACGGCCACATCAAGCTGGAACGCTACCGGTCCGGCAACACCAAACGCACCCGCTGGATGTCGATGTCGATCGCGAAATCGATCACCTCGACGCTCATCGGCGCTGCGGTGAAGCAGGGAAAGATCAGCAGCATCAACGATCCGGTCACGCGTTACGTGCCTTCGCTGGCTGGTAGCGCGTATGCGGGCGCGTCCATACGCGACGTGCTGATGATGTCGTCCGGTGTCCGCTGGAACGAAACTTATACCAACACCGCATCCGACCGCCGGCGTCTGCTGGAGGCGCAAATCTCCCAGTTACCCGGATCGGCATTGGCAGTGATGAAGAGTCTGCCGCGGGCCGCCAGGCCCGGCACTGCAAACAACTACAACACAGGCGAGACGCAGGTCGCTGCGGAGATTTTGCGCAGCGCGGTAGGACAGTCGTTGGCGTTTTACCTGTCCGAACGCATCTGGAGCCGCTTCGGGATGGAAGCCGATGCGAACTGGTGGCTCGAGTCGCCGGACGGCATCGAGATCGGCGGCAGCGGCTTCAGCGCGACACTGCGCGATTACGGCCGCTTCGGACTTTTTGTCCTCAATGGCGGTCGCACCGCAGGTGAATCCATCCTGCCCGCAGACTGGATTCATGAGGCCACTACGCCCAAGATCCTGCACGGCGGGAAACCATTGGATTACGGCTACCTGTGGTGGACAGGCACCACGCCCGCTTCAATACGCGACGGCGCTTTTTCCGCCGAGGGCATCCACGGGCAGTATCTCTACGTGAATCCTGCGGCAAAAATCGTGATTGTTGTCTGGAGTGCGCAGCCCAAGCCTTTGGGTGGTGCGGTCATCAACGACTGGTTGTTCTTTGAAGCCGTGACCGAGGCGCTGCAGCAGGACTGAGTATCACAGCATGGCGGTCACTGCAGCCACTTGATCTCGTGCGCAGTCGCACTGCCAACCAGCACCTGGGCCAGCGATTCCGGAATATCCGCGCGCTGTGGCGACACCGGAATACGCCCGCCCATCAGTTCGGCGAAGCGCTGCGGGTATAGTGGTTCGGCCTGCGGTTCAGCGTACCCTGCGGGATGCACGGGACGCGAAGTCGCCGGATCATACTTATCAGTAGCACCCAGTGTATGCAGCAATTCGTGGGCAATGATTACATTATTGGTCGACGTCATTTCCTCGTCGGCAAAGGCATTGACGCGGCCGATCAGCCCCTGCTGCACACCGACCGAATGTGCCAGTCTGGAATTTTTGTTGCCGTCAAAATACAACACGAACATCCGCACCTGCGGCTTGGTGCCGCGAATTTCATCGTTGCGCCATGCCCACCAGCGCATCGATAAAGTCCAGACAATAGCGTCGAACGCGCTCGCATTGCGGGGCGGAGCGGGCGGCACGCTGTTGACGCGCGGAGCCAGCATGATCTCCACCGGCCTCGTCAGGTGGAGGCCATGACGCCGCGCCTCCTCGGCAAAAAATGCCTCGATCCCGGTGAACTGCTCCAGCCGCAGTGCTTCAATATAGGTACCGGTCTGCGCATGGCCGTCGGCAGCGATGGGATAGATCGCCACGCGCAGCGGTTCTTTCCATTCGACGCTGCGCACCCGGGAGAGCCACGCCGTCTGCGCCACCGTGGCGAGGATGAACAGCAAAACTACAATACGTGCCTTACGCCACATGCGGGTTTTTTCCAGTTCAAAAACGTTGCACTAAGCAATGCCTTTCACTGCACTATAAACGTACAACACAGCAATACTCACTGCGGTCATCTTGGCACTGTAACGGCGATTCTGCCCCAGCAATTCACCGAACGGCATGCCGTAGCGGCTGGACATGACCAGCATGGTGTTCGACATCGGACAGGCCGTCAGGCCTGTACCCCAGCTCATCAGGAACGCCATCGCCAGCAGATTCTGATCGGGATTGATTGGCGTCAGCCACGGCCCCAGCACCGACACCAGGATGATCGGGTGCAGGCCCAGCCACGCGCAGAGATTCATGATCACCAGCACGATGGACGCCTCGAACGGCCCGAAGCGATCGAATGGCAATCCGAGATCAAGTGCGACGATGGCACCGGCCATGCCTGCCGACAAAATGCCCGCGGCGAGAAACAGCGTCAGTTCACCGTTCATCATCGGCAATCGCTGGTGGATCAGTTGCCGCAGCGCCGGACCCGTCTTGCGCACGTCGCGCGCCAGCAGCGTAACGATGGTCACCAGCGGCGCAAGTGCGGCAATGATGGCCAGCACCGACCAGCGTGGCTGCCACTCATGCACCAGCAGCACGCTGGCCGCCAGCACCGCCGGCACCCACAGCGCCTCCAGGTGCAGCGGGTAACCGACGAAGGTACGGGCGCCACCGTGGCGCTTGGAGATCAGCGTCAGAAAGGTGACGGTCATGCCGATAGCGGCCACTGGCACGCCCCAGAGGATCAGTTGCGCGAGACTCGCGCCTGGCGCCACCGTCAGCGCCGCAGCCATCGCGCCGTAAAACGGCGACCATGCCGCACCGACGATGAAGGCCTGCGACAGCCCCATCGCCTGCTCCATCGTCAAGCGGGTGCGCGCGCTCAAGCGGTCGGCGAAAATCGCTACCGCCGAAAAATTAATCACGGCGCCGAACAGATGCACGCCGATCATGGTCTTGAGCAATGCCTGAGGCCCCTGCTGCAACGGCTCCGCATCCGTGTCGTCGCGTACCGCGATCAACTGCAGGAACGACACTGCGATCAGCATGCCGGTCAACGGGATGTTCTGTGTCAGCGCAATTTCGAGCAGGCCGCCTTTGCCACTGGCCATGCCCCAGACGATACCGAGTGCACCCAGCACGACCAGCAACAGCACCATGACCAACTGGCGTCGCGGCAGAGCCGGCAGCAGCAGCACGCAGGCGCTCCAGGCAAAAAGACCAGTGATCCACGCCGGATAAGCCGGCAGCGCAGCGCCCGCCACTACCAGCACGACGACCACAACGAATAGCCACGCCGCGAGTGCAGCGCGAAATGAAACCGGATTGTTCAACCAGAAACTTTCAGGAAGACCGGCGGCACAGCCGCCGCCGGCCGGAATTACAACACGCCGGACAGCCCGCCATCCACGTTGATGCAGCAACCCGTGACATAGCTCGCCGCATCCGATGCCAGAAACGCGATCACGTTGGCGACTTCTTCCGATTCGCCCATGCGCTTGAGCGGCACGGTCTTGCCGGTATCCGCATAATGCTGCTCGACGGTCTTGTTGTTACGTGCAGCACCGCGTTCCTGCTGCTTCGACTTGATCTTGCCGACCGCAACCACGTTGACCAGGATATTGTCTGGAGCGAGTTCTTTCGACAGGCCCTTGGCCAGCGCCAGCCCAGCGGCACGGCTGACCGTGGTCGGAAACATCGCCGCACCCGGCTGTTTCGCACCGACCATGTTCAGATTGATGATGCGGCCACCGCCCTGCTTTTTCATGTGCGGCACGGCTGCACGCGTAGTGCGCACCTGCGCCATGACCTTGATTTCGATGTCGTTATCCCAGGCCTTGTCGTCGACTTTGTCGAAAGCCAACTGGCCCGAACCGCCGGCGTTGTTGACGACAATATCGAGGCGTCCGAAATGTTTCGCGGCCTCTTCGATGAAACGTTCCATGTCGCCTTCCTTGGCTGCATCGGCCACCACCCCCAGCACATCGCCACCCTGCTTTTTCAGTTCATCGGCAAAGGATTTAACCAGTTCGGCACGGCGTGCACAAAACGCAACCTTGACGCCTTCCGCCACCAGCCGACGCACGGTCGCGCCGCCGATACCTTCGGTGCCGCCGGTCACCGCCGCCACTTTTCCTTTGAGTCCGAGTTCCATAGCGTGATCCCCTTCGTGGTTTTTGCCGTCAAGGGCGCGATTGTGACACATCACCCGCCCGCACAACCCCTTTTGACCGCCCTGCTCGCCGCGTTACACTGTGTCACCATGATCATTGCCATCCCCGACGACTACCACGGACTGGTCGACTCGCTCGAGTGCATGCGACTGCTGGCCGATCACGATGTACGCATTTATCGCGATGTCGCACCGCCCGTAATCAAACTGGTCGAAAATCTTCGCGACGCCGACATCATCGTGCCAATCCGCGAACGTACGCGTTTCACGCGGGACATCATCAAGCAATTGCCGAATCTGAAACTGTTCAGCCAGACCGGGCGCAGTTTCCATCACATCGATGTCGATGCCTGCAATGACCACGGTATCGCCATTACTGCGGGCAAATTCGCCTCTCCATTCACGGTCGCCGAGCACACCTGGGCCCTGATCCTCGCCAGCCTGCGCGATGTGGCACACGAGTCCGACCTGATGCGCAAGGGCATCTGGCGCAACAGCTTCTACACGGGACTGCATGGCCGCACGTTATGCATATTGGGGCTGGGCGTGATCGGTAAACTGATTGCTGCCACCGGCGCAAGCTTCGGCATGCGCATCGTCGTGTGGGGGCGTGAAAACTCTCTCGCTGCTGCACGTGCTGCCGGCTACGAGACCGCCAGCAGTCAGGACGACCTGTTTGAGCAAGCCGACGTGCTGGTCGTCATGGTGCGCCTGACCAAAGACACGCGGGGCATCGTCAAGGCCTCGCACCTCGCGCGCATGAAACCAACCGCGCTGCTGGTCAACACGGCACGCGCCGAACTGATCGAACACGATGCGCTGGAAAACGCGCTGCGCACGGGAAAACCGGGGCTTGCCGCCGTGGATGTCTACGAAAACGAGCCTGTGCAAAACGGCAATCACCCGCTGCTGAAACTCGACAACACATTGTGTGCCGCACACAGCGCCTGGCTGGAACGCGATTCCTATGATGCGTATTTTGGTGAGGCGTTTGCGAATGCTGTTGAGTTTGCTGCGGGCAGATCGGTCAAGATACTGAATGCGCCAAAACCGTAACAGCATCCAATTTTCAAGATTTCGGGAATTCCGCAATGTCCGCGCATCCCACCAATATTTATCCTGAATATCACGCACATGTTTATTTTGACGAACAGTCTGTCGCCCACGCCACAGCGCTGTGCGAACAGGCGGGAACGTTATTCGGTGTCAAGGTGGGTCGAGTTCATCAGAAGCCGGTAGGCCCGCACCCCTGCTGGAGCTGCCAGCTTGCTTTTAGTCGATTGCAGTTCGACCGACTGATACCCTGGCTGGAAGAGAACCGGCAGGGACTTACAGTTCTCATCCACGGTCTGACCGGGGAAGATCTAAAGGACCACACCGCCCATGCTTCATGGCTGGGCAACGAGGTTCCACTCAATCTCTCCGTGTTTGGTACCTGATATCAGAACGAAAATCGGGACTGCAATCAGGACTGAGTCACCCGCCACTGCGTACCGGCGCATGTCGCACGGCCATTTCTCTCCAGTCTGATCAACGCGGCATGTAGCGAGCGCATGGCAACGTTATGAATGCGCTCGGGCACGTCGT
The DNA here is from genome assembly GCA_032128415.1 of Betaproteobacteria bacterium. Lineage (GTDB taxonomy): Bacteria > Pseudomonadota > Gammaproteobacteria > Burkholderiales > SG8-41. The sequence continues at coordinate 2,620 of JAQBGW010000186.1, read as the reverse complement.
CATAGGCCACGCGCACCAGCACTTCCAGCGTTGAGGGGCCGGTAATCGCCAGCGCCGCATGTATTTTTTCCTCGCGCCGCAGACGATGGGCAATCAGCCGCCGCACTTCGTCTTGCGGCGTGGTGATGACATGACCGTGGCCCGGCGCAAAGGCGCCGATGGGCAATTCAAGCAGACGCTCCAGCGAATCGAGGTAGGCCTGCATGTCACCGTCAGGAGGAGAAATCACCACAGTGGAACCCTGCATCACGTGATCCCCGGTAAACAGCACGCCGCGACCTTCGAGCAGATAGCACAGATGATTCGATGCATGGCCCGGCGTATGCACGGCACGCAGCTTGTAAGCACCGCAATCCACAACATCGCCGTCAACCAGTTTGTGATCGGGCTTGAACGTCTCATCCTGCCGGCCATCATCGGGCACCGTGCCGTAAGCCAGCACCTGCGCGCCGGTGGCGTTCTTTAACGCACGCGCCAGCGGCGAGTGGTCTCTATGGGTGTGGGTGCACAGTATCCAGCGCAGCTTCTTCCCGACAGCACCAAGCAGCGCATCAAGATGCGCATCCGACTCCGGGCCGGGATCGATCAGCGTCAGATCGTCGTCGCCAAGTATGTAGGTATTGGTGCCGGGCCCGGTCATCACGCCGGGGTTAGGCGCAGTGATGCGCCGCACGTCGGGTGCGATTTCGACGATTTCGCCTGGCACGATGGGCAATGCTGTCATCGCATCCACCTCAGGACGCAGCCTGATTTCGTTCATGGTTCGACACGCTCACCACGAACGAAATCCATATACTTCCGCTCGTCCTGAGCTTGTCGAAGGACGAAATACGCATAGCGTTTCTAGACCGCCGCTTCTTCGTAACCCGGCTCGCCGGGCAGTATGCGCCGCCCGTCGCGACCGATGCGCGGCAGCACGGCGCTGATCTCGCGCCGGTTCGCCAGTCCCCCGCGCAGACTAGCCACGCTGTCGTAACCGGCAAACATTTCCAGCGTGTGCACGGTCGGCGTGCGCATTTCGAATTCACCACGCTGGTGACGCGACAGAGCTGCGCCGGGACTCACCCACTCGGCGGCAATGGTTTCACGCTCGTCCTGCACCGGTTCCTGCCCGGCCGGCGCTTCGGCCATGAAAAACCGCGTGTCGTAACGTCGCGGCAATCCGACGGGTGTGATCCAGTGCGCGAAATAAGTCAGCGTATCCGCTGCGAGCTGCAATTGTTCGGCAGCCAGTAATTCGGTAAATGCTGCATCGCCGGCATTGAGCCGGCGGCGATGTTCGTTGAATCGCGCCGCGACGGTTGCGTCGTCAAAGCGGATCAGTTGTCCTGCCGCATCGCGCGCGAGCAGCAACCCGGATTCTTCGAACGCTTCGCGGATCGCCGCCACCCAGTAGGCGATACCATCCTGCGCCAGTCCCAGCGCCACGCTCGCCGCCGCATCATTGAGACATTGACATAACTTATTGTTTTTAAACAATAAATCGTCATTGTCCAGACCGCCGCCGGGAAACACATGCATGCCCGGCACGAAGCCCGATTTCAGGTTACGCCGCATCATCAGCACTTCGATGCCGCACGGCGCGTCGCGCACGATAGTCACCGTCGCCGACGGCATCGGCACTGCCGGTTTGTTGATTCCGTCACTGCTCACGCGTCACCTTTCACTGCTTGATCAGCAGCTTGATCAGGCTGGAGGTATCGAGCCTGCCATCGCCCTGTTCCTGCAATCGCGCGTAGAACTGGTCGATCAGCGCGATCGTCGGCAGTTGCGCGCCGTTGACTCGCGCCTCTTCCATCGCAATGCGCAAATCCTTGCGCATCAGGTTCACCATGAAACCAAAATCAAATTTGCCGTCGATCATGGTCTTGCCGCGATTCTCCATCTGCCACGACGTTGCCGCGCCTTTGGAGATGACATCCACCGCGCGCTGGGCATCGAGTCCGGCGTGCTGCGCAAACGCAAGGCCTTCGGCCAGTCCCTGAATCACACCGGCGACGCAGATCTGGTTAACCATCTTGGTTTTCTGGCCGGCGCCAGACGGCCCCATCAGCAGCACCGCGCGCGCAAAATGCTTGATCACCGGTTCGGCGCGGGCAAACGGCGCTGCGTCGCCGCCAACCATCACGGTGAGGATGCCCTGCTCGGCGCCGGATTGGCCGCCCGACACCGGTGCATCGAGAAAATGCAGACCCGCAGCCAAAATCCAATGCGCGGACACCCGCCGGCGAGGCCGGCAACGATCTCCGGAATGCGAGCACCTCACGCTTCTGCAGAAGCTTGACGAGAAACTCGTTGTCATAATCGCCCGCGTCCTTGTCGTAATGCGTTACACAGGAGGATTTCCAGCGGAGATAGTCCGCAGCGGGCCTGCTCGGGACGGCTGCGGGCAATTCGGTTGGGCAAGCCGGCCGCCCGTTATTCGAATTCGTGGTTGGAGCAGTGCTTTTCATTGCGGCGCTCGCTCACCGTGAGGTTGACTGACAGGAAACCACGGTAACGAGGCAACACGTTCCTGGGAGACTGGAATTTGGTTTCGGACGATTCTGGAGACAGTTCGGATTAATCCAGCGGATGTCAAGCAATACGCTTGCTGGATTGTGTTCGGGGGGCGGGGTTG
>JAQBGW010000185.1:0-7420 GCA_032128415.1 Betaproteobacteria bacterium | reverse complement strand
ACAGCACGCCCGCTCACCGCTTCTGTGCTTAGAGCCCCTAACACAATGAAATCCATGTTGCGCTGGCACGATTTTTGGTCAGGGCGCGAAGCGCGACGCAGCCAAAATCGCGAATATTTGCAAGGCGCGCGACAAAGCCCTGGGCCAAAACTCGTGCCAGCCCTCCGGGTTGCGTCCAAAATCGGCGCTGGCTTTGGCGGACTCGTTGCGCATATTCGCGATATGCTCTGCCTCGTCCTTCGCGCCACCACCGATTTTGGACGCAACGCAGCATGGGTTTCATTGTGTTAGGGGCTCTTAACTCCACCGCGCTGAAATGACCTCCACAACCGCCGATGCACGGACACTGCTTGCGGGCCTGATTCGCCACGCGCTGACTCAGGTCGCCCCTGCAAGCACGACCGCTGCCATCGTGCTCGACCGGCCCAAACTAGCGCAACACGGTGACTTTGCCTGCAACATCGCGCTACAGCTTGCCAAAGAGCTGCGGGGCAATCCGCGGGCCATTGCGCAACAATTAGTCGCAGCCCTGCCGGCATCTCCGTATGTGGAGAAGGCGGAAATTGCCGGCGCTGGCTTCATCAACCTGTTTCTGACGCTTTCCTATAAGCAGCAGGTCATCGGGCGCGTACTCGATGCCGGCACCCATTATGGCGCCAGCAACACGGGGCAGCGCAAGAAAACACTGGTCGAGTTTGTATCCGCCAATCCGACCGGACCGCTTCATGTCGGTCACGGACGCGGCGCAGCATATGGCGCGAGCCTGGCGTCAATTCTCGAAACAGCAGGCTACGACGTATCGCGGGAGTACTACGTCAATGACGCCGGCCGGCAAATGGACATTCTTGCGCTGTCGACGTGGTTACGCTACCTCGAATTACACGGCGAAGCAGTGCCATTCCCGCCCAACGCCTATCAGGGCAAGTATATTAAGGATATGGCACAGCAGTTGAACGCGGCGCAGGGCGCGAAATTCAGGCACAGCGCAAGCGAGGTGCTGCACGATATACCGCCGTTGCCGGAAGCAACGCGTGTAGATGACGATGCCAAGTCCGCGCGCGAGATTCACCTCGACGCGTTGATTGCCAAAGCCAGGGCGCTGCTCGGGGTGGATTACGAAGTCGTGCATCACCACGCGCTGACACAGCAACTCGACGATTGCCGCGAAGACCTTTCGCAATTCGGTGTCACCTTTGATCAGTGGTTTTCAGAGCGCTCGTTATTCACGTCGCAGCGCGTGGACGGCGCCGTACGCGAACTGGAGCGGCGTGGGCACTTATACGTCAAGGATGGCGCCACGTGGTTTCGCTCCTCCAGTTTCGGTGACGAAAAAGACCGTGTCGTGCAACGCGAAAATGGGCAATACACCTACTTCGCCAGCGACATTGCTTATCACCTTGAAAAATTCCAGCGCGGCTTTGATCTGGTCATTGATGTCTGGGGCGCCGACCATCATGGCTACATACCGCGGGTAAAAGGCGCGCTGGAGGCGTTGGGTCTGGATACTTCGCGCTTCAATGTCTCTCTTGTTCAGTTCGCGGTGCTCTACCGCAATGGTCAGAAGCTCTCGATGTCCACCCGCTCCGGCGAGTTTGTTACGTTGCGCGAACTGCGCCACGAGGTAGGTAATGATGCGGCGCGTTTTTTCTACGTGATGCGCAAAAGCGATCAGCATCTCGATTTCGATCTGGATCTCGCCAAGTCGCAAAGCAATGACAATCCCGTCTACTACATCCAGTACGCGCATGCCCGCGTCTGCAGCGTGCTCGCGCAATGGGGGGGCGACCACACTGCCTTGCTGAAGGCAGATTTGTCGCCACTGGTGTCCACCCACGAGGCGGCGCTGCTCCGGCGGTTGATGGAATATCCCGAAATCACCGAGTCTGCGGCCCGCGACCTTGCGCCGCACATACCGGCGTTCTATCTGAAGGATCTGGCCGGTGAATTTCACAGTTACTACAACGCCGAGCGGTTTCTGGTGGAAAATGACGCGCTGGCGCGTGCCCGGCTGGCGCTCGCACTGGCGGTGCGTCAGGTATTGCGCAACGGTCTCGCCCTGCTGGGTGTGACTGCCCCGGAAAAAATGTAAGATTGCCGCCGTGAGCAAAGATTACAAGGACAATGAACACAAAGGCGGCTCTCGCAGCAGCAGCGGATCGTTATTCATCGGCATTCTGATCGGACTGGTTATGGGTCTGGGCATCGCGCTGGGGGTGGCTTGGTACATCAACAAGATGCCCAATCCGTTTCAGCAAAAAGCGCCCGCGCCCAAGCCCGGCCCGGCCAAGCCCTCCGCGGAACCGGACAAACCCGCCGCCAACAACGGTAAGTCCCCGGAAACCAAGCCGCGTTTTGATTTCTACAAGATACTGCCGGGCATTGAAGAGCCGGCCACCGACCAGCAATTGCGGGACGCCAAAAAAGCAACCGACAAGTCCCGGGAGTCGTTTTATCTGCAGGCCGGCGCGTTCCAGAATGCGCCGGATGCCGACAATTTGAAAGCGCGCCTTGCGTTAATCGGCATGCAGGCATCGATTCAGACTACAACACTGCCCGGCCGCGGCATCTGGCATCGCGTACGTATAGGCCCGTACGGCGATGTTGAGGAACTCAATCGCACTCGGGATACTCTGAAGAAGAACGGCATCGACACGACGCTGATCAAAGTGCGTAACGCCGACAAATAACGTCATTTCGGAGACACCATGCAACTGACTTCATACGTAGGCCGCGCGCTGGCGGGCGTGATTCTCGGTCTGTTTCTGGCTACCGCTGCCGGCGCCCAGCCGTCCCCCGGCAAGGATTACATTCAGGTCAAACCACCGCAACCGACTGATAATCCGGCAAAGGTCGAAGTACTGGAGTTTTTCTGGTACGGCTGCCCGCACTGCAACAATTTGCAGCCGTCCCTTGAGGCGTGGCTGAAACGCAAACCGGCGGAAGTGGATTTCAAGCGCGTTCCCGCCGTATTTCAGGATTCGTGGGTGCCGCTGACACGCACCTATTACACGCTGGAAGCCATGGGCCTGGTCGACAAGCTGCATCAGGAAGTATTCGCCGCGCTACACCGTCAGCGAATTCGTCTGGTAGATGCCAATTCTATTTTCGACTGGGTGGCCGGCAAGGGCGTTGATCGCAAAAAATTCGCTGACACCTACAATTCTTTCGGCATCAACGGACGCACACAGCGTTCGATCGAGCTGACACGAAAATTCGACATCCCGGGCACGCCAGCGTTGGTGATCGACGGCAAATATCTTACTGCGCCATTAATGACGCTTAAGGACCGCGCGGTCGATTACGAACGGTTCTTTCAGGTAGTCGATGGGCTGATCGCCGAAGCGCGCAAATCCAAGGTTAGCAAATAGTTCATGCGCCATGCACTGCCGGGGCAGCTGGCCGCAGTGATGATTGCACTGCTGTTTGCGCCGTGGGTGTCGGCGCAGGTTTTGCCGCCGCTGCGCGCTGAAATTGACTTTCGCCTGATCCGCACCCAGCCGGTCAGTGTGGCCGACGGTATTGAAGTCATCGATTTTTTCTGGTACGGCTGTCCTCACTGCAACAAACTGCAACCGTCTCTTGAGAAGTGGATACGCAACAAACCGGCGGACGTCACCATTCGCCGCATCCCTGTCATCCTGCACGACAACTGGGCACCGCATGCGCGCATCTACTACACGCTGGAAGCGCTGGGCGAAGCCGAGCGGCTGCACCAACAGGTCTATCGCGGGTACCACGTTGAAAAATTGCACATGAGCAGGCCCGAAGTCATGTCCGAGTGGGCCGTGCGCCATGGCATCGACCGCGACCGTTGGGACGCCGCCTATACCTCTGAGGCCGTTGCCAGCAAGGTAGTGCAAGCGGCGCTATTGACCCGCACTTACAGCATTGAAGGTACACCGTCACTGGTGATCAATGGCCATTTCCTGACGTCCGGCAACATGGCTGGAACAATCGAAGATCTGGTGTCACTGCTCGACCGACTGGTGCGCTTGGCACGCAGTCAAGCCACCAGCCAACCCAGCGCCCGCTGATCACGCAGGGCGATGTCCCGTCGCATTATCATCACCGGCGCTTCCGGGGGGCTGGGAGAGGCGCTGGCCCGTCAATTTTCCGATCCCGATACCGTCGTCGGCCTGATCGCCCGGCGCAGCGCAGAGCTGTACCGGGTTGCTGCAAGCCTGCCCGGGCGCAGCTCTGTCCATGCTGCAGATGTCCGCGACGCGACAGCATTGCAGCATGCCGCTGAGGCGTTCAGCGCGGCGCATGGCATTCCCGATATTGTCATCGCCAACGCTGGAGTCAGCATCGGCACGTTGACCGAAGCTGCCGAAGATGCACAATCTTTTCGTGACGCCTTCGACATCAACGTCGTCGGTATGATGCATACCTTTCAGCCATATATCGCCGCCATGCGCAACCGGGGCAGCGGCGTGCTGGTGGGCATTGCCAGTGTCGCCGGCTATCGCGGCCTGCCCGGAGCGAGCGCCTATTCGGCGTCCAAGGCTGCTGCCATCAGTTATCTGGAGAGCCTGCGCGTGGAATTGCGCAGCACCGGCATCACGGTCATTACCATCTGCCCCGGATTCATCGTTACGGCGATGACGGCTCACAATCCCTATCGCATGCCCTTTATCATGTCTGCGGAAAATGCAGCGCGGAAAATCGCTGCGGTCGTCGCCCGGCGCCAGGCCTATGCCGTCATGCCGTGGCAGATGGCGATCGTCGCGCGGCTGATGCATGTGTTGCCACGCTGGATTTACGATCCGCTGGCGGCACGCTCGGGGCGCAAGCCGCGCCGGGAATTACACCGAAAACCCTGACTGACAGCAGCAGGATGGCGATCGTTATTCGACCGTCACGGACTTGGCGAGATTGCGTGGCTTGTCTACATCGGTGCCGCGACGCAACGCCGTGTGATACGCCAGCAACTGCAAGGGCACGGTATGCAGGATCGGCGACAACAGACCGGCATGATCGGGCATCTGGATCACATGCACGCCGTCGCTGGGTGCGATGCGGGCATCCTGATCGGCCAGTACATACAGCTCGCCGCCGCGCGCGCGCACCTCCTGCAGATTCGATTTGAGTTTTTCCAGCAACGCATCCTTGGGCGCCACCGCAACTACCGGCATGTTGCGATCCACCAGCGCCAGCGGACCATGCTTCAGTTCGCCGGCCGCGTATGCCTCAGCGTGGATGTACGAAATCTCCTTGATCTTCAAGGCACCTTCCATGGCGATCGGATAGTGAATGCCACGACCCAGAAACAACATGTGCTCCTTGCGGGAAAACTGTTCCGCCCAAACTGCTATCTGCGGCTCCACCTGCAGCACATGGGACAGCGCTGCAGGTAAGTGGCGCAACGCGTTTAAAAACTCTATTTCCCGATCGGGGGCAAGCCGGCCGCGCGCTTTGGCCAGTGTCATGGTCAGCAGCACCAGCGCGGCAAGCTGAGTGGTGAACGCTTTGGTCGAGGCAACGCCGATTTCAGGTCCGGCGCGGGTCAGAAAGCGCAGATCCGATGCCCGCACCAGCGCCGATTCCGGCACATTGCAAATCGCCAGGCTGTAGCGATGGCCGCGCAACTTCGCATACTGCAGTGCAGCCAGGGTGTCCGCGGTTTCGCCCGATTGCGAAATCGTCACCACCAGCGCGTCGGGGTCGCTGCAGGCTTCGCGATAACGATATTCGCTGGCGATCTCGACCGTACACGGCAGCCTGGCCACAGCTTCAATCCAGTAGCGCGCCACCATCCCGGCGTGGTAGCTGGTACCGCAGGCTAGTATTACTAACCCATTGATTTTATTGAATATTTTGTCAGATCCAGCACCGAATAACTGGGGCGCCACGGCGCGGGCGTTGGTCACCATTTCCAACGTATTGGCGACCGCCATCGGCTGCTCAAAAATTTCCTTCTGCATGTAATGCTGGTACGGCCCGAGCTCGACTGCCGCGGCTGTCAATTCGGTGATCTGTTCTTCGCGCGCGGCCACCTTGCCGCCGGCATCAATAATGCGGACACTGTCACAGGTCAATTCCGCGCAGTCCCCTTCTTCAAGATAAACCACGCGCTGCGTGACCTGCACCAGCGCCGAGGCATCAGAGGCCGCAAAATTCTGGCCGTCGCCCAACCCGAGTAGCAACGGTGCGCCCATGCGCGCGACGATCAACCGTGAACTGTCCGCCTCATTGATCACGGCGATCGCGTAGGCGCCGACCAGTTCGCGCAGGCTATTGCGAACTGCCTCAAACAAATCGCCGCACTGCGTCTGCTGCAGATGCACCAGATGGGCGATAACCTCGCTATCGGTATCCGACACGAAGCGGTAACCCAGTCCGTGCAGCTTCTCGCGCATGGCTTCGTGATTTTCGATGATACCGTTATGCACGACCGAGATGCCGCCTGACACATGGGGATGTGCATTTTTTTCGGAGGGCGCGCCATGCGTAGCCCAGCGCGTATGCGCAATACCGATGGATCCGGTCACATTGCCCGCCTGCGCGAGACGCTCCAGCTCAGCAACGCGCCCGGTGCTGCGGATGCGCCGCAAACCGCCGTTGATCACGGCGACACCGGCCGAATCATAGCCCCGGTATTCGAGACGCTTCAGGCCTTCAATCAGGATCGGGACGACGTCGCGGGCAGCGATGGCACCAACTATTCCGCACATGTTTTTTCCCGCTCCGTCACGGCTTGGCCTTGACTGCTTTCTTGCGCGGCCGCTGCCATCCGGCACGATGCTCCTGCGTCTTGGCGTTGATCACCAGCCCGCCGGCCGGCGTGTCTTTCCATACAGTTGTGCCAGCGCCGATAGTTGCGCCACGCGCCACACGCACCGGCGCAATGAGCTGCACGTCGGAACCGATGTGTACGTCGTCCTCGATGACGGTGCGATGTTTGTTCGCGCCGTCGTAATTGCACACAATCGTACCGGCACCTATATTGACTTTTCGGCCCACGCTGGAATCTCCGACGTAAGCCAGATGGTTCGCCTTGGAGCCATCGCCGATATCGCTGGCCTTGATTTCGACGAAATTGCCGATATGTACATCAGCCGCCAAACGCGTTCCCGGCCGGATGCGTGCATAAGGTCCGACGCGGCACTGTGCGCCAATCTGAACACCGTCGAGATGCGAGAATGGCTCTATGCGCGTGCCGGAGCCAACGGCGACATCTTTCAGTACACAGTGTCCACCGATGCTGACGTTGTCAGCAAGCTCGATCGCGCCTTCAAATATGCAGTTGACGTCGATTTGCACATCACGGCCGCAATTCAGTGTGCCGCGTAAATCAAAACGCAAGGGATCCACCAGCGTTACACCAGCATCCAGCAATCGTGAAGCCTGCTGCCACTGATAGGTGCGTTCCAGCTGGGCAAGCTGTGCGCGGCTGTTGACCCCCAGCGTTTCGCCGGTG
>JAQBGW010000184.1:0-2861 GCA_032128415.1 Betaproteobacteria bacterium | reverse complement strand
CGTCCGGCTTGTCCTTGTAGTTAAGCCCGTGTATCGGAACCACGCCCTTTTGTTGTAACTCCATCAGCAACGGATGCTCTGCGCGGCAGGCCACACACCACGATGCAAAGACGTTGACCAGCGATACTTCGCCCTTGAGGTCAGTGCTGGACAGTCCCAGCGTGCGCCCCTGGACCGGCGGCAATTTGAATTCCGGCACTGGTTTTCCGATAAGCGGGGAGGGAATCTCCCGGGGATTCAAAGTGAGGCCGATCGCGAGAAAAATCCCCACAACCAGGAACGCAGCAAGCGGCACATACGCCGTCAGACGAGAGCCTGTGCGCTGTACCTCGGAGCTACCGGGGGAAGCCCCATCACTCATGGACACTCCTGGCGAATGAAAGAGCTGATTTCACCGGGCGAGGAAAAAACGACCTGTGCGCGATCGCCTTGCATACCCTGACCGACCATGACCGGATGACCGGCCGTCGGGCCACTGGCACTGGTATCGGTCTTGAAGCGCAAGTTAAATTCCCAGAACGGAAACGACTCACCGGCTGCATTGGTGACGAAGTAGGTGTCGCGGCAGTGACGGATAGCCTGTACCTGCGCTTCCTGCGGCGCTTTTTTAAGATTTGGCATCGCGCGTGCTTTCACGGGCGGGGCGCCATTGCCGTCCGATGCGATTTTCAGGTAGGAGATTAGGTCGGCGCGAGCTTTGTCGTCCTTCAGGCCTGCGTATGTCATTAAATTTCCCGGGACCATCGCTTGCGGATTGCGCAACCAGGTATCAAGCGATTTCTCGTTCCAGATCGGGCCAGAGCGCTTTAGAGAATCTGAATAGCGCAGGAAGCTGGCGAGGGTACCGGCCTTGCGGTTCCAGACCCCGGCCAAACTCGGTCCGCTGAGATTTACATCCGGTTCGAGGCTGTGGCATGCCGCGCAGGCGCCAAAAACGCGCGCACCATTCTCTGCATTTCCTGCGCCGAGTGCAGGTGCGGCGAGGGCCAGCATCAAAACGGACGCCGCCGTATCCAAAAACAAGCGCCTTCTTAATCGGAAGGATGTTACGGAACGATCGAGAAACTTCATCATTTCAGGTTCTCCATGCTGAGGCGTCAAGGTAATTATTCGGCCACGCGATGACGGTATTGCCGGAGCCGGACGCGTTGCTTCCGGCGCGTTCAGTACGGCTAATCGCGAATAGGAGCGGCGGGCTCAGTCATGCTGAGCCCGCCGCGCAAGGAGAAACTACTAGATCAGCAACCGCTGAAGGCGGTAAATGAGGCGGGCTTTTCCGGGAAAAGCCGCATGGTTGTGAGGGGAAACACGAATTGGTACTGCTACTGCATTGATCAGTGCGGTTTTCGCTGTGCCGACTGGCTCGACTGTCGAGGTGGCAGAAATCAGCGGTTCCGGACTTCGTTCCTGAGGAGTGTAACTCTGAATGCAATGATTGCTGCAAATTCTCGATGCAGCGTCGTACAAATCTTTCTCTTCAGCCGTGCTTGATTTGCACCTTGGACAGTCGCCCATCATCGACATGGATGTGGGGTCGGCCGAAAGAGTAACCATGCAATCGGCAAACGCAACCTTGACCTGCACCAGCGCCAATACAGCCACCACCAGTATGGCCAGAATGCGTCGCGATTTGAGGAGGCGTTGGAACATGTACCGGATCCGATCAAAGAGGCCTGATTACGACCTGCTCGCACATCGTTGGTTCAATCGAGTGGGAGATTAGGACAGGCTCTTGGTGAAGTCAAACTTGGCTTGCCCGGATTGTGCAATAGGCTGAAAAGCCGGGCTGTACAGCTACTATCAACTGCCTATCTTCAAGAATCGAGCAGCTTGAGCCGTTGTACTTTGCCCGACGGACCTTTCGGCAATTCGGTGACGAACTTGATGATTTTCGGCGCTTTGTATTTGCCAAGTTCCTGTACGGAGAATTCAACCAATGCTTCGACCGTGCAGATTGCGCCGGGTTTCAGGATGACACAGGCCATGATGTCCTGTCCGTAATTGGCGTCCGGGATGCCGACCGCCGCGGCTTCGAGCACGGCGGGATGTTTCAGCAGCGCTTCGTCGATTTCGCGCGGCGCGATGTTCTCGCCGCCCTTGATGATCAGTTCCTTGATACGGCCGGTGACGAAGACAAAGCCGTCTTCGTCCATGTAACCGATGTCGCCGGTGTGCATCCAGCCGTCGGTTTCCAGTGCTTTTGAAGTGTTCTCCGCATCCTTGTAATAGCAGGTCATGACGTTGTCGCCGCGCACCATCAGTTCGCCGGCTGTAGCGCACGGCTGTGTTTTCCCCGTGGCGGGATCGATGACCTTGGCTTCGTTGCCGAACGCCGTGCCGGGACTGCCGATTTTGCGTTTTGCCGGATCTATGGGATTGGTGAAGCAGGGCGCGTTGGTTTCGGTCATGCCGAAGGTTTCGATGATGCCGATGCCGAAACGGTCTTCGAAGGCGCGGTGCAGTTCCGGCGGCAAGGGGGCTGAGGCTGAACGGCAAAACTTGACGCGCGAGATATCGAGTCCGCTGTCGCGGGGATCCGGTGCGTTGAGCAGGTAAGCGATGATGGTCGGCACCACATTGATCCACGTGCATTGGTGTTTGGTGACCAGTTCCCAGTAATTGCTGACGCTGAAGCGGCGCGGCATCACCAGGCTGCCGCCGTGTACCAGTGGCGCTACCGTAGTCACGATCTGGCCGTTGATGTGGTACAGCGGCATCGCGCACAGTGCGCGATCACTTGCGTTGAGTTCATGAGCTGCGCTGGTGTATTCGCCGCCGGCCACCACGCTGCGGTTGCAGAGCACGCAACCCTTGGGTTTGCCGGTGGTGCCGGAGGTGTACATCAGCAACGCGTCGTCGGA
>JAQBGW010000183.1:0-3646 GCA_032128415.1 Betaproteobacteria bacterium | reverse complement strand
ATGAGGTGATCTGCACCAGTTATGATATGGGGGTAGCCCACGACGGCGGTTATGCTGAGGTTTGCCGAGTGCCTGCCGATTGGGTGGTGCCGCTGCCCCCTGGGCTGACGCTGCTCGATGCGATGGCGCTGGGTACGGCAGGGTATACCGCGGGGCTGGCCGTGGAATTGCTGGAACTCAATGGGCTTGCACCGAATAATGGCAAGGTGTTGGTCAATGGCGCCACCGGTGGCGTGGCCAGTCTGGTCATCGACATGCTGGCGGCGAAGAGTTACTCCATCACCGCAGTCACCGGCAAAGCCGCGGAGCATGATTTTCTGCGCAGTCTCGGTGTTGCCGAAATTCTTGATCGTGCCGCCATTGATTTTGGTTCGCGTCCGCTGGAAAAACCACTGTGGGCAGCGGCCTTCGATTCCGTCGGCGGTGACCAGCTCGCCTGGCTGACGCGCACCCTGCAGCCGCAGGGACTGATTGCGAGCTTTGGCAATGCCGGTGGCATTGATCTCAAGACGACCGTGTTGCCATTCATTTTGCGTGGTGTGCGGTTGATCGGTGTGGATTCGGCCGCGACGCCGATGCCGTTGCGGCGGCGCGTCTGGGGGCGTCTTGCCAGCGATCTGAAACCACGCCACCTCGGTGCAATTACGCAGGTGATCAACCTGACTGATTTGCCTGAATATTTCGGGCGTATGCTGCAAGGCGGGACCCGCGGTCGCGCGGTGGTCAGGATATCGTAAGTCTGCGGAAGCGATAATGCTTGAGTGCGGCCCCCTGTGATTACAATCAAGGGGCCGCCAACCAGAGGAGAGAGATATGGGTAACTACGCCGATTTCTATCGCCGCTCCATTACCGATCGCGATGCATTCTGGGCCGAAGAAGCGCGCAGCATAGACTGGCACAAGCCGTTCAAGCAGGTGCTGGAATACGACAAGCCGCCGTTCGCTAAATGGTTTGTCGGTGGTGAGACCAATCTTTGCCACAACGCTGTGGATCGCCATCTCGCCGCGCGCGGCGAGCAGAAGGCGCTGGTCTATATCTCCACTGAAATCAATGCCGAGAAGAGTTATACGTATCGCGAACTCCATGCCGCGGTTAACACCTGTGCCGCGATCATCGCGGCACAGGGTGTGGGGCGTGGCGACCGCGTGCTGATCTACATGCCGATGATCCCGGAGGCGGTGTTCGCCATGCTGGCCTGCGCGCGACTGGGGGCGGTGCATTCCGTGGTGTTCGGCGGTTTTGCCGCGGCGAGTTGCGCAACGCGCATCGACGATGCCAAGCCGAAACTGCTGATCACAGCAGACGCCGGTTTGCGCAGCGGCAAAGCCATTCATTACAAGCCGCTGGTCGATGAAGCAGTGCGCCTGGCGAAGTTTCCGCCGCCACATGTGCTGATCGTCAATCGTGGCATTGATCCGGAATTCAAATTGGTGCCCGGGCGCGATCTGGATTACGCAACGCTGGCCCGCCAATATGCCAACGCGCAGGTAGCGGTGACATGGCTGGAATCCAGCGAAGCGTCGTACATCCTCTATACCTCAGGTACCACCGGAAAACCCAAGGGTGTGCAACGTGATACCGGTGGTTACGCCGTGGCACTGGCGAGTTCCATGGATCGCATTTATTGCGGTAAGCCCGGCGAGACCATGTTCACCACATCCGACATCGGCTGGGTGGTGGGGCATTCGTACATCGTCTATGGTCCGCTGATCCACGGCATGACCACCATACTTTATGAAGGCTTGCCGATCCGGCCTGACGCCGGCATCTGGTGGAAAATCGTTGCGGATCACCAGGTCAGCGTGATGTTTTCATCACCAACTGCGGTGCGCGTGCTGAAAAAACAGGATCCTGCTTTCCTGAAAAAATATGATCTGTCGTCGCTGCGCCATTTGTTTCTCGCCGGTGAGCCGCTCGACGAACCGACACATCGCTGGATCCATGAGGCGCTGCAGAAACCCGTGATTGATCATTACTGGCAGACCGAAACCGGCTGGCCGATACTGTCGCTGGTGCCGGGGGTAGAGGCCACCAAGGTCAGATACGGCACGCCGGGATTTCCGGTGTACGGGTATGACCTGAAACTGCTGCGCGAGTCAGACGCAACGGAAGCAGGGGCGGACGAGAAGGGTGTATTGACCATTCAGCCGCCGTTGCCGCCGGGCTGCATGACCACGGTATGGGGCGACGACGAACGTTTCGTCAATACCTACTTCCGCACCTTCCCGAAGCACCTGCTGTATTCGACTTTTGACTGGGGCGTGCGTGATAAAGAGGGCTATACCTTCATCCTCGGCCGCACTGACGATGTCATCAACGTCGCCGGACATCGCATCGGCACGCGCGAAATCGAAGAGGCGGTGCAGTCGCATGCCAACGTCGCAGAAGTCGCCGTAGTCGGTGTGGCGGATGCGGTGAAAGGGCAGATGCCGCTGGCGTTCGTGGTGGTCAAGGATGTATCGAAGATCAGCACCGCGGTCGAACGCGCGAAACAGGAACAGGAAGTCATGGCTGCCGTGGATCGCCAGTTGGGCGGCATTGGCCGACCGAAGCGCGTGTACTTCGTGACTCTGTTACCTAAAACCCGCTCGGGAAAAGTATTGCGGCGATCGATACAGGCGCTGGCCGAAGGGCGCGATCCGGGAGATCTGACCACCATTGAAGATCCCGCAGCGCTGGAGCAGATCCGCGGGGCACTGCAAGCCTGAGGTCTACTGCCGGTGACGTGTAACTTATTGTTTTAATTAATAATTATTCAATTGATGACTAGTCGAGTCCGGCCCACAGCAACTCGGCCGAGTCTGCGCTACGCCAACGCGCTGATCGTCAAACCGGTGCGCAATGGGCTGGGCATGGTCGCTTTGAAGCCCTTTGCTCAGGGCGCGGTGATCTGCCAGGTCCGCGGCAAAATCGTCACCGGCCGTACTGTCTGGCGTTATTGGGACAGCGATCCGCGGCGCGGCGCGAATTGTTTTCGTTTTGATGCAGACCATTATCTCGATCCCAAAGGCGAAATCGGCGCCTGGGCCAACCACTCCTGCAATCCCAACGCGGGTGTGATCAAGTCAGGACGCAGACTGCTGCTGAAAGCGATCAAGGCCATCGCTGTCGGTGCCGAGGTTACCCACGATTATTCCACGCTGCTGGGCACGGACGACATCTGGAAAATGAAGTGCAATTGCGGTGCAGCCAAATGCCGTGGGGTCGTGCGCAATCTCGGCAGCTTACCAAGGGGGGTGCTGGCACGTTATCAACGGCTGGAGATCATTCCGGAGTTCCTGCTGTCGATACAGCCCATAAAATAAAAACCGCTCGCCCGAAAGCAGTTGCATTGCGCTCGCTGCAACAACGGCCGATTATTATCACGCTGCAGCCGTTTTCTGGTGATTATCCGGCCTGAACCGCATTTCTGCGGCTCGTGGTGGTATGCTTTTTCTCGGTGGCCTGTGTCAGGGTCTGTTAAAAGAACAAGGAGGAATACATGAAAAATAAATTTTCAGGATTTCGTGGCGCTGCCATTGCAGCACTGTTAGTTATCCCGTGTTTGGCGCTGGCCCAGTCCTATCCGAATAAACCCATACGGCTGTATACCGGATCCGGGCCGGGTGGTGGGGCAGATCAGACCTCACGTGTCATTGCCGAGCG
>JAQBGW010000182.1:0-5828 GCA_032128415.1 Betaproteobacteria bacterium | reverse complement strand
CCCGGCAACTTATCGGTATAAGTTAATTTCAACTTGGCGAGCCCGCGATATTCGAGAATCAACTTCGGTAGCGGATGATCAAGTGCGAGTTCAGCCAGCGATTCTTCGTCTGTGGAAGGTGCGCCGGTGGGTGTTTTTTTTACCGGTTTCAGACCCTGTTTGTCGAACAGGATTTCCTGAATCTGTTTCGGCGAACTCAGATTAAACGGCTGCCCGGCCTGTTCGTGCGCACGTTTTTCAACGGCTATCATTTTGCCGCCGAACTCACCGGACAATTCGGCGAGCAGTTTTTCGTCGAGCAGCACGCCGTTGCGTTCCATTGTGTAGAGCACCGCCATCGCCGGCATTTCGATATCGGCATAAATATGGTTCAGTTTTTCATCGGCGATGATGCGCGGGTGCTGCGCCTGGTGCAGTTGCAAGGTGATGTCGGCATCCTCGGCCGCGTACTCGGCGGCGCGTTCGACAGCGACCTGCTCAAAGCCGATGCGTTTGGCGCCTGTCCCCGTAATTTCATTATAACTTATTGTTTTAATTGATAAAATTCTTTGCGCCTGGGAATCCATGTCGTGCCGCTGGTGGCTTTCCAGCACATAGGATTCGAGCAGCGTGTCATGCGCGATACCGCCGAGGCGGATACCGTAATTGGCGAATATGTGGGTATCGTACTTGATGTGCTGGCCGAGCTTGGCGTGCTGCTCGCTCTGCAGCCAGGGTTTCAATTTTCCCAACACTTCATCGCGTGACAACTGCGCCGGTGCACCGGCATACACATGCCCAACGGGAATGTATGCGGCATGCCCCGGCTCCACCGCCAGAGAAATGCCGACCAGTTCCGCAACCATCGCATCCAGGCCGGTGGTTTCGGTATCGACCGCAGTCAGCGCCGCCGCGTTGATGCGCTGGAGCCACGCATCGAGCGCATCGACTGTCGTCACCGTTTCATAGCGGCGCGGATACTGCGGTGCCGGCGCAAGCGCTGCCGCAACCGGCGCGTCACTGACTGCTACCGGCGCTGAGACGGGATTGGATGCAGGAACAGCACTGCCATCGAGTTCGCGGCGCCAGGTCTTGAATTCAAAGCGCTCGAACAGCTCTGCGAGCTTGGCCTTGTCCTGCGGCTGCGGTGCCAAATCCGGGAAATGCATGGGCAGATCCACATCGCACTTGATGGTCAGCAGCGCGCGCGCCTGCGGCAGCCAGTCCAGCGCTGCGCGCAGGTTCTCGCCGACCGCACCGCCGATATCCGCAGCATTTTTCACGATGGTGTCCAGCGTACCGTGCTGCGTCAGCCATTTCACCGCGGTCTTCGGCCCCACCTTGGACACGCCCGGCACATTGTCAACACTGTCCCCGACCAGTGTCAGGTAGTCGATGATGCGTTCCGGCGGGACACCAAATTTTTTCTCGACACCGGCGACATCCAGTGTTTCACCTGACATGGTGTTGACCAGGGTGACCTGCGGCGTCACCAATTGCGTGATGTCCTTGTCGCCGGTGGAAATCACCACGCGCATCCCGGATTTTTCCGCTTCCCGTGCCAGCGTGCCAATCACGTCATCTGCTTCGACGCCGGCGATTTCCAGCAGCGGCCAGCCCATGGCGACGATGGCCTCTTTCAGCGGATTGATTTGCGCCGCGAGCTCGTCGGGCATCGGCGGGCGGTTGGCCTTGTATTCGGCATACAGATCGTCGCGAAATGTCTTGCCCTTGGCGTCAAACACGCAGGCGCTGTATTCGGCAGGAAAATCCTTGTGCAGCCGGCGCAGCATGTTAAGTACGCCGTAAATGGCATTGGTCGGCTCGCCGCGGCTGTTGCGCAAATCCTTGATCGCATGAAACGCACGATAGAGATAAGAAGAACCATCAACGAGCAGCAGGGTTTTCATTCGCGGTCCGAATTGATCAGCGTGCGGCAACGCCGTGTTGCCGCTGCGTGAAGCCGGAATTATCGCAGAGTTCCCGCTGCGCTCACCCTGCGCGCCCACAACGATTTCCGGCTTTCAAATCACCGGGGAAAGCCGGATAATGGATTTCACTGGAGCCTACACATGCACCGCACCGTTAAACTGATCATCCTTGCCGCAGCGATGGCCTTGGTGTTGCCCGCAGTTGCGCAAAATGCGCCCGCGCAAAGTAAATCCGCCGCGCAGCCGATACCGGAACCACCGCCGCCACCGCCCGGATTCGAGCTTGATCCCGCGCTGGAGCCGCAGGTGACCATCCGCAAACGTGGCGAAGACACCGTCGAGGAATACCGCATCGCCGGCAAGCTCTACATGATGAAAGTAACGCCGCCGGGAGGACGACCTTATTACCTGGTGGATGAAATCGGCAACGGAACCTTTGCACGCAGCGACGGCCCGGGGCAGAGCATCCGTCCACCGATGTGGGTCATTCATTCCTTTTAAAAATACCGGCAGCAAAGTGAGCGACGAATCGTGAATGGTTAAAACCAGGTGAATTTTTCTGAATGCCCTTCACCTTTCACCCTTAACCTTCTACAGACATGTCTGTTTTCACCACAGTAACTGAAGATGAACTGCGCGCCTGGCTGCGCGGATATACCGTCGGCGACCTGATTGAACTGCGCGGCATTGCCGCCGGCATCGAGAACACCAATTATTTCGTCACCACCAGCGGCGGCCGCTATGTGCTGACGCTGTTCGAGAAGCTGACCGCCCAGGAACTGCCCTACTATCTGAATTTGATGGCGCACCTCGCCGAGCGCGGCGTTCCCAGCGCGCACCCGGTGGCCAGTCGTGCCGGCAACTATCTCGGCGCACTGAACGGCAAGCCCGCCGCGCTGGTCGCTTTTCTGGAAGGCAGCGATCTGGCAGTGCCCACTGCGGCGAATTGCGCCGCGGTAGGCACCACCCTCGCGCGCCTGCATCTGGCGGGTCTATCGTATGCAGCGGCAATGAATAATCCTCGCGGACCGAAATGGTGGAAAGCAGTCATGTCCGACATCCTGCCTTTTCTGTCCAAGGAGGATGCGGTACTGCTCCAGGAAGAGGTGCGTTACCAGTCATCACACCGTTTTTCCGATCTGCCGCGCGGCGTCATCCATGCCGACCTGTTCCGCGACAACGTGTTGTTTGAGGACGGCCGGGTGGCCGGCGTCATTGATTTCTATTTCGCCTGCACCGATGTATTGCTCTACGACGTGGCCATTACCGTCAACGATTGGTGTAGTGCTGCCGACGGCGCTCTGGACGAGGTGCGCTTACGCGCTCTTCTCGACGCTTATGCAGCAGTGCGGCCATACACGCCGATTGAGTGCGACGCCTGGCCGGTGATGCTGCGCGCCGGCGCGTTGCGCTTCTGGGTATCACGTTTGTTCGATTTTCATTTGCCGCGCCCCGGGGAACTGACCCACGCCAAGGATCCGCTGCATTTCCGTCGCATACTGGCGCTGCGCATCCGCGACGAGCATGTGCTGCCCGGACTGATCGCATGACTACTGCGTCCACGATACTCGCTCTATAATTCAATCATCACTGGGAGGAGGAAACCGATCATGGACACACGCAACGTAGCCGCAGACCGTGGCTGGCAATGGATCGTTGAAGGTTTTCGCCTGTTTCGCGGCCACCCGCTGGTGTGGATCATGCTGGTGGTCGTTATGCTGGTGATCTGGATCGCCTCCGCCATGATTCCGTTGCTCGGCGCGCTGGCCATCAATCTGGTGTCGCCAGTGTTTTTTGCCGGAATGATGATGGCTTGCCGCACTGCGGATCAGGGCGGTGAGCCGGAAGTGGGCCAGCTGTTCGGCGCATTCAAGACTCACGCGACGCCGCTGGTCACCATTGGCGGGATCTATCTTGTCGGTAACATTGTTGCCGTCGGCATCATGCTGGGCGTTGCCGGCGGTGCGGCGTTGCCCGCAGTGATGGGTAAAGGCGCCGCCGATCCGGAAACCATCATGGCGGCGGTGCGCGGACTCATGTTCGGATTCGTCATCGGCATGGCCGTGTTTGTGCCGCTGCTGATGGCGATATGGTTCGCACCACTGCTGATCGTATTTGAAAATATGGCGCCGGTCGCCGCGATGAAACTGTCGTTCGCTGCATGCCGGCAGAACATGATGCCGTTTCTGGTCTACGGCGTCGCCGGCTTGATACTGACGATAGCTGCCGCGATTCCCCTGATGCTCGGCTTCATCGTGCTGCTGCCGGTGCTGGTGTGCTCGATCTACGCCAGCTACAGGGATATCTTCCCGCCGGAGGCCGGGAAAACCCCGGAATCCAACCCACTACTGTCGTAATTGCCGGATCAGACGGGCGTGAGTTTGGCGTACTCCAGCATCAGCCACTTCATGCCGGAGCTTTTGAAATTAACCTGCACGCGCGCCTCGGTACCGCCGCCCTCGGCGTTGACGATCACGCCAGCGCCGAACTTGGCGTGCGTCACCGCCTGACCGATACGCCACGGCGAATCACGCGCTTGCATCACCGGTGCGGTTGACGGGCCACGGGAGGTAGTGCGCGCCGCGCCGTAATGCGACTGTCCCTGCCGCGCATACCCGGACGCCTGTGCTGGCGCCTGCCGGGTGTGATTCACACGGCGCAACAACGCCTCCGGCAGTTCACGGAAAAACCGCGACGGCACGTTGTAACGCGTCTGGCCATGCAGCATACGGCTTTGCGCCAGCAGTAAATAAAGCCGGCGGCGCGCACGCGTCAACGCCACATACATCAACCGCCGCTCCTCTTCGACGCCCTCCGCCTCGGTCATGCTGTTTTCGTGCGGGAACAACCCCTCTTCCAGTCCGGTGATGAACACCGCATGGAATTCCAGCCCTTTTGCGGAATGCACGGTCATCAATTGCAGTGCATCGGCACCGGCCTCGGCCTGATGCTCACCGGCTTCCAGCGCGGCGTGAGTCAGGAATGCTGTTAATTCATCCATCTCCTCAGGAGGCGCACCCTCGGCAGGCATCTGCGTCGCGCGCTCATCGACATATACCGCCGCAGCGTTGACCAGTTCGTCGAGATTCTCGATGCGGTCGGCGCTTTCCTTTTCATTGAGATAATGCGCCTTCAATCCGCTGTGTTCAATGACGTGACCGATGACTTCCGGCAACGGCAGCCCGGCGGTCGCGGCACGCATGGCCTCGATCAATTGCACAAATGCGGCAATACTGGCGGCGGCCCTGCCCGACAGCGTATTGGCGCAGGCCGAGGCCCATAGACTCATGCCAGCCTCGCGCGCCATGCCCTGCAATTGCTCCAGGCTGCGGTTACCGATGCCGCGTGTCGGAAAATTGATGATGCGCAACAATGCGCCGTCATCTTCCTGATTGGCGACGAGGCGCAGATAGGCCAGTGCATGCTTGATTTCCTGGCGCTCGAAAAACCGCAGTCCGCCATAGACGCGGTACGGCATGCCGGCGCTGAACAAAGCATGTTCAATCACCCGCGATTGCGCATTTGAACGATAGAGCACTGCCATGTTGACAAGATTTACGCCCTCGGCGCGCAGCGTGCGCACCTCCTCGACCAGATACGCGGCTTCTTCAAAATCGGACGCGGCCTCAAACACCCGCAGCAGCTCACCCTTGGTCTCGTCGGTCCACAGGCTCTTGCCGAGGCGCTTGCGGTTATGCGCGATCAAGGCGTTGGCAGCGTCGAGAATATTGCCGTGCGAGCGGTAGTTCTGCTCGAGCTTGATGACGGTATCAATGTGAAAGTCGCGCTGCAGATCCTGCATGTTGGCGGTCGAGGCGCCGCGCCAGCCGTAGATCGACTGATCGTCGTCACCCACCGCGAATATCGCGTTCTGCTGACCGGCCAGCAGCTGCAGCCAGCGGTACTGCAGGCGGTTGG
>JAQBGW010000181.1:0-3087 GCA_032128415.1 Betaproteobacteria bacterium | reverse complement strand
CTACAATACTCGCCCGCGTGCGGCGGAGGTCATGGTGGATGGCGACGCCATGCATCTGGTGCGGGCCCGCGAGCGGGTCGAGAGTCTTTTTGCTGGCGAATCGCGGCTGCCCGGGCTGAAGGCCGGGGTCGCGCCTGAGATTCGCCTGCGCAGGATATAGAATGGCATCTATAGCTAACAGCCCCCACAATGGTTATCTCCCATGTTGAGCCCCGCACCGGTGAATGACGCGCGCCCGCTTAAAAGCGCGCGGCAAGCGCCGAAAAAAGCCGTTGCGCTCGTCTCCGGCGGCCTCGATTCCATGCTCGCCGCACGGGTCGTGATGGAACAGGGTGTGCATGTAGAAGCACTCAATTTTTTTACCGGTTTTTGCGTCGAGGGCCACACCCACGCTATCCGCAACAAGGACCGTTCACATCCCAAGCGCAACAACGCTCTGTGGGTAGCGGAGCAGTTGGGTATTCGATTGCATTTCGTCGACGTGGTCGAAGAGTATCGGAACATCGTCATCAATCCCCCGCATGGATACGGCGCCAACCTCAACCCGTGTCTGGATTGCAAGTCATTCATGGTCGGCAAGGCCTACCAGTGGATACAGGAGCACGGATTCGATTTCGTTATCACCGGCGAGGTGGTAGGCCAACGGCCGATGTCCCAGCGCAAAGACACGATGCCGGTAATTGCCCGTGAGTCGGGGGCCGGCGATCGTCTGTTGCGGCCATTGTGCGCGAAGCATCTGCCCGAGACGCTGCCCGAGCGCGAAGGTTGGGTTGAGCGCAGCGCGATGTTCGATTTCCACGGCCGTTCGCGCAAGCCACAGATGGCGCTGGCGGCGCGGTTCGGGTTCAGCGAATACGCACAACCGGCCGGCGGCTGCTGCTTTCTCACCAACCGCCAGTACACAGTCAAGCTCAAGGATCTGTGGGGCGTCGCGCGGTGTGCGTGACTACGAGCTCGACGACATCATGCTGCTCAAAGTGGGCCGACACTTGCGTCCGCGTCCGCATTTCAAACTCATCATCGCGCGCGAGGATGGTGAGAATCAGTTTCTGTCCGGGTACCGGCGGCAATTCACGCACATGCAAACCATGAGCCACGGCGGCCCCGTGACGCTCATCGACGGGGAAGTCGTTGAGGATGATGTTCTTCTGGCTGCGCGATTGACCGCCCGCTACAGTCAGGGACGCAACGCTGACGAGGTCGAGGTGGAAGTATCCGCGCCTGGCTTCGAGTCTCGCCTGGTAACGGTTACGCCGTTTCCCGCCGATGATATTCCCGAGCAGTGGCACATCTGACGATCACTGACCCCGCAGTGCCGGCGGTCGGCAACGGATAGCGGCGAATGGGGGACATTCACACCCTCGACGCGCGACGGCTGTTGTGCCCGATGCCGGTGATCCGGGTTCAGGAAAAAATCACCGGCCTGTCGCCGGGTGACGTCCTGAAAGTGTGGTGCACCGATCCGGGCACCCGCAGCGACATACCGGCCTGGTGCCGCATCAATGGCCACCAGGTCCTCGACATCGCCGAGCATGACGGCGAGCTGGTGCTGACCTTGCAAGTCGGCAAGACCGCCGTTCCCGGAACCCCGTATGACTGACGCCGCACCAGCCACCGCCTTGAACACGCGCTATCTCCAAGTGCGCCGCGTGACCTTGGTGGGCTCGGCGCTGGATCTGGCGCTCGGCATCATCAAGATCATCGGCGGCTGGTTCGGTCATTCTCA
Organism: Betaproteobacteria bacterium; assembly: GCA_032128415.1. Taxonomy (GTDB): domain Bacteria; phylum Pseudomonadota; class Gammaproteobacteria; order Burkholderiales; family SG8-41. The sequence continues at coordinate 1,361 of JAQBGW010000181.1, read as the reverse complement.
AGCTTTGATTGCCGACGGTGTGCATTCGCTATCCGATCTGGCTACGGATGTGCTGGTCTTGTATGCCGCCAAGCACGCCCACGCAGAAGCCGACGAGGAACACCCCTACGGCCATGGCCGAATCGAAACCGCCGCTACGGTGGGCCTGGGCGTCGCGCTGATTCTCATCAGCATCGGCATTGTCTACGGCGGCGCCAGAGCCTTGTTGGAACCGGACAAGCTGCTGGTACCGAAGGCCTGGGCCATGGCCCTGGCGGCGCTGTCGGTCATCGGCAAGGAGTGGGTGTATCACTACACCATGCGCTATGCACGGCGCCTGAAATCGGAATTGCTGCGCGCCAACGCCTGGCATTCGCGCAGCGATGCAATTTCCTCGGTGGTGGTCATCATCGGTGTCGGCGGCGCGTTGCTGGGCGTCACATCCCTGGATGCCATCGCCGCCTTGGTGGTGGCCATCATGATCGGCAAAATCGGTTTCGATGTGGTCAAGCGCAGCATGAGCGAGCTCATCGACACCGGTGTCGATGCCGAACATCTGGAAGAAATTCGCACCATGATTCAGTCGGTGGACGGCGTCGAGGACCTGCACCTGCTGCGCACGCGACGCATGGCCGGTCAAGTGCTTGTGGACGTGCATCTCATACTGCGTGACCCCCGCGTGAGCGTCTCCGAGGGACATCAGATCAGCGAGACGGTGCGCAGCGTGCTGATTCGACACTTCGATGATATTGCCGATGTGACCGTGCACATCGACCCCGAGGACGACGAGCATGCGGCGCCGGGAAAACATCTGGGTCTGCGTAATCAAGTGCTGCATCGACTGGAGGCGCACTGGCAGCATCTGCCGGCGGCGCGGCACATCAGGCGCGTCAACCTGCATTATCTGAACGGCAGGATTCACGTGGAGGTGGAGCTGCCCAGGAACTTGGCTGCGGACGCCAATCAATCCGGCGAAATCTCCGCGGCCTTTGCCGCGGCGGCGGCGGGCGATCCGGACATCGCCGGAATCCGCGTGCTCTACTCGTAAACGCACTATGTTGGTGCTATTGGGTTTTGCGCGCACCAAAATAGTGCGCTATGGTTCCCATCGCCCTCCCATGGGGAGGGGGGCCGGATACAGCCGCCGGGCATCATGGCCACCGGGCGCCTTCCAGTCACCGGGTGCGGTCCTGCCAAGCGCCTGAAAATCCTCGGATCTCGCCTGGCTTCCAGTCGCCGGCGATGCCCGGCGGCGTGACGGCGCCGGTGGCCGGGCGTGGCGGGCCTTGTCTGGCATGCTTCCTGCTAATCAGTATCCGTCCATTGAGCGGCACCGGGCGGTGCCGGTGGCCCGTTTTTACATTTTGGGAGGAAGCAGCCAT
>JAQBGW010000180.1:0-15469 GCA_032128415.1 Betaproteobacteria bacterium | reverse complement strand
CTTGCCCTGCAGTCGTGTCCCTCCCCCTCGAGACGAGGGGGAGGGACTTCGATTGACACGCAGGTGCAGTACATTTATCGGCAGCTATTTAGCCCATCGCGCCACTACCGAGTCCCTGGCGATGCGCCATAAAAAAAGCCGAACCCAATGAGCGGATTCGGCTGTGACCGCAGGGGCGCTGCGGCCGAACGCTTAGCGAGCAAACCAGCACTTGCTGGATCAGGTCATTTCTTGATGCGACCTTCTGAAACTGCTGTTCTCCAAGTGGCGTTATTTCCCCTGAAGCTCGCGCACCTGCTCGGGCGGTATGGACGTGTACGTCACTGGCGTGCGATGGGTTCGCGCCGAGTAGAGCGTCGACGCCTCGGCATTCGCACCCGGGGCTGCGACAGCAACGCGTGCGCTGGAGTCCCTCGCCGCCCATATGGCGACGAACATGGCGGCCACCACGGTGAGTCCCACGGCGCTTCCAAGAGCGGTGTCGGCAATCGTGCGCATTTTTTTCTCCCTGTTCAGTATTGAATTGCCGGTGAATGCGGGCGAGGGATCCGGTCAAGCACTGGCAGAGCCTTTATCGGCATGAAGAGCGCTGGAATTTAGCCGCGGACAAATCGCGCAAAATTGAGGAAACCGCTTCGTTTTCAGCTATTTATGCAGGCATAGGGAAGACGCGGCCCTGGCTACTGACTGGGATTGAATTGTCGTCACCCCTGGCATATGGATTCAATGACTTAAGACTTGAAGCTACAGTCGATTGGAACGCGATGTGGGGGTGGCGAAGGCGCTGCGCCATTGCTTGCGCGACGGCAGCGGAGATGAGTGTGGGAATGCGCGTCTTACTTCTTTTATGCGTTTGCCGCGCACACGCGGCGGTTCAATCCAGCACCGCAGGGAGTTCCCTGCTGAGGGTGGCTTTCTCGGCCGTGTGCTTGCCACTGAGGACGAAGCCGAGGGTGGCGCCATCGGCGTTCCGATACAGCGCCCGCACGCCGTCCGGACCGCTTTCCACCTGCCACTCTCCGCTCATGCCGGGCCCCGGGGAAGAAACCACCGTCGGATGGGCCGGGGTCTTCACGACAACGGGCATGGCCGGGTAGCGCAGTTGCGTGGCCTCGCCGCTCAAGGTTTTTGCCAGTGTTCTGGCGGCATGCATGATGGGCATGACGAAGGGCATCACCATGCCTTCGATCTCGGCGCAGTCGCCCAGCGCATACACATCCGGCGCGCTGGCCTCGAGGTAGCGATTGGCGACGATGCCGCGATTGGTTTTGATGCCGGCAGCTGCAGCCAGCGCGGTGCGCGGTTTCAGGCCCACGGCGGATAGCACGACGTCTGACGTAATGCTGGTGCCGTTGGTCAGGGCCAGCGTGTAACCGCCAGCAGTGCGTTCGACGCTCTGCGTCCCGGTGCCGAGATGCCACTGCACGCCTAGCGCGGCGAGTCTGGCCTGCAGCAGCGCGCCGCCTTCCGGCGGCAGCAGCCGGCCCAGCGCCTGCGGCGCGATGTCGATGATGTCCACCGTGTAGCCGTTCGCCGCGAGGTCGTTGGCGAATTCGCAGCCGATCAGTCCCGCGCCGATGATGGCGATGCGTTTCTTGCCGTCGATGGCGGCGCGAAAGCGCGCGTAGTCGTCGAGATCGTTGACGGTCAGAATATCCGCAGCGCCGCTGCCTGTAATCGGCAGGCGGATCTGGTCGGCGCCCAGCGCCAGCACCAGTTTCGAGTAGGTCAGCGTTTCATCGCCGCCACCGGATATTTTCAGTGTGCGCGCAGTGGTGTCGATGGCATCGATGCCGGTGCGGGGGCGCACCACGGCATTGAGTTGGGTCGCCATCTGCTCCGGCGTGTTGAGCGCGATTGCCGCCGCGGTTTTTTTGGACGCCAGTGCATTGGACAGCATGGGCTTGGAATAAAACGGGCCGCTGTCGGCGGTGATGATGACCAGCGGCGTTACCGTGTCGAGTTTGCGCAATTCTTTTGCGGTGTTGTAGCCCGCGAGGCCGCTGCCGATGATGATGATTGGATTCATGTTGTCTTTATGAAAAATTCAATACGGAGGAACCTGGTGTCTTACGGAAAAGACCGCTGGCACCCGCCCCGCGGTAAAGTGCGGGGCAGGTGCTGACCTTACGCTGCTTTCAATACCATTTCGAAGTCAGCTTTGGCAATGCCACATTCGGGGCAGGTCCAGTCTTCCGGTACATCTTCCCAGCGCGTGCCGGCTTTGATGCCGTGCTCCGGATCGCCGGCAGATTCATCATAGACATATCCGCAGACGATGCATTCCCATATTTGTGTTCCGGTGGCCATGGTTATTTCTCCTAAGCGTTGACCCGTGCCAAAGTGGCGCGGTACTGGTTGGCGTGACGTTCCTCGACCTTGGCCAACGCGGCGAAGCGCTTGGCGGCCTTGGCGAGCGTTTGCTGGAAGCGTGCCGCGTGTTCTTTTGATTCCTCGATCTGCTCGTCCATTTCCCTGACCGCGGCATGGTTGCCTTCCTGCTCGGCGAGATGTCGGAACTGCGGATACATTTCGGTGTATTCGTAGGTCTCGCCGGCAATCGCCATGTCGAGCGCCTTGGCCGGGGTCAATGCGGATTGCGGATAGAGCAGGTCGAGGTGGCCGAACGCATGCTGCACTTCCTGCGCCGCGGTTTCTTCGAACACTTTTGCGGTTGCTGCATCGCCCTGCGCGCGGCAGATCTTGGCAAAGTACATATATTTGATATGAGCCATCGATTCGCCGGCGAAGGCGGCTTCGATGTTCTTGATGGTGACGGATTCCGGTTTCATGTTGATCTCCTGTAGTTGAACAAGTCGTGCGTCGTGCAACGCATGAGAAGCATTCTGGAGATCGGCGGTCGATTAATCCAATTGATTGTTATTAATTAATCGATAGTTATAAGCTATTGTATGAAATATACGTAACCCTTTGTTTATTAATCATTATTTAACTTTTATCGGGATGACGCCCGACAGCGTGCATCCCAGTATGGCGCTGCGGATGACTTCCAGCGCTGCAGTGCGCGGAAAGCTGGTGCGCGATGCCAGTACCACCCGGCGGTCGGGAGCGGGACGCGCGAACGGCACGTAGGTCAGCAGACCGGCGGCGGCACGTTTCGCCGGCACCGCGGAGGCGGGCAGCACGGTCAGACCCATGCCCGAGGCGACCATCAGGCGAATGGTTTCCAATGAGGAACCTTCAACGGTTTTTTGCAGCGAACCCGGCGTTGCGCTGGAGCGGTTCAGCGCCGGGCAGGCGTTCAGCACCTGGTCGCGAAAGCAATGGCCGGTGCCGAGCAACAGCAGACTTTCTCGCGCCAGTTCGTCGGCCGACAGGGTTTTGCGTGCGGCCCATGTGTGGTTTTTCGGCAGCGCTACGACAAAGGGCTCATCGTAGAGCGGTGTCACCGTGAGGCCAGGTTCGCTGAACGGCAGTGCGACGATGGCGGCGTCGATGTCGCCGCGTTTCAGGCGTTCGGACAGCGTCGCGGTGTAGTTTTCCTCGAGTATCAGCGGCATTTTCGGCGCGCGCTTGCGCAGCGCGGGGATCAGTCGTGGCAGCAGGTAGGGCGCAATGGTGAAAATGACGCCAAGTTTGAACGGCCCTTCCAGCGGATCACCAGTAGCCTTGGCAATGGATTTAATCTTCTCGGTTTCTTCCAGTGCCAGCTGTGCTTGTTCAATGATGCGTCTGCCGGTCGGCGTTACCGTGACTTCACTGGAGCCGCGCTCGAATATCTGCACGTCGAGTTCATCCTCGAGTTTTTTTACGGCGACCGACAGCGTCGGCTGGCTGACGAAACACGCCTCGGCGGCGCGGCCAAAGTGGCGCTCGCGGGCGACGGCAACGATGTAGCGTAATTCAGTGAGCGTCATGGTGAAACTTTGGCAGAACTTCCAAGTCTACTTGACGTGAGCATAAGGCAAGGTGCCGGTTGATTTTAAAAATTCCTGGAAATCAATGGCCTGTGTCGGATTTGAACGAACGAACCAGCGAACGCATGCAGTAACTTATAGGCGCTTTCCCGGCGCCCTTTTTTTGTACTTGCACTTGCGAACCAGGGTCAGCCTTTACCCGGTATGGCCCAAGCATCCTCTTTGGACACGCCGGGCGGTGGCGTAAACAGGATCTGGGTTTCACCGAGCAGTCTGGCCGCCCCGCCCCAGCCATCCGCGGCCTTGCGCTGATCGGCCTTGGCGCGGGCGTCGACCGCAACCGGATCGCAGATGGTGCGGAGTATTTTCTCCAGTGCCTGTGCGGTACCGGGATCTGCAACTGCAAGATCGCGGGTTTCGTCGGGATCGCTGGCCAGATCAAATAATTGCGCCGGCATGCCGACGTGATAGATGAGTTTCATCGCGCCGTCGCGCACGACAAAGGCGCCGACTTTGGAACCTTGCGCGTGGTATTCGGCGAAGGCAATGCGTTGCGTTTCGACCCCCCCGATCGCCGGCCACAGGTCGAAGCCCGGCAGGTCGCGATCCGCCGCAGTGAGTCGTGCACCGGCGCCGGTCACCAGCGTCGGAAACAGGTCGACATGTGAGGCGAATTGCTGCACCACGCGGCCCGGTGGCACACCGGGTCCCGCGATCAGCAGCGGCACCTTGATTGCGCCTTCGTAGAGGTTTTTTTTGCCGAAAATGCCTTGTGCACCGAACAGTTCGCCATGATCGCTGGTGTAGGCGATACGCGTGTTGCCGAGCAGGCCGAGTTCCTCGGCTGCGTTCAGCACTGCGCCGATCTGTTCGTCAAGATACGTAATCAGGCCGAAGTAACCGGCGGCGATGCGGCGCAGCGCGGCTTCGTCGGTCATGACGCGCATGCCGTCCATGGTGCGCAGGTGTTCGACCGCAGGATGTTCGGGCCGGTTGCCGGGACGGAAAGCCGGCGGCAACGGCATGTCGCCCTCGGGGTAGAGGTCCCAGTAACGCTGCGGCACCGTGAACGGCGGGTGGGCGCTGATGTAGGACACGTAGAGCACCCACGGCTTGCCGCTGCTGCGGGCGTTGTGCTTCAGCCACTCTACGGCCCTGGCGGTAATGTTGCGGTCGTACTCCTGGTAATGCGTGGTGCCCACGCCGGAGCGTTCAATATAAAGTTTCCAGAAACTGCCGTCGTCCTTGCGGGGTTCGGAATCGTAGCCGCGCAGCAAATTCTTGATGGCACCCTTGCCCTCATGCAGGTGCATGGGTACGATTTCCTCGGTAAAACCGTTGTCGTCCTCGCCGGAGCGGTAGTGGAGTTTGCCCACGGCCGTCACGTTGTGCCCCTGTTCGCGCAGGCGGTGGTGCCACGTCGGTACCCGCCCGTCGTAAGTGAGCGCGTTGTCCCAGTAGCCGGTCTGGTGCGGATAACGGCCGGTGGCGAGGCTGGAACGTGACGGACAGCACAGCGGACTCGTGCAATAGGTATTGGCGAAGCGCACGCCACTTGCGGCGATGCGGTCCATGGTCGGCGTCTTGACGAATGGATGGCCGTAACAGCCGGCGATGTGACCGTTGTGATTATCCGACTGGAATAGAATGAGGTTTGCAGGTTGCATGATGATGTCATTCCTCGGTGTTGTTCACCCTCATCCCGTCACCATTTGCCTGAGGGAGACGGGGAAGGTCAGTGCGCGAGCGGTCAGACGACCACTTGCGTATCAACTTATGGATTGATCGCGATGCCGGCTTCCTTGCCGACGCGCGCGATGCGTACCCGCTCCGCCTTGATGAACGCAGCAAACTCGGCCGGGGACTCCGACACCCCCTGCGCGCCGAGTTTGGCGAGCTTCTGTTTCACGTCGTCGCTGCGCAGCGCGCCGGTGAGCGCGTCATGCAGGCGCTTCTGGATATGCCTGGGCGTGCCACCGAGTGCGACGAAACCCCACCACTGCACGAGCTCGTAGCCGGGCACCGTTTCCGCCACCGTGGGCAACTCGGGAATCAGCGGATCACGCGCCGCGCCCGTGGTGGCAAGGATCTTGATGCGATTGGCCCGGCCATGCGGGAGGGCGACGATCGGAGAGGTGATGAAATACTGAATCTGTCCGGCGAGCAGGTCGATCATCGCCGGCGCGGCACCTTTGTACGGTACGTGTACGCCCTTCACGCCCGCGAGCACATTGAACATCGCACCCGCGAGGTGCGCCGGCGTCGCAACGCCGGCCGAGCCGTAGTGCAACTGCCCCGGCTTCGCCTTGAGCAGCTTCACCAGTTCGGCGACATTGTTGACGCCGAGCCCGTTGTTGGCCGTCACGACATTGGCGACGTAGGCGGCGCGCGTGAGCGGCACGAAAGTCCGGTCGTTGTAGGGCAGCGACTTGTTGAGCGCGGGCTGGCTCGCGAGCACGGTCGAGGTGCCCATCATTATGGTGTAGCCATCAGGCGTCGCGTTCATCGCTATAGTCGCGCCGACCAGTCCGCCGCCGCCGCCGCGCGCGTCCACCACGATCGGCTGGCCGAGGGTGCGAGCCGCTTGCTCGGCGACTATGCGTGCCACGGTATCGGGCGAGCCGCCCGGAGCGGTGGGAACGATTATGCGGATCGATTTCGTCGGATAACTCTTGTCGGCCGCAGTGACGACAGACGCCGTAGCCAGTGTGATCGCTGCCGCGACCAGGATTCCTGTGCGCATCATTTCTCCTCCTGTTGAAGTCAGTAGTATGAAGCCTTGGCGCCGGGCGGCGGTGAGTAGCGGAAAGTGCCGCGCTTGAGGATCGCTTCTTCACCACCGTATTTAGCGATCATCGCCTTCTGGTCAGCCTTGGCCAGTTTGTCGGCGGCTTCCGGGTTGACGACATTGCGCAATTGGCCTTCACATTCCTTGACGACGGCCTGAAACGCGGCATCGCGACCGAGGTCGCGCCGTTCAAACGGATCGTTCTCCAGATCGAACAACATTGGTGGTGCGGTGGCGTAGTGTATGTATTTCCATTTGCCGGCGCGGATCATGAAGGCACCGCACATCGCTCCTGCCGCGTGGTACTCGGACAGCACCGTGCGCCGCGGGACCTGCCCCTGGGCAATGCCGATCAACGACGTGCCGGGCAGTGCGGCGTCATCCTTGTGCGGTTTGGCGCCCAGCGCGTCGATGAAGGTCGGGAAGCCGTCGGCCAGCGTCACCGGCGTATCACAGATGCTGCCCTGGGGTATGCCGGATCCGGCCATGATCATCGGGATGCCGGCGGATTCCTCGTACATCGTCGATTTGCCCCACAGCCCGCGGGTGCCGAGATTGTCGCCGTGGTCGGAAGAGTAGACGATGCGGGTGTTGTTCATCTGTCCGGTTTCTTCCAGGGTGCGCAGGATCTTGCCGACGTTGTCGTCGAGGAAAGACGTTAATCCGAAGTACGCGGTGATCGCGCGGCGCACCATGGCTGCGTCGAAGAATCCCTCGTCAAAACATTGGCACTTGCGCAGCGCGTCGATGAAGGGATGCTGCGGCCGCTGGTCTTTTTCGTACATGCCGGGCAACGGCACGGCGTCTTCCGCATACAGATCATAGAACTGCGGCGGTGCGATCAGCGGAAAGTGGGGTGACACGAAACCCACATATAGCGCCCACGGTTTGCCTTTGATGTGCGGTGCTTTGTGCTTCAGCCATTTCACAGTTTCGTCAGCGATATCGCGATCGTATTTGGTGTATTCGGATTCGCCGCGTCCGGCTTCCGGGCCCAGCTTCAGCGAACCGGCACGCCGCGGCAGTTCCTCACGGATCAAGCCCAGCAAGTCGCCAACCCCATTGACGATGTGCAGCGGCAGGATTTCCTCGTCGAAGCCGTTCCTTTTGGCATCAGAATCCAGGTAATGCAGCTTGCCGATGGAGGTGACGTGGTGATCCTGTTCCATCAGCCGGTGGCCCCAGGTCGGGATCTTGCCGTCGTAGGCGATGGCGTTGTCCCAGTAGCGGATCTGGTGCACGTACTGGCCGGTGGCGAACGATGCGCGCGCCGGCACGCAGATCGGGCAGTTGGTGTAGGCCGAGGTGAAACGCGTACCACGGGCGGCCAGTGCGTCGAGATTGGGTGTTTTGATCATTGGATGACCGGCACAGCCGAGCACGCGCTTGTTGTGCTCGTCGGACATGATGAAAATCAGGTTGGTGGCTGCGCTCATGATGCTTGGGACTCCTCGGGGCTGGTGATTGGTTATTTGTATTTTTTGGTGATCAGGTCGGAAACGCTGGCGCCGCTGTCGATGTCGGTTTTGCGTTTGCTGTCGCCGGCGTCTATTTTGCGTGCGACTTCCAGCACCTGCGCGGCTTTTTCGTGCGGAATGAAAGCGACGCCCGCATCGTCGGCGCAGACGATGTCGCCGGGTCTGACCGGAATGCCGCAGATCTGCACCGTGCCGTTGACCTCGACGGTCTGCATGCGCCACTTGCCGGTGATCGGCGTGAAGCCCTTGCACCACACCGGCCAGTCCATGCCGCGGTACTGCTCGGGGTCGCGCACCGTGGCGTCGACGATGGCGCCGATGAAGCCCTGGCGTTTGGCGATGGTCGCCGACTGGCCGCCCATGTTGGAGCAGCCCATCACACCTTCGATGACCAGCACGTCGCCGGGTTCGGCGAGATTGTGCGCTTCGGTCTCGCCCTGGCCGCTGGCTTTGTCATTCGCCGCTTTGTGTACTTGCATGGCGTGCGCAATGTTGCGTACGGTCAACGCCGGACCGACGATGCGTTTGCCGGCGTTCACCGGCGGCAGGATGTATCCGGGAATCACCGCGACGATGCCCAGTTCGTCGCAGGCGTCGGACAGGGTGCCGGTGAGATCGACGAGATTGCGGAAGCCGTCGAGGATTTCAGGGGCGACGCGCGGCAGTACCAGCAGGCGTATCGCGTCACGTGGCAGCTTGCCGAGGGTGTTCTTGGGCATGGGTTTGCTCCGGATGAGCGGAATATATTACTACGCACCGCCGCAGCGGCGCGTAGTGGTACTAACCATGTGGACTGGGTGAGAAGCTAACCGCAGGAGCCGGTGTAACCGCAGGCCGTGCAGTAATCGCAGCCATCCTTGCGGATCATGGTCTGGTTGCCGCACTCCGGGCAGCGGCCACCCTTCATCAGCCGCGGTGCTGCGCCGGACATCGGTGCCGCGAGTATGCCCATTTGCTGCAGCGGCGCGCCCTCTTCGTTGAGGATTCCCAGCATCGCGAAGCGGTGCAGGATCAGCCGTGCGACGTAGGCGACGGTCGAGGGATAGGTGGACTGCTTGCGCTCGCCCGGCACAAAAGCCATGAAATCGCCCAGCGGTTCCGGGAATTCAAGCAGCTTCTTCAGCTTCATGCCGATCCACGCCGGATCCATTACTCGCATGTCCAGCGACAGGATCTTGCACAGACCGTCGAGCGCGCGCGGATATTCGCCGGCGAGCCACATCGAATACGGCCGGGTCAGGCCATCGGGGAGCGTGATCTCCTTGAGGCCGAGCACGAAATCGTCACCGGTGCGTGGGTTCAGCACATCGACGGTCCACGACATCGTGCCGTCGGTGCCGGTCTTCGGTTCCTTGGGTGCAAACATCGCGTCGAGTACCGGCGTGGCGGACTGGCCGAACAGCGGTGCGCCGGAAGTGTTCAGACCGCCCAGCTGATCGACACGCCAGCGCACCACCTGCGCGAATGCGGCCACCACTGAGGGCATGCGCTTGATTTCGCCGTGCGGCGGGAACGCCATGTCGAAAGGTTCGTCGCCGCCGGCCCTGGCCAGCGCGTCGAGCTTGACCTTCAGCCAGCCAGGATCGTCGGCGCGCATGTCCATCGACAGCGTTTTGGCCACGGCGCCGAGGCCGCGCGGCTGTTCGCTGCCGTTGACCCAGACTTCAAATGCGTGGTTGTGGCCGTTCTCGATATGGCCGACGAACACGGCAAAGGCGCCGTGCGGATTTTCGATCATGTAGGTCCAAGCCGGATTGCCGGCAGTCATCGACGGGCGGCCCGGCCAGCGCAGGCTGGCGAGTACCGGTGCCGGCAGGCTCTGAATGTGGATGCGACGATTGTAGTCATCGCTGCGGAAGTCCTGCGGCGCCCGGTCTTTGTCGATGAGCTTGCCCGAGGGTTCGACCGACAGCACCGACCCGAGCACATTGTTCGGACGATAGGTGGCGAGCCCCTTCAGGCCTGATTTCCAGGCCCGGAAATACAGATTCTGGAATTCGCTGTACGGATAATCTTCCGGCACGTTGACGGTTTTGGAAATGCTGGTGTCCACGTAGGGCGCGACGGCAGCAACCATTTCCTCGTGGGACTGCGCTGAAATTTCGAGCGCGGTGACAAACCACGGCGGCAGCTTGTCGGTGTTGCCGCCCTGAGCCTTGTACAGCCGCCAGGCGTGGTCTTCGACGGCGAATTCGCGCATGGTGTTGTCGGGCATGCGTTTCTTGCGCGTGTAAGTCCACGAGAACGGCGGTTCAATGCCGTTGGAAGCGTTGTCGGCGAAGGACAGGCTGATGGTGCCGGTGGGCGCAATCGACAGCAGGTGACTGTTGCGGATGCCTTGTTTGCGGATCAGTTGTTTGACGTCGTCCGGCAGGCGGGCAGCGAAACTGGTTCCCGACAGATAGAGATCGGCGCTGAACAGCGGAAAGGCGCCGCGCTCGCGCGCGAGGTCGCTTGATGCGCGATAAGCGGCGTCGCGCATGGCTTCCGAGATCTTTGCAGCCACCTGCCGCGCTTCCGGCGTGTCGTAGCGTTGGCGCAGCATGATCAATGCGTCGCCCAGCCCGGTGAAACCGAGGCCGACACGGCGCTTGGCCGCAGCCTCTTCCTGCTGTTGTTTCAGGGGCCACGCGGTGACGTCGAGTACATTGTCGAGCATGCGCGTGGCCACCGCCACGACGCGACCGAACTTCTCGAAATCAAAGCTGGCCTGCTCGGCGAACGGTGCGTTGACGAAATGGGTCAGGTCGATCGAGCCCAGACAGCAGCAGCCGTAGGGCGGCAGCGGCTGCTCGGCGCAGGGATTGGTGGCCTCGATGGTTTCGCAGTAATTGAGGTTGTTGTCGCGATTCATGCGGTCGATGAACAGGATGCCCGGCTCGGCGTGGTCGTAGGTCGAGCGCATGACCTGGTCCCACAGTTCGCGTGCCGGCACTTTGCGGTACACCCACATGCCGTCCTCGCGCTGGAAGGCGCCGAGGCTGAATTGTTTGGCATTGGGCTTGGCCCGGTGGACAAGTTCGACATCCTTGTTCTGGTCGACCGCCTCCATGAAGACGTCGGTGACGCCGACTGAAATGTTGAAATTGGTAAGATCACCCTTGTCCTTGGCGTGGATGAATTCCTCCACGTCCGGGTGGTCACAGCGCAGCACGCCCATCTGTGCGCCACGGCGCGAGCCGGCGGATTCGACGGTCTCGCAGGAGCGGTCGAACACGCGCATGTACGACACCGGGCCGCTGGCGTTGGATTGCGTGCCTTTGACTTCGGCGCCCTTGGGCCGGATCGACGAGAAGTCGTAGCCGACACCGCCGCCGCGACGCATGGTTTCGGCGGCTTCCTGCAGCGCGATGTATATGCCGGGACGACCATCGACAACTTCCGAAATCGAATCGCCCACCGGTTGCACGAAACAGTTGATCAGCGTGGCCTGCAACTGGATGCCCGCTGCCGAGTTGATGCGGCCGGCGGGGATGAAGCCGTCATCCTGCGCTTGCAGAAAGCGTTTTTCCCAGAGTGCGCGCTGTTCTTCCGGTTCGGCCTGGGCGAGGGCGCGGGCGACGCGGCGGCGCACGTCGGTGATGCTGGTTTCCTTGCCCTTGGCGTACTTCTCGAGGAGGGTGTCGCGACTGATTTCCTGTTCGGGAAGTGTGACGGCGGAGGCGCCTAGGGCGGATTCATTCATGTTTGGCCTTTCTGTCCTGTGACGCGGTGCGCGCCAGTGTTGTGCACAAGCTGTTGTGGTGCGCAGTATGCACCCCACAGCCGCTGGTGAAAAGGGGGTCGATTTGACTTTAATCAAAAATGCCAAGTTTCTGTTTTTATTATGTAAAACCATGCCCATATATTGGGCATCCGGGGCCGCATCAGGGTTGACAAATCACTGCCGCCTGATCCTGGCAGCGTGGTTGCGCAGGATGCGCGGGGCAGTTATCTTCGGGCTCCCTTTCCTGAGGTTTTTCTGCGATGGCCACCACCAAACGCGGCATGCGCCGCGGCCTCACCGCCTACGGCGACGAGGGTTTTTCGCTGTTCCTGCGCAAGGCCTTCGTCAAGGCCATGGGTTATACCGACGAAGCGCTGGATCGGCCCATCATCGGCATCACCAATACCTACAGCGGTTTCAACGCCTGCCATCGCAATGTGCCCGAGCTGATCGAGGCGGTGAAGCGTGGTGTGATGCTGGCCGGCGGTTTGCCGGTGGAATTTCCAGTGATTACGCTGCACGAATCCTTTGCGCACCCGACCAGCATGTATTTGCGCAACCTGATGGCGATCGACACCGAGGAAATGATGCGGGGTCAGCCGGTGGATGCAGTAGTGCTGATCGGCGGCTGCGACAAGACGGTGCCGGCGCTGCTGATGGGGGCGGCGAGCGCCAACGTGCCGTCGATCATGCTGGTCACCGGGCCGATGATCACCGGCGACCACAAGGGTGAGCGTCTGGGTGCTTGCACGGATTGCCGGCGTTTCTGGGGGCGTTTCCGTGCCGGCGAAATTTCCGAGCAGGAAATCGCTGAAGTCAACAACAAGCTCGCGCCTTCCGCGGGTACCTGCATGGTGATGGGCACGGCGAGTACCATGGCGCTGTGTTCGGAAGCGTTGGGCATGATGCTGCCCGGCGGTTCCTGCGTGCCGGCGGTGATGGCGGATCGTTTGCGCCAGGCTGAAGCGAGCGGCGCGCGCGCGGTGGCAATGGCGAAGGAGCGCCTGACGCCGGACAAGATTATGACGGTTGCATCATTTGAGAACGCGCTGCGCGTGTTGTTAGCCGTCGGCGGCTCAACCAATGCCATTGTGCATCTGACGGCGATGGCGGGGCGGCTGGGGATCAAACTCGATCTCGATGCGTTCGACAAAATGGGACGTGAGACGCCGGTGCTGGTTGATCTGAAACCTACGGGACAGGGCTACATGGAGGATCTTTACAAAGCCGGTGGTCTGGCGGTGATCCTGCGCGAACTGAAACACCAGTTGAACCTGAAGGCACTGACGGTGACCGGCAAGACGCTGGGCGAAGATCTCGCCGCTGCGCCCCCGGCCTGGGATCAGAAAGTTGTGCGCCGCTTCAAGGATCCGGTGTTTGCCGGTGGCAGCATCGCGGTGCTGCGCGGCAATCTGGCACCGGGCGGTGCCGTGATCAAGCAGGCGTCGATGGACCAGAAGCTCGTACGTCACGAAGGGCGCGCGGTGGTCTTTGAATCGCTGCCGGACATGGCCGACCGTATTGATGATCCGAAACTCGACGTCAATGCGGATGACATATTGGTATTGAAGAATGCCGGACCCAAGGGCGCGCCGGGCATGCCCGAAGCGGGTTATCTGCCGATCCCGAAAAAACTCGCGGCGAAGGGCGTCAAGGATATGGTGCGGATTTCGGATGCGCGCATGAGCGGCACCGCCTTCGGCGCCATCGTGTTGCATGTGACGCCGGAATCAGCCATGGGCGGTACTCTGGCGCTGGTGCAGAATGGCGACCGTATTCGTCTGGATGTGCCCGCGCGCAAACTGGAGTTGCTGGTCAGCGATACTGAACTGGCCGCGCGGCGCAAACGCTGGAAAGCTCCGAAAGCGCGCAAGGACGACGACCGCGGTTACCGCAAGCTGTTCATGGAGCAGATTACGCAGGCCGACGAGGGCTGTGATTTCTCATTTTTGCAACCCGTAATGACTACTCAGGTACCCCGCAAGCGATGAAACAAAAAAAGAAATCCCCCAGTGTTACACGCCATAAGTTTAAAAAAACGTTAAAAAACAACAAGATAAGTAATAAGCCCGGTAATACCAGAAAAGCGCAGTCTGCTGTGGAGGTACGCAACTCATCGATCCACGGTCGCGGCGTATTCGCAGTGAAAACCGTAGCCAAGGGCACGCGTGTCCTTGAATACACCGGTGTACGCATGTCCCATGCCGAAGCGGACCGCCGTTATGGTGATTTACACGATGGCTCTTCGCACACCATGCTGTTTGCGGTGAACGATAAGGTGGTCATCGATGCGACCAAACGTGGCGGGCCGGCGCGCTGGATTAATCACTCATGCGCACCGAACTGCGAGTCCACCGAGGAAGACGGGCACATGTTTATCGATGCCATTCGTGCGATTAAACGCGGTGAGGAATTGTCGTACGACTACAATCTGGTGCTTGAAGAGCGTCACACGCCTAAACTCAAACGCGAACACGCGTGTTGCTGCGGTGCGCGCAAATGCCGCGGTACGATGCTCGGCAAAAAGCGCTAGTAGAGCTGATAATCAGGCGCGGCTTTGGGTGGTGCGTCCCCCAAGGGGAGTTCCTTCGGGGCGCCCCCCAAGGGGACTTCCTTCGGGGCGCAGCGCGCGCACCCGTGGTGCAGCGAATATCGTACCGTGTTTGACGTGCGCCTCGTGGTTGGCGACGAGGTTGTCGAGGTCGTATAGATAATTCACCATGAAGCCAGCGCCGTTGCGCAGGCTTTTTTCGGAAACGTCGCCCAGCCAGCGTACGTATTCGATGCCGGCGCCATTGCCGAGATGAAAGCGCGCAACCGGGTCAGCCGGACGTCCGGCGTCGTTCTTGGCTTCCAGCAGATATTCGGCAACGTAACCCTGCAACTCCGGGCGCAGCCGTTCAACCAAAGCAGTGTCGGCATGCCAGTCCGGCCGGGCAAGAAGTTGTATCAACGCCGGCGCTGCGGGATGCGCGCGTTTCAGCCATGGCACAAATCCCGGTACCGGCGACAATGTGACGAAGGTATGGAGCCGGGGAAAATCGCGCATCAACTCCACGGCAACCTGCTTGATCAGGAAGTTGCCGAAGGACACTCCCTTGAGACCGGGCTGGCAGTTGGATATAGAGTAAAAAGCCGCGGTACGTGCCGATTTCGCGCTGATCGGCAGGCGTCCGTCGGCCAGCAACGGGGCAATGGCGTCGGGGATGTCTTGCGTCAGTGCGACTTCGACGAAAATCAGCGGCTCGTCGGTCAGTGTCGGGTGGAAAAAAGCAAAACATTTGCGGTCCTGCGGATCAAGACGGCGGCGCAGGTCGCCCCATCCGGAAATTTCATGTACCGCTTCGTAGCGGATGATTTTTTCAAGGATGACGGCCGGCGTATGCCAGTCGATCGGACGCAACTGCAGAAAGCCGCGATTGAACCAGGAATGGAACAAGTGCTCGAAATCGGCATCGACTTCGGCGAGCTCGGGATGTTCGGGCAACCAGCGCAGTACGTCCTCGCGCATGTGCAGCAGGCCGGAAGTGCCGCTGGGGGCGAAATTCAGGCGGCGCAGCAGTTCCTGCCGTCGCGACTCGGTGGCCTGATGCAATTGCTGCACGGACTCAGGACCCGG
>JAQBGW010000179.1:0-21075 GCA_032128415.1 Betaproteobacteria bacterium | reverse complement strand
GTGAGCGGTGAGCGGTAAGCGGTGAGCGGTGAGCGGTGAGGCGTAAGCAGTGAGCGGTAAGCAGTGAGTAGTGAGTAGTGAGTAGTGAGCAGGTGACACTGAGCCGAGCCTGTGGTTCGTTTTTTACCGCTTACTTCTTCTGCTTACCGCTTACTGCTCACCACTTACTGCTCACCACTTACTTCCCCAACCCCCCAACCAGTCTTCGCCGCAATCCAGTAAGCAGCCTTGACACTCGCTCCAACAACTGGAACACGCCGTGATCTCGTGAAAGATACCCCAGATCAGCCGCAATCAATAATTGTGTTTCCATCTCGCTTAATGATCCACGGGCAATGCTCAGAAAACGTATGAATTCTTTCCGGCCATCCCTGCCAGCGCCTTCCGCCAGATTACTGGGTATCGAGACCGCAGAGCGCCTTAACTGCGAAACCAGACCGTAAATCTCTTCTCTCGGGAAATCCCGGGTAACGTCGTAGACGGCACGAACCAGCGTCATTGCTTCCTGCCACGCGTACAGGCTGTGATGCGGCTTGGGAGATCCCACATTGAAATCCGTGCATTGTCCAGACTCCCGTTAACGGCAGCGCTCGGTTACCGGTTTACCGCTCACCGCTTACCCTCTCACTTGGCATAGATAATCATCAAGTCACCCACACCCTCAACATGACCTTCCAGCTTGTCGCCGCGCTGGATCGGACCGACGCCCGCCGGCGTGCCCGACATGATAACGTCGCCGGGCCGCAGCGTGATGAGCTGCGACAGATAAGCAATTGTTTCCGGGATGTTCCAGATCAGTTCCGATAAATCCCCCTTCTGCTTGAACTGGCCGTTGACCTTCAGCCAGATCGCACCTTTCGCCGGATGCCCGACCATCGCCACCGTTTTCAGCGCGGTGCACGGCGCGGAATCATCGAACGCCTTGCCCATTTCCCACGGGCGGCCCATTTTCTTGGCTTCGCCCTGCAGATCGCGGCGGGTCATGTCGAGGCCGACGCCGTAACCGAACACATGATCCAGCGCTTTTTCCACCGGTATGTTCGAGCCGCCCTTGCCGATGGCGACGATCATTTCGATTTCATGGTGCAGATCCCTGGTCGCCTGCGGATAGGGAATCGTCGCCCCGTTCTGCACAATGGCGTCCGCGGGTTTCATGAAAAAAAACGGCGGCTCGCGATCCGGGTCGTGGCCCATTTCACGCGCATGCTCGGCGTAATTGCGGCCGACACAGTAAATGCGGCCCACCGGAAACGCTTTGTTGCTCTCAACGACCGGCAACGTGACGACACCGGGGAAATCAATGGCATAACTCATTTCGTTAAATCCTTGGTTAAATCCTTGTTTTGGGAATTATCAGGGTAAAAATAACTACGAACGCATGGACTTGAGAACATTGCTCAGTATGCCCGCGGGTGCGGAGCCCGACGCAGCTTGCGGATCGCTCGCTGCGATGTTTTCCTTGGCGCATATTGCACGGAAGCCACGCCGTAATTCGGATTTCGGTGTAGTACAGCCTGCATCCTGCGGTATTCTTCGGTGATCAGAGTGCTCATCAGCTATGCGGTGCGGATTTCGCCGCCCGCCCGGATGGGGAGCCCGGAAGTTTAATGAACCCCGCGGTCTTGTTCAAACGGTAATTTGCCCACCCTTTCCCGTGGACGCCCCCGCATCCCTCACCGCGTTGTTTGTCAGCAGCTTCCTTGCCGCCACTTTGCTGCCGGGGGGGTCGGAAGCCGTGTTGTTCGGTGTGCTTAAACTGCACCCCGGGGAATTGTGGCCCGCGCTCACGGTGGCCACGCTGGGCAACACGCTGGGCGGCATGTCCTCTTACCTGATCGGCCGGCTGATACCGCCGACCAAGCCGCTCAAAGGCCTGGACACCGTCCGGCGCTGGGGCAGCCCGGCGCTGCTGCTGTCGTGGGTGCCGATACTCGGCGATCCGCTGTGTGTGGCAGCCGGCTGGCTGCGGCTCAATGCAGGGTGGTCGGTGTTGTTCATCGCGCTGGGAAAATTCGCCCGTTACTGGGTGATTGCCGTACTCGTGGTGTAGCGCCGCCGTATCGGCGTTCGCCATGTCTCGGATACTCCGGAGGCGGCGCACAACCCGCTTCCGCATCAATCACAACCGGATCATTGCACCGGATCAACGGCAAATCCCGCGGGCGGTTCTCCACGTTGATGCCGTTTCCACATGGTCAAGTACGCCGATTCGATATGCATGCGAAAGCGGTCCGTGTCGAATAGCGGGCAAGTCGCGCGGTTGTGGGCGAGTCTGGATCTGATGTCCGTCAAAAGAGCAGAATTTTCGGCCAGACGCAAAGCCAGTTCCTCGTACTGCCCGATAGAATTCGTAATCAATTCCGGCAGCCCCACTGCATCCAGCAGGCTGGCAGCGACCCGTGCGGCAAAAGCGTCACCCGCCACTGTCAGGACCGGCAGTCCCGCCCACAGCGCATCGCTGGCCGTGGTGTGCGCGTTGTAGGGCACCGTATCCAAGAACAAATCTGCAACCCGGTGACGCGCCAGATGTTCATCGACTTTTGCATGCGGCGCAAAAACCAGGCGTTCCGGCGCTATGCCCCGCTGTTCGGCCTCACGCATCAAATTCTGCATCGACAACGGATTGCTCTGCAGCAGCCACAAAACGCTGCCCGGGACGCGTCCCAGCAGGCGCATCCAGATATCAAACATTTCCGGAGTAATCTTGTAGTTGTTATTCAAACAACAGAATACAAAACCCGCTTCCGGCAAACCTACATCGGAGCGTGTCGGCGTGTGCCCGGCAATGACGCGGGCACTGTCGTTGACCTGATAGGAATCAGGCAAGTAAACGATTTTTTCCGTGTAACAGGATTGGTGTCGATCAGGAATGACGATTCTGTCGGCTACGATGTAGTCCATGTAGTCCGCCCCCATGGTGCCGGGATAGCCGAGATAATTCACCTGGATAGGCGCCGGGCGATGGGAAAAAATCCCGACTCTGGAATCGGCAGTAAACCCCTTTAAATCGACAGCAATATCTATTTCCCTATTCCGCAACATTGATGCCACTTCGTAGTCGGTTTTATCGCGAACGTCGATAAATGACTCAAAAGAGGCCTGCAACCGCGCCCTCATCCCGTCTTTGATATCCGGACCGAACGATAACGCGACGACCTCAAAACGCTGCCGGTCATGTCGTTCAAAAAGTCCGGCCATCAGATACGCAGTGGCATGATCATGCAAATCTGCTGACAGATAGGCCACGCGAATCCTGTCATGGCGATAACGTTCACCGGTCCATAGCGGCACTGGGGCTGCCGGGTAGCGATCGAGCGCGTAAGTACGCGCGCACTGCAATTGATCCGCCGCAGAATCAGAAACCGCGAGAAATGCGAATGGGATATCAGCATTCCTGCCAGCCCTGACGCCCTGGACTACGCAGTCAAGATTAATGCCGTAATCACGCCAGTTACAGACGTGCCGCAATGACTGGAATAAGAGCCCGGGGGCATACTTCCAGTCCGGCGCCAACTCCAGCAACCGCGCAATGGTCGTTGCGGCCTCTTCATGCCGCCGCAGATCCCGCAGCACGTTGGCACGGTTGTTGAGCCCCGCCAGATGATCCGGCTTCAGCGCAAGTGCCCGATCAAATGCGGCCAGCGACTCTTCATAACGTTCAACGTCCTGCAGCACATTTCCGCGATTGATCATCGCGTCGATATAGTGAGGATCAATGGCGAGCGCCGTGTTGAGGCTCGCGAACGCTTCCTCCCAGCGCCGCATGTCACGCAACAGATTTCCCCGATTGTTATGGAGCATGGCGACACCAGGCATCAGGGCTATGGCTTTATCGTAACTTTTCAGCGCCTCGTCATAGCGCTTGAGTTCATGCAGTGCATTTCCGTAATTGGTCAAAGCTTCAGGCCAATCAGGCGCCAAGGCCAGCGCTTGTTCATAACTGGCAACAGCCTCCGTATTCCTCTCGAGCGCCATCAGTGCATTGCCGCGGCCATACAATGCCTCTGGAAATTGCCTCTCTATCCCGAGTGCCCGATCGTAGCTCTCGAGCGCCTGCTCGAAACTTCCTGTTGCAGCATGTACATTGCCCAACCCCAGGTAAGCTCTTGCGGATTGCGGATCGGATTTCACTGCGGCATCCATCAACTCGAACGCCGCGTCGTACCGTCCGGTCTGCGCCTTGATCATCCCCAGGGAATACAAGGCGTTAAAATGACGCGCATCCTGGCTCAACACCTGCTGGTACATGATTTCCGCATCGGCCAGTCTGCCGACTTGGTGCAATTCCATTGCTCGTTTCAGTACGGCAGCCAATGAAGGTTGTTGTTGATTGTCTTTTTGCATCAATTTTCGAGTTGGCGCACGTCAAGAACCTGATTGTGCGGGATAGTCTTGTCCAAAGTGATGATTTCGTCGCCGCTGAATTTGCCATTAATTACATCAAAATCGCAACCGTGATGCATATGCCGGCTAGCGACAGAAGCTCCGCTTTTAACCGAACAATCCGATTCCAAACCCTTGCTCCTTGAACGCCTCCCCGGGATTGTAGAACAACCCTGATTTACAGTAGGCTCTGCTGGGAAAGTACGGACTAGATGCTACTACGCAGATCGCGCAGAAATTCCACCTCAATCCTGATTGCAGCTATCGCCCGGCCAATACCGTCGAGCAGGCCGCTCAAGGGCCTGGACACCGTCCGACGTTGGGGCAGTCCCGCACTGCTCTTGTCGTGGGTGCCGATTCTCGGCGATCCGCTGTGCGTAGCAGCTGGCTGGCTGCGGCTCAATGCAGGGTGGTCGGTGTTGTTCATCGCAATGGGCAAATTCGCCCGTTACTGGGTGATTGCCGTACTCGTGGTGTAATACCATCGTTGCCGCGATGTGCCACTCGGATAGAAAATTACGCCACGAATGATCATAATGGCAGTAATGAACGTGTTTTGCTGTAAAGCGTGGTATATGCCACACGGAGATATTCATGCGCCGTCGTGAATCAACGACATGTGAGTTCACATGTGCACTATTCACTGGCGGCGCGCTTGCAACTCACTCGATAATGCGTACCCGTTTTCAATGGGATACGCGATGGCTACTGTCTTGAGCGCTACACACGGATTACTGAAAATTGCCAGCCCCGAGGCCGCACAAGCGTTTCTCGGGCAACTCTCCGATGCCAATCCGGCACAGCGTCAGGCGCAACTGCTGACGCAGTTAACACTGCTGGCCGAGGCGAGGATCGAAGGCTCTGCACGCCTGCAAATACTGGAAACACTGCTCTCCACGGTACTGGAAGCACAACACGCGCGCAGCCGGGAGTGCTGGGGTCGTCCGCTACCGCTCGACAACAATACCAGGGAAATTTTCGAACGCAGCGTGTCATTGTGGCGCACCCTTGCCGACGCTTATGAATCGCTGATCGCCGACATGGCAGGAGCGTCGCCGGAACTTGCCGAACATGCCGAGGTGATCTGCTACCGCGCACTGCGTTGCACCAGCTTCGCCATGATTACGCACAATCGCACCTACTACGATGTGCCGGGCACGCTGTGGGAACAACTGCATCGATTGTACTCATTTGCCGAAAGCGCCGACGTCACCCAAATACCGGTTACCGAAGGTGCCGGGGGCAGAAGTACCGTCAACCTGGCCTACCTGCAGACCGTGCTCACCCAGCGCGCCAATCCGGATGCACTGTCGCTGTTGCAAATGAGCGCTGTTGATCGCGTGCTGGCGCAGTGGGTGGGACTGGCCATTATTTCGGCAGAACCGGTCGTCGCCAACCGTGATCTGGCGCTGGCCGTGGATCTCGGATCGAGCGAAGGCGCGCGGCGAATCAAGAACCTTACCGGCACCAATCTGCGTTATCTGGACCTCTCCGCCCTTGGCGACAAGTTGCGCCAGACCGCTGTCGCACTTAAAACACAGAGTCCCGATAAACTTGGTCTGGGCCTGACACCACGCGACGTTTGCGAAAAATTGATGCTGACTCTGAACGGGCTCTGGCTGACGCCGGGCACCGCGCGCGGCGAGGAGCGCAAACCCATGTCGTTCAACGTGCTGATCTCGGGCACGCTTGCAGCCATGCACTTCAACATCAACGGTAAACCATTCGCCCCACCCGATGCCGGACTGTCGGCGCGGGCACGCTTTGAAATGGGCGGCTTCCAGCGCGTCGATGGCCCTGTCGGCGACGCTTCGGTGCGCAGCCGCACGCTGGAAACCTGGGCGGTCATCAATCAGAGCGCCTCCGGCATCCTCGGCATATGCAGCAAACCTTCCGCCAGCACCCAGCTGACGCACAATCAGTTGCTGGGGCTGGTCGCCCCCAACGGTAATACCTACATCGGCCTGGTGCAGCGGCTGGCTGTCGATGCGCAAGGCGCCATAGTCATGGGATTAAAGCTGCTGCGCACCAAAGTGCAGGCGGTTGCGGCGCGCGTGGCGAACAAAGACGCTGCCTATGATCGCGCGCTGTTGCTGACCGCTGGACCAGATGAAGCGCCGAGTATCATCCTCGCTCCCGGCACCTATACACCGAGCCGCATAATCGACATGCACGACGGCTTGCCCCATCAGCTCCGTCTTACTGCGTTGATCGACAGTGGCACGAACTTCGAGCGCGTTACCTACACTTCCGCTTGATCGCGCCGCACCGCGCGCAAGCATGACTGGCGCAGATTTTTTCTCGCCGGACTATGCGACAGCGCGCGCACGCTTTCACACAATCGCGCTGCGTGCAGGCATCACACTCGACAGCCTGCCACTGGCCGCCCGCGGTCCGCGTGACGAATCGCTGGCCATTGATGTCGCCTGGCTGGGCGCCCGTCAGCCGCGGTGCGTCGTACTCCACATCTGCGGCGTCCACGGTGTCGAAGCCTATGCCGGGGCAGCGACCCAGCTTGCGCTATTGAGCGCCCCGCCGCCGCTGCCCGCCGACGGCGCGCTGATACTCATCCACGTGCTCAATCCGTACGGCATGGCGTGGCTGCGTCGCGCCAATGAGAACAATGTCGATCTAAATCGCAATTTCCAGCCCGACGGCAACTTCTGGAGCGGAGCGCCGCCGCTGTACAAGAAGCTCGATGCGCTGCTTAACCCGAATTCACCACCGACGCGCGACGCGTTCATGCTGCGCCTCGCTTTGGCCGGCCTGCAGCACGGCGTACGTGCGGTGCGCCAGGCCATCGCGCACGGCCAGCATCGCTACCCGCGCGGACTGTTCTACGGCGGCGCCGAATTGCAACCGGGACCGCGCTGCCTCGTCAACTGGCTGCAGGAACATCTGGGTGCGGCAGAAACCGTGTTCGGCATCGACATGCATACCGGGCTGGGCCCCTACGGCAAGGACACCCTGATCTGCGAGCCCGGCGCAGGAACTACACCCGCGGCAACACTGGGACATGCGTTGCAGCGCGCGGTGCTTGGCGACAGCGCAGCACCGGCAGCCTACGCGGTGCGCGGCAGCCTGGGCGCCGCGCTGCCGCGGATTTTGCCGCAGGCACGCGTGGAGTTCGTATTGCAGGAAATCGGCACTCACGCGCCCCTGCGCGTGATCCATGCGCTGCGTGAAGAAAATCGCTGGCATCATTACGGCCAACGCCATCCCGACCATCCGTCCAAGCGGCAGCTGCGCGAAGCCCTGTGTCCGGCAGCGCCCGAGTGGCGCGATGCGGCAGTGACCCTGGGTACTGATCTGGTGTACCGCGCTTCGTCGTGGCTGTTTGGCGGAAAACCATCTTGAAGTGCGAACTGTGTGTGACACCCGGCGGCCCGGTCCTGTGGCAGGACGCGCACTGCTGTGTGGTTCTGGTCGAGGAGCCGGGTTATCCCGGGTTCTGCCGCGTGATCTGGAATGCGCATGTCGCCGAGATGAGTGATCTCAACGACAAGGAGCGTGCGCATTGCATGACAGTTGTGTTCGCAGTCGAACGTGTCTTGCGCACCGCCATGCAGCCATTGAAAATCAATGTGGCCAGCCTCGGCAACAAGGTGGCGCACGTCCACTGGCATGTGATTCCGCGCTTTCCCGATGATCCGCATTTCCCGGAACCCATTTGGGGCGCGCGACAACGTGCGGGCGTGGCGCAGCGCAGCGGCGCAGATCCCGCCGCACTGGCAGTGGCTCTGGCTGCCGCCCTCAAGAGCCTCTGCTGAAGCGTTTATTGATTTTTACAAAATAGATTGCATTGTTCGAGCAGAGCCCTTCGACAAGCTCAGGGCGAACGGCCATTTTAAGAACCGTTCATGGTGAGCTTGTCGAACCATGAGCGGCGTTCCGCGCTCCGGTCGCCCAGCCGCATGACAGTTTTGGGATGCGCCCCGGCCTCAGTTATGATGCACGTCCGCGGATCGCCGCGCCTCTCATTTCCATAGACCTGACACCATGGCCGGACTCAGCAAAAATGTGCCGCAACCCACCGACATCACGCTCCATCAGGCGTCGCGCCTGCTGGAAATCTCCTTTGCCGACGGCAAAAGTTTCCGCCTGCCATGCGAGTTCCTGCGGGTTTTTTCACCGTCCGCTGAAGTTCGCGGTCACGGCCCCGGACAGGAAGTGCTGCAAACCGGCAAGCAGGACGTAACCATCACCGCCGTCGAGCCGGTCGGCCAGTATGCCATCCAGTTGCGCTTCTCCGATGGCCACGACACTGGCATCTATTCCTGGGATCTGCTCTACGACTACGGCACGCAGCAGGAACCAATGTGGCAGCAATATCTGCAGCGTCTGCAGGCAGCCGGGGCTACGCGGGAGAAAACCTGAGCGATGAAAACTACCGACTTCGGATTCCAGAAAGTTGCCGAAAACGAAAAGGCGCGCACGGTCGCCGGTGTTTTTGATGCTGTAGCCGACCGCTACGACCTGATGAACGACCTGATGTCGGCGGGTCTGCATCGTTTGTGGAAACGTTTTGCGGTGGAACAAAGCCTGACGCGCCCCGGTGAATTCGTGCTCGATGTTGCCGGGGGTACCGGCGATCTGTCGCGGCTTTTCGCACGGCGTGTAGGCGCCGCAGGCCGCGTCGTCATCACCGACATCAACGGCCCGATGCTGCGCCGGGGACGCGACCGCCTGCTCGATGACGGCCTGATCGTGCCGACAGCGCAATGCGATGCCGAAAAACTGCCGTTTGCGGATGCGAGCTTCGACTGTGTCAGCGTCGCCTTCGGTCTGCGCAACATGACGCACAAGGATGCAGCACTCGCCGAGATGACCCGCGTGCTGCGGCCTGGCGGTCGCCTGCTGGTGCTCGAATTTTCGCGTATCTGGCAGCCGCTGGCGCCGCTGTACGACACCTATTCGTTTCAGGTGTTGCCGCGCCTGGGCAAACTGGTGGCCAATGACGCTGACAGTTACCGCTATCTCGCCGAATCAATACGCATGCATCCGGATCAGGAAACGCTGAAGCAGATGATGGAACACGCCGGCCTGGAGCGCGTCGAGTATTTCAATCTTGCCGCCGGTGTGGTGGCCCTGCATCGCGGCATCCGTTTTTGATTTCTGCAAGGATTGGATCGGAAAGTATTTTCGGTGCGGTGCGGCAATGTATCTTATTGATTTGATTGATTATTTATATTGATGCCGCTGCACTGTACTCGTCGTTATAATGCGCACGATTGTTGTTTACCGGAGGTTGCCATGAAAAAAATTCTCGCTGTTCTGATCCTGTTGTGCGGCACTGCGCTGATCACTGTGGATGCCGATGCGCGCCGTCTCGGTGGCGGTAGAAGCATAGGTACACAACGCAATATGCAACAGCAGGCGACGCCCAAGGCGCCGGCACAACAGCAACAGGCCAGCCCGGCAGCCGCCACAGGGAACAAATGGCTGGGCCCGCTGGGCGGGCTCGCACTGGGCGCCGGACTAATGGCGCTGTTCATGAACAACGGCATCGCCGGCGGCCTGGCCGGGTTACTGCTGATTGCCGCAATTGCCGGCATCGCCCTTATGGTTTTCCGCGCGCTGCGTGCTCGCGCAGGCATTGCTCCGATGCAGTACGCCGGCAGCGGACAGCAAGACCCCCTGCCGTCTTCGCCCAGCAGCGCTGCCGCTCATTCAGTGGCGGCTACGACAGCTACCACCAGCCGCTGGCCGGCGGATTTCAACGCCGAAGAATTCATCCGCCATGCGCGGCTGAATTTCGTACGCCTGCAGGCCACCCATGATGCGCGTGACAGTGCAGCGCTCGCCGATTTGCTGACGCCGGATGTGCTGACTGAAGTCCAGGAGCAATGGCGTGCCGAAGGCGATGCACCAGGCAAAACCGAGGTCGTCACTCTGCATTCCGAAGTGCTCGACGTCGTCAGCGAGGGTCTGCTCTATATCGTCAGCGTGCGTTTCTCCGGACTGATCCGCGAAACCGCAGATGGCGAACCGCAATCCTTCGCCGAGATCTGGCATCTGGAAAAACCGATGCGCGGATCGCTGGGCTGGCTGGTGTCCGGAATCCAGCAAGCCTGACCGGGCGGCGGCCGCGCTGCCGCTGCCGCCGCTTTTATTACCTGCCTATTACCTGCCTATTACCTGCCAATTACCTATTAATTTCCTCTCATCATGTTCGACGCACTCGCCGGCGCACCGCTGAATCACCTGCTCAGAGCCAATGCCTGGGCGCGCGATGCATTGCAGCCGCATACCGGCAAGGTCGTTTGTTTCCGCTGCCTGCCTTTTGAAACCCGCCTCGCAGTCCTCGACAACGGTGAGGTCGCACCCGCCGCGGCAAATGCCGCGCCGGCGGTCACGCTGACACTCACGCCCGGCCTGATACTGCGCGCAGCAGCGCGGGACGACGCGGTGTGGCGCGACATCGGTGTTGAGGGCGACACGGCATTCGGCAATGCCATACACCAGCTTTGGCGCCACCTGCGCTGGGACGTTGAAGAAGATCTGTCAAAAATATTCGGCGACATCACCGCGCACCGCATGGCCGGATCTGCGCATACGCTGCAGCGCTGGGCACAGATGAGCGGCGACAATCTGGCGCGATCGTTTGCCGAATACTGGACCGAGGAACAGCCGCTGATTGCAGCCAAAACCGACCTTGCGCGATTTAATGCTGATGTCGATCAGCTGCGTGATGACGTCGCCCGTCTCGAAAAACGTATCGCCGGACTGGTTGCACGCTGAACTGCGCCGCCCGGCGCAATTTCCCGCAGTCTGTACGGCCGGTTAGAATGCACGGGTGCATATCTTTCGCCTCCTGAGAATTATCAGCGTCGCCCTGCGTTTCGGACTCGACGAGTTTCTACTCGGGCACGAACGCGTGCGCACGCTGCGGATTGCAACCAGCACGCTGCTGTTCTGGCGCGATCTCACGGCACCGCGTGCAGCGCGGTTGCGCCGCGCACTCGAAACGCTGGGACCGATATTCGTCAAATTCGGGCAAATGCTGTCTACGCGCCGCGACCTGATACCCGCAGATATCGCTGAAGAACTGGCCAAGCTGCAGGATCGCGTGCCGCCGTTTCCCGGTGCGGACGCCGAACGCATACTCGCCGCAGCTTACGGCAAGCCGACGCACGAAGTATTCACCCGCTTTAATCATGAGCCCGTTGCCAGCGCCTCGGTCGCGCAGGTGCATTTTGCTGTGCTGCCCGACGGTACCGAAGTGGCGGTCAAAGTGCTGCGCCCCGGCATAGCCAGCGTCATCGCCAAGGATGTCGCTCTGCTCGATGCCGGCGCCGTGCTGCTGGAACTGCTGTGGTCGGACGGCAAACGGCTCAAACCACGTGAAGTGGTTGCCGAGTTCGCGCGCCATCTCGAAGACGAACTTGATCTGATGCGCGAAGCCGCCAACGCCAATCAGTTGCGGCGCAATTTTCTCAACTCACCGCTGCTCGCGGTACCCGAAATACACTGGGATTACTGCTCGACGCAAGTCATGGTCATGCAACGCATGCACGGCACGCCGGTGTCGGACATTAAGCAATTGCGGGCACAGGGTATCGATATACCCGCGCTTGCCCGTGCCGGTGTAGAGATTTTTTTCTCGCAGGTATTCCGAGACGGGTTTTTCCACGCTGACATGCATCCCGGCAACATTTTCGTCGCATCCGACGGGCAGTATGTAGCACTCGACTTCGGCATCATGGGCACGCTGACTGATGTCGATAAACACTACCTCGCGCGCAACTTCATTGCTTTTTTCCGCCGCGATTACCGCCGCGTCGCCGAAATTCATGTGGAATCCGGCTGGGCGCCGCCGGGGACGCGCATTGATGCATTTGAAACCGCGATCCGCGCCGTGTGCGAGCCGATTTTTGACAAACCACTGAAGGAAATTTCTTTCGGAAAAGTACTGCTGCGGTTGTTCCAGACTTCGCGCCGCTTCAATATCGAAATCCAGCCGCAGCTGGTGCTGCTGCAGAAAACGTTGCTTAACGTCGAAGGGCTCGGCCGCGATCTCGATCCCGACCTCGATCTATGGATTACCGCCAAACCTTATCTGGAACGCTGGATGTCGGAACAGGTCGGCTGGCGCGGCCTGGTGCGTCGTATCGGGGAAGAGCTGCCGTTTTGGAGCGAGCTGCTGCCGCAAATCCCGCGACTGATCCACACCGCGCTGACGGACCGCAGCGCTGCGCTGGCGCTGCAGCGCCAGCTCGACGCGCTGGTAGTGGAACAACGGCGCCACACGCTGCTGCTGGCAGTGATCGCCGTCGTGGCCCTCTGTGCACTGGTGATCATCGCGTTCGGCCGGCAGACGGTGTAACCCAACAGGCCGGATTCAAAAACCTGCCTTAGACCTGTACACTTCTGCATCGCTGCCACAGTGGCGGCCGGGGAGTCTGCAAGATGCTGTTGTGGTTTGTCGTTGCCTATCTCGTCATTTCCATTGCGATCGGCCTGATTGCGGCCAGACGTGTACACAACGCCCGCGACTACATCACGGCCGGCCGGCACCTGCCCATCTATGTGGTATTCGCCATGGTGTTTGCGACCTGGTTCGGCGCAGAAACTGTACTGGGCATCTCGGCAACCTTTGTCAAAGAGGGTATGGGCGGGCTGGTCTCCGACCCGTTCGGTGCGTCGCTGTGCCTGATTCTGTTCGGCCTGTTTTTTGCGCGACCGCTCTACCGGATGAATCTGCTGACCATCGGCGACTTTTATCGCAAACGCTACAACCGCCCGGTAGAACTGGCCACCAGCATCTGTATAGCCCTGTCCTATCTCGGCTGGGTCTCGGCGCAAGTAACCGCCCTCGGGCTGGTGTTCAGCATGCTCTCTGCGGGGGCTGTTACACCGGAATGGGGCATGATCATCGGCGCCGGCATCGTGCTCGTATACACGCTGTACGGCGGCATGTGGTCGGTGGCCGTCACCACCTTTGTGCAAATGATCGTGATCGTGCTGGGCCTGCTCTATATCGCCTGGCTGGTCGCCGACATGGCGGGCGGCGCCACCACGGTGATCAGCCATGCAGCCGCTAATAACAAGTTCGAGTTTCTGCCGAAGCTGACCATCACGGACATGGTAGCTTTCACCGCAGCGCTGATCACCATGGGCTTCGGCTCCATTCCGCAGCAGGATGTATTCCAGCGCATGAACACATCGAAAAACGAGAGCACCGCGGTATGGGGCACCGTGCTCGGCGGCTCGGCCTATTTCCTGTTCGCCTTCGTCCCCTTGTTCCTGGTCTATGCGGCGACCCTGATCGACCCGGCCATGGCTGCCGGGCTGATCGAGAACAACTCCCAGCGTATTCTCCCCGCACTGATCCTCAACCATCTGCCGCTGACCGCGCAGATCATTTTTTTCGGCGCCCTGCTCTCGGTCATCATGAGCACCGCCAGCGGCACGCTGCTCGCACCCTCGGTGACCATCTCCGAGAACGTGCTGAAAGGACTGTTCAAAAACATGGACGACCGCGGCTTTCTGTGGCTGAACCGTATCGTCGTCGTTTGCTTTACCGTGATGGTCACGCTCTACGCAATATTCACCGACGAATCTATTCACGGCATGGTCGAAAATGCCTACAAGGTGACACTGGTCGCTGCGTTCGTGCCGCTCGCCGCCGGCATTTACTGGAAGCGCGCCACGACGCAGGGCGCCCTATGTGCCATCGTCGGCGGGCTGATCAGTTGGCTTGCGCTTGAGTTTGCCGCGATTGACGGCCTGTGGCCGCCGCAGTTCGTCGGCTTTCTGGTCAGTGTCGCAGGCATGTTCATGGGCTCACTGCTGCCGCAGTATTACGGCACGGCAACCCATCAGTTGCACAACACAGCCTGAAACCGGGGCGCTCGCATTTCCCATCGCCTCCTGCCACTACTCAAGCCGGCGATATTCGCGTTGCTGGCCGCGAATGCGCTGATTTACGCGACGGCCGGACGCGCTTCTGAAGGCATAGATGCGCTGGGGTGGTTTGCGCTGCTGCTATTGTTCGAAATCGAAAACCGTTATCCACGCTGGACGCGTATTGCACGCAACGCTGCAGCACTGGATTTGCTGCGGCTGATTGCCGCCGCAGGAATTGCCTTTTCAGCGCTGGCCTATGTCCGCGAAGGTGAATGGCTGGATGCGCTCAATGCCTGGTTATGGATCGGCGTGGTCATCGTGCTGGAACTCGAGGTGCGCGCGCCTTTGTTCACGGCGCAGCATCGCCGGCTGGCCACAGCGCTGTCGATCATGCTCTACAGCGCGCTCGGCGCAGTTGCGCTGACATGGCTCGCGCACGGCGAGTGGTTTGACGGCTACGATGCGGTGTTGTGGATCGCCGCCTTCGCGCTGATTGAGATGGATTTGCTGAAAACCGCGGCGTCCACTCGAGGGACACCCTAAAATACATATAACCTGTTGTTTTTATTATGTTATTTATGCGGACCTGTAAAGGCCGCGACCTCTAGTTCAGCGATTCTTTATTTATAGATTTCGCGGAATGCGTCAGCAAACCTCGGCAAGTCTTCGGCCGTTAACCAATTGATACCTGCCGCCGCAGCGCGGCCGCCGCCGGTGGTAAACGCCAGGCACAGCGTATCTGCGCCCATCGGCCGGTTGCGCGGCGCACGCACACTGACGGCAAACCCGTCGCCCTTGGCAATCAGTACGGCGTGCGCGCGCTGCGGTTCGGCCTGCGCCAAGCGGTTGCTGAACACGCCATTGACGCGCCGGCTCCATGCGACGTCAGGCAGCACGTATAACGCTGCGGTATCCGTCGAAAATTCCGGCTTCACATCTTCGGCACGCGCCAGATCTTCCGTGCCTGCCTGCTTCAGCACCTCAAACACCGGTTCATCGAAAATAAAATGCCGTGGATCCTGATACGGCGCAATGACGCGATAAAGGTCGGCCGGGGGATAGTGCAGATCCTCAACGGTCTCGCCATAGGCGTTGTAATTGATGGCCTCGCCCAACTCGTGCAGACGTGCCAGCTCAAGGTGATCAAGCTGCAGCGGCTGCGCTGCGCGTACCGCCGATTCCACCAGATTGTCGCCGAACGCGGCAACCACAGCCCATAGCCGGTGTTTGCCGGCCAGGTATTGGTCTACCAGCAGGCTGGTGCAGACATCCGGCGCCAGATCGATGTGCGCCTCGAACGCGGGATGTTGCGGAATTTCACCCGCAGCATGGTGATCGAAATACTGTATCCGCGCGCCGCGTTCCAGCGCCTGCTGCACCGCCCTGATATTGCTGCGCAGCGAAATATCCAGCACGGTCAGCTCGTCGCCCACCTGGGCATCAACGCGCGCGACGAGCTGCGTATCGCGCTTGACGCCAGTCACCAGCACGGCCTCACGCGGCTGCTCCAACCTTAATTGGTGCAATGCGCAGATACCGTCGGCGTCGCCGTTGAAGATGTCGTAGAATTTCATGAATGGTGCTGGATTCTCAATCCGCTGCAACGGCGCACGGCGTACAGTCGCGAGGCTACAAGTTGGCGGGGATGGCCGCGCTAGCTTACAGTCTGGTCATCATCTACGCCAGCCTGCAGCCGTTCGTCGACTGGCGCGCACTGGACCCATTCGGCAACTTTCTGCTGGCGCCGTGGCCGCGCTGGATTACCGTCGATGACATCGTGTTCAATCTCGCCGCATATATACCATTGGGATTCCTGCTGGCCACAAGTCTGCGCGCACGCCGGACGCCGGCGGCAGCCGCGATGATCGCCGGTCTCATTTGCGCAGCGCTGAGTCTGGCGCTCGAATCAGTACAACAATATCTGCCGGCGCGCATCGCTTCCAATGTCGATTTCCTGGTCAACACTTGCGGCGGAGTTGGCGGCGCGATGCTGGCGCCATTGTTCTCACCGGGCCAGCGCCTCGGACATACCCTGGTGTCGTTGCGCAACCGCGGATTCGTCAGCGGCACGCCAGGCGATGCCGTACTGGTATTGGCCGGATTGTGGCTACTGACACAGCTGCATGCACCGGTCATTGCGCTGGGCAACGGTGACCTGCGCAGCAGCATTGGTTGGGTGGGACTGCTCCGTTACACGCCGGGGACGTACCTGCTCGCCGAAGCTGGCGTGGTAATGCTGAATGTCACCGGATTCGGTATGCTGCTCGCCAGCGCGGCGCGCGACACCGGCACCGGTTATTGGCGAGCGCTGGCGCTGCTCATCGCCGGCGCCTGCACGCTGCGCGCTGCAGCGGCGGCGCTCCTGCTGCGCACCGAAAACTCCTGGAGTTGGCTGACTCCCGGTTTTGGTCTTGGTCTCGCTGCGGCGCTGGTCACGCTGCTCGCATTAATACGCGTTCCACCACGCGTGCGCGCTGCACTCGCACTGTTTGCACTGCTCGCAGCGGTGGTGCTCGTCAACATGATTCCGGAAAACCCGTACCGGCCGGTACCGTCCTATCTGCTGGCGGGGGGCGCCGGACACTTGCTGAATTTTGCCGGCATCATGCGTGCCTTGTCGGACATCTGGCCTTTTTTGGCCATCGCATTTCTACTGTTCAGTCTGCCCGCGCGACATCGCAACGGACAGTATTAGCGCCTGACCATTACCCAACGGATCACTACATGAAACGTGCCCGCACCCGCCCGCCTACACTCGCCGCACTGCGCAACGCTTTGCGCCGATTTGCCGCTGCGCGAGACTGGCAACAGTTCCACACGCCCAAGAACCTCGCCATGGCCTTGAGTGTAGAGGCCGCCGAACTGCTTGAATGTTTCCAGTGGCTGACGCCGGAACAAAGCGCAGTGCTCGCCGGACGTGACCGGCAGGCAGTGGAAGAAGAGGTTGCCGATGTGCTGCTCTATTTGTTGCGGCTGACCGACGTGCTCGGCATCGATCCGCTGCGCGCCGCAAAACGTAAACTGGCGATTAACGCGCGCAAATATCCGGTCGCAACGGCCCGCGGCTCGGCCCGCAAGTATTCGCGCCGCTGAGCGCGCAGGCAGGCGGTTATAATCGGGGCTGCGCATTGTCACGACCGGCGCGTTGCACCCGCTCCATCCCCAAATCCCAGCCCCCCGCTCCCGCTCTCATGAATCACTACAAACATCACGTGTTTTTCTGCTGCAACCAGCGTGAAGCCGGTGCGCGCTGCTGCAATAACCATGGCGCACAGGATGTCCGCGACTATGCCAAGCAGAAAATAAAGGATCTCAAACTATCGGGGCCGGGCAAGGTGCGCATCAATCAAGCCGGTTGTCTCGACCGCTGCGACGAAGGTCCGATCCTGGTCGTCTATCCGGAAGCGGTCTGGTACACCTACGTAGACCGCGAAGACATCGACGAGATTGTCAGCGAGCACCTCCAGCACGGCCGTATCGTCGAGCGTCTGAAGATCTGAGTTTCAGGGAGCCAGATGCTGCGCGTCAGCGTTCTCCCATAATACATTCCACCGCCCTACATTCCTCATTTACCTCATGCCCGTTACCGAATCACGCCCCATGCCGCCTTCGACACTGGAGCGACTGGTCATTGCCGGTCCTGCCGGTGCACTGGAAACCGACATCAACGATCCGGGTGAGCCGCGGCGCGGTATCGCGCTGATCGCCCACCCCAATCCGGTGCAGGGCGGCACCAAAGGCAATAAGGTGGTTACTACCCTGGCCAAGACATTGTTCGGTCTGGGTTACGTGGCCGTGCGTCCAAATTTCCGCGGCGTCGGCGCCAGTGCCGGGACCTTCGACGAAGGTAATGGTGAGGCCGAAGATCTGCTTGCCGTCGCCCGCTACGCGATGACCCGTTTTGGCAGCCTGCCGCTGCTGCTGGCGGGTTTTTCATTCGGCGCTTTCGTGCAGACCCGCGTCGCGCAAACGCTGTCCGCCGAGAAACTCATCCTCGTCGGCCCCGCCGTCAACCGTTTCCCGACAGCCACGGTGCCGGCAGGAACGCTGATCATCCACGGTGAAGTCGATGACGTGGTACCGCTCGCCGCAGTGCTCGACTGGGCACGGCCGCAGCAACTGCCGGTGATCGTTGTGCCGGGCGGCGAACATTTTTTCCACGGACAACTGCATGTACTCACGCAGATCGTCCAGCGCCACTGCGCATGAGCACCGCCGCGCCACTGGTCGCCACGGGGCTGCGCAAATCGTACGGCACGCATGAAGTCGTCTGCGGTCTGGATTTTGAGATCCGCTCCGGCGAGTGTTTCGGCCTGCTCGGCCCCAATGGCGCAGGCAAGACCACGACCCTGCGTTTATGTCTGGGGCTGACTGATCCCGACAGCGGCACCATCACCACACTGGGCCGTCCGGTGCCACAGGAAGCACGCACAGCACGATCACGCATCGGTGTCGTGCCCCAGTTCGACAGTCTTGATCCGGATTTCACCATTCGCGAGAACCTGCAGATCTTCGGTCGTTATTTTGACCTTGCCGATCATGTCGTGCGCGAGCGCATACCCGATTTACTCGATTTCGCCGGCCTCACCAGTCGGGCCGATACGCGCATCCAGACGCTTTCCGGCGGCATGAAGCGGCGATTGACGCTGGCGCGTGCGCTGATCAACGACCCCGAGCTGTTATTCCTCGACGAACCGACCACCGGACTTGATCCGCAGGCGCGCCACGTCATCTGGGAACGGCTGCGTCGGCTACTGAAGCAAGGCAAGACTCTGCTGCTGACCACCCACTTCATGGAAGAAGCCGAGCGGCTGTGCCATCGTGTGGCCATCATGGACACCGGAAAAATCATTGCCGAGGGCGCACCACATGCATTGATCACGCAACACATCGAACCCCAGGTCGTTGAAGTGTATGGCGAAGGCGCGCTCGATTGGGCGGAAGCCTACGGCCGCAGCCATGCCGAGCGCTGCGAATCCACCGGTGAAACCATTTTCTGCTACACCCACGATCCGGCGCCGCTGATCGCCGACCTCGATCAGCGCGGTGACCTGCGTTACCTGCACCGCCGCGCCAGCCTTGAGGATGTGTTTCTGAAACTCACCGGCCGCGAGCTGCGCGACTGATATGGCTACCTCGTACTGGACACTGCCGCAGTTCAGCACGCGCTTCGTGCATGTCTGGCGACGCAATCTGCTGGTCTGGCGCAAACTGGCCATCCCATCGATGCTCGGCAATCTGGCTGACCCACTGCTCTACATGTTCGGCCTCGGATACGGCCTGGGCCGCATGCTCGACGACGTCGGCGGCATGTCGTACATCGGCTTCCTCGCCGCCGGGATTATCTGCTCCAGCACCATGATGAGCGCGTCGTTCGAAGCCATGTATTCGGGCTTTTCACGCATGCATGTGCAAAAAACCTGGGAGGCCATACTCAACGCCCCGCTGACGCTGGACGATGTCGTGCTCGGCGAGATGGTTTGGGCGGCCAGCAAAAGTTTTCTCTCCGGCACCGCGGTACTGATCGTCGCTACTGTGCTGGGACTCATCCCCTCGCCACTGGCGCTTGCCGTCATTCCGCTGATTTTCCTGACCGGACTGGCTTTCGCCGGACTGGGTCTGATCATGACCGCACTGTCACCCAGCTACGATTTCTTCATGTACTACTTCACGCTGTGCATCACTCCAATGATGCTGTTATGTGGCGTGTTCTTTCCGCTCGACCAGTTGCCGGCTGCAGCGCAGATTTTTGCGCAACTCCTGCCCCTCACCCATGCCGTCAGCCTCGCCCGCCCACTGGTCAGTGGTGTAGTGCCGCCGACCTGGCTGCTGCATATCGCAGTGCTCGTGCTTTACGCGGTTGCCGGTTTCTATATCGCGCTGGCGCTGACCCGGCGCCGGCTTCTGCAGTAACTTTTGCAGTAACATCCCACCATGCTCTGGATCAAATCCCTGCACATATTCTTCGTCATCGCCTGGTTCGCCGGCCTGTTCTATCTGCCGCGCATCCTGGTCAATCTGGCGATGGAAGACAACGACACGGCCCGCGCGCGGCTGCTGCTGATGGGCCGCAAGCTGTATCGCTTCATGACGCTGATTGCCGTGCCGGCGCTCGCCTTCGGCTTGTGGCTGTGGAGCTACGGTTACACCGGCGGCTGGCTGCACGCCAAGCTGGTGCTGGTCGTGCTGCTGATCGGTTATCACCACGCCTGCGGCAGCCTGTTGCGAAAATTCGAACAAAACCGCAACACGCGATCGCATGTCTGGTTCCGCTGGTTCAACGAGGTGCCGACGCTGATTCTGCTGGCAACGGTCATCCTCGTCGTCATCAAGCCGTTCTAGGCTTCATGCCCATACTTGCCATCCTTGCGCTGTCACTGGCGCTGGCCACACCCGTCCATGCCGCGGATGCGCGCATCATCGTCCAGCAATCACCGCTGGCGGGTTTCCAGTATTACGAAGGCAAAGGACTGTGGGAGATGATGCGCGTCGGCGATGGTCTGACCCTGGTGCGTGAACCGGCAAATACGCACGATACCAACGCCGTACGCGTCGAGTGGCGCGGAGAAATGCTCGGCTATGTGCCGCGTCGCGAGAACGGCGATGTGGCGCGGCAGATGGATCACGGCGCACCGGTCAGGGCCCGCATCGTGCAGCTGAAGGCGGCGCACAACCCCTGGCAGCGCATTGAATTCGAAGTCTATGTCGATCTCTCGCTGCAGCGACCCTGACATGGAAACTTTTTTCGCCACCTGTCCGCGCGGCCTGGAAGCCGTGCTCGCCACAGAACTGACTGAGCTCTCGGCCACAGAGGTGCGCCCGGTTGATGGCGGGGTCGGTTTC
>JAQBGW010000178.1:0-23800 GCA_032128415.1 Betaproteobacteria bacterium | reverse complement strand
GGCTTGAAGGCGTCGATTTCCTCGCGGATCTTGCGGAACGCGCTGAAGATGCGCGCCTTGTGCACCTTGTGCGCCGTGATGCCTTCGTCATCGCCCCATTCCTTGCGCATCGGCTCCGGCCAGTTGGCGGGATCCCGCATGTGCTCAGGAATTCGCCGATCGCTGTGCAGCATCCGCGCCAGCGGCCACGGTTTGTGCTCTTCAGGAATCAGCGCTGCCGGATAGTGCGTCACGCCGATGCCCAGAATCTCTGCCATGATTTATCCTTCTACCAAGTGATATTTGCCGCGCCGGAGCGGAGTATGCGTCAGTACAGTTGAAGCAGATTAAGTGCCGTAGTTCAGTTCCGGGCTGACGGCAGTGTCCGAGCAGCAATGTCTGTCAGATCAAAACTCGACTTCTTCTTTACTCAAAGTGAGCAGATGCGTCCGCCCGGACCGTTCGAGCAAGCGTATAGCAGGAAGCGGCCCCACCCTATATGAGTAAAGACCAGATAGGAGGTGTGTCATGTCTGCTGTTGAAAACGTTGCAGCGAATCTTAAGCAACACCACGGAACTAAGCCGTCCAGGCAGCACATCCAGCTTTAAAAAATATATTTAACTTATTGTTTTAAATGGTTTTAAAAAAAACGGCGCAGACGATCTGCACCGTTTTTTATTGCTGCGTGTCGGTCACCGCGCTCGCTCCGCCTGCCGAGAAACACGCACGCCTACCAGCTGTTAGAGCAAGAGGAGCACGTAAGCCAACGCAGGCAACTGTACCAAGCGGCGATCACCGGAATGGAATCAGCCCAACCGCAGCTTGATTGAACGCACCACGTCACCCCATTTTTTGTATTCCTGTTTGAGCATCTCAGCAAAGGCTTTCGGATCCGTCGAGACGATATCTGTTCCCAGGCCCTTGAATCCTTTTTGAACGTCAGACCGCTGCAACACTTTCTTTATTTCGCGGTTTAGAAAGGCAATAACGGCCGGCGGCGTGCCGCTAGGCGCCAGAACGCCGCTCCACAACGATGCCTCGTAGCCCGGAACGGTCTCGCCGATAGCCGGAATATCCGGCAGGTCTGGTGAGCGTTTGGCAGAGGTCAGCGCGATCATGCGCAACTGCCCCGCTTTATGGTGATGCAAGATGCTCGAGATGCCGAGACAACCCACCTTCACCTGCCCACCGAGAAGATCGGCGCGCGCCTGCCCACTGCCCCGGTAGGGAACATGGACCATGTTGACTTTTGCCATGGAAACGAACATCGCCATGAACAGATGCTGGGCGCCGCCATTGCCCGACGATGCGAAATCGATCTTGCCCGGCCTGCTCTTCGCCAGATCGATCAATTCCTTGACCGATTTCACGCCCAGCGACGGATGAATCGTCAGCGCATAGGGCTGACTACCCACCTGCATGATCGGCGCAAAGTCTTTCAGAGGCTCGTACGGCACCTTTTTATACAGATTTGGGACGATGACCAGTGGCGTGCCCGAACCCAGCAGCGTGTAGCCGTCGGCTGGCGACTTTGCCGCGATCTCTGTGCCAATCAGACTGCCGGCGCCTGCCCGGTTGTCGACTACAACCTGCTGCCCGAGGATTTCCGGCAACTTGTTCACCCATACGCGCATCACAACATCGGTTGCGCCACCCGGCGAATACGGAATGATCATGCGGATCGGTTTTTCAGGAAACGCCGCCATTACCGAAGTGGCGGAAACCAGCACCGTCGCAGCACATAACACCGCCGTACGTCGTAACCGCTGCGCGCCCGCTCTAATTGCCTTGTTGCTCCTCAATTTCGACATTATCTTCCTCCGCTGTTATAAGGTTATTTGCAATGTTGAATTCAGTCGACGAAAAAGCGCTTCGCACACCGCTTTTCACTGAATGTGACTGTATCTCTCGATGTGACTGTATCTCTCGAGCGACAAGCGGTCAACCTCGGAGATTTTCAGTCGAGCGGCGTGTTTCTGCGCTTTTTGGGCATTCTTCCGGCCCACAGCGGTGATTCCGGTCAGCTGCCCCGATAAGGAATATGGGTAATGTTGATGCCGGACATACTGACAAACAGTGCTTCGGTCAGATGTTGCGTGCCGCCATTACCAGATGATGCATAGTCATTCTGTCCCGGCCTGGTTTTCGCCAGCGCCGTCATTCCTCTGTTGAGATGTACTCGGATCCTGGCCGATAGCGAACCAAAATTCCTGCGATGGCCGCTTAACTTCCTGATTGCGCTTCAAGAGGCGCACGGTTCGCAGATCAGTGCAATTGCGCTGGCGTCGCGTTCTCCGCTGCGCCCATATCGTCAGTCACAGCGTCCTCATCCGCTTCAGCATCGATCAACCCTTCGCCCGGACTGGCGTCCGAGGCGTCCAGCGTGGTGCTGCCGAGCGCCGGTATCTGCTCGACCAAATTGCCAAGATCCGCCAGCGGTGGCAGTTCTTCCAGTGAGCGCAGGTTCAGATCGTCGAGGAAGGACTTGGTCGTGGCAAACAATTCGGGGTGGCCCGGCACTTCCCGGTGACCGACGATGTCGATCCAGCCGCGCGCTTCCAGCGCTTTGAGGATGCCGGGGGATACCGTGACGCCGCGAATTTCCTCGATGTCACCACGCGTAACCGGCTGCCGGTAGGCGATGATGGCCAGTGTTTCCAGCACCGCGCGTGAATACTTCGGCGGTT
Source organism: Betaproteobacteria bacterium (assembly GCA_032128415.1). GTDB lineage: Bacteria > Pseudomonadota > Gammaproteobacteria > Burkholderiales > SG8-41. Next base: position 21,133 of record JAQBGW010000178.1, on the reverse strand, counting down.
TCTGCGGATCCAGTCGATCCAGAAAATGCTGTGATTCCGGACGCGCGCGAAAACGCCAGCCGGTCGCCACGCTGACCAACTCCACGCCGCGGCCGACCCAATCACTGCGCAGATCGTCCAGCACCTTGCGCAGTGTGTCGTTGTCAATTTTTTCGTCAAACAGTTTTCTCAGTGCAACCAGCGACATCGGTTCCTGGGTCACCAGCAATGCGGTTTCCAGGACATTCTTGACGTGAGCGAGATCGAAGGTGTTTTCTTCCATGGTGTTCATTGCACGGCGGCCACCGGGCCGCTCCTGAGTTTGACGTAAATAGGTGAATAGGCCTGCTCCTGGCTGAGCTCAATCAGATATTCCCGGGCCAGTTCCAGCACTGCCAGAAAACTCACTACCAGCACCGACAAGCCCTCATCCGGGTTGAACAAGCGCGTGAACTCGACATAATCCTCGGTCTGCAGAATGCGCAGGATACGGCTCATGTGCGAGCGCACCGACAATTGCTCGCGGGTGATCTTGTGATGGCTGACCAGCGCCGCGCGCTGCAGCAAGCCCAGCCAGGCGAGCTTCAGTTCGTCCGGATTCACATCCGGCAGTCGCAAGTTGGCTTCACGCTCGAACAGCACCTGCACCACGGTGAAATCGCGGCCAGCCTGCGGCATTTCATTCAGTTTGTGTGCGGCGAGCTTCATCTGTTCGTATTCCATCAGCCGGCGCACCAGCTCGGCGCGCGGGTCTTCTTCAAGATCATTGGCGGCCGGACGCGGCAACAGCATTCGCGATTTGATCTCGATCATCATCGCCGCCATCAGCAGGTATTCTGCAGCCAGTTCCAGTTGACTGGTGCGCATCAACTCGACGTATTCCAGGTACTGCAGCGTCAGCTTCGCCATCGGGATGTCGAGGACGCTGATGTTCTCCTTGCGGATCAGGTAGAGCAGCAGATCCAGCGGACCTTCGAATTGCTCCAGGAATACTTCCAGCGCATCCGGCGGGATGTACAGATCCTGCGGCATCTCCAGCATGGGCTGGCCGTACACCTTGGCGATCGACGCCGGCTCGACGACGGGAATTTCAGCTTCGCTCATGCGGGGGGTTCAGAGCCGGTTACCGGGGCGGTGCCACGGACCATATTGTTGTTTTGTGGGTGTTGCATCGGCGTATTTTACCGATATTTGTCAGCGCACCCAATGGCAGATCGGGTGCATCGGGTCAATCGTGGTAAGCCATTGACGCGATTGCCATTTGCGCAGCGCATTGTTGACGAATCCAAGCCCGTCATGCGTGACGTCGTGATGGTGGCGAGCCAGATGGTCACACTGCCTGCTCATCCCCGACTGCAGCCTGTACGGATTAGCGGTCGGCAGGCCTTAGCGCGCAATCAACATGAACAACACCATGCCCAGGGACGTCAGCGACAGCACCGCGGCACTGACACCGAGCAAAACAATCAGCCGATGCCGGCGGTCCGCCAGAGATGCACCCTGCTCCAGCACCTCGACCGTGCTTTTGATCTGTGCCGCCAACTCCTTGATATGCGCATCGTTCGCAGACGCCGCAGCCTGCAGTTCGGTAATCTGCTGCTGCAGCAACACCATCTGATTGGCCGCGGCATCGGCACTTTTCTTGGTGAATACCGGCGCAGCAGCAGACACCACGGTGCCGAGGTGCGGGAGCACGGCCTTGAGCGCGGGTATCAGCCAGGCTGGCATGCGTGGTTTCCAGCGTTGGGGAGCCGCCGCAGCAAAAGCGGCACCGCGATGCTTGAAGTACATCGCACGTTCTGCATTCCTCTATAGCGATTATCAGGCCCGTTCATGACCCGCACCCATGCCCGGGAGTTTGCAGAAACCCTGGGGCGGCACATCCAGGGCGCTGTTGAATTTGCTGGACAAATTCTGGAAAGCGATCAATCCGGTCAATTCCACGATGCCGTCATCATCAAAAAAGTTTTTTAGTTGTCTCATCAGTTCATCTGTTACCTGTCGATCCGTATAGGTAACCGCTTCAGTGTAATCAAGAACCACCTGCTCTTTCTCATCAAAAAGTTCGCACTTACGCCAATTGGCAAGATTCTCCACTTTTTCCATGGAACCTGAGCGTTGGGCCAGAGTAGCGGAATTGATGTCTACGCAAAAATCACAGCTATTGATTTGAGACACCCTTACTGTCACCAAGGATCGCAAAACCGGAGTCAACGGAGAGCTTTTTCTGTCCAGAACGCCATAAAGCGCTGCCACAGCACAGAACAGTTTCGGCACCCTGGCCCACAGCAGCCCAGGCTGCAGGATGGCGCCATATTTTCTTTGCTGATTCCAAAAGAAAGGCCGCAGCAGCCAGGGATAATCCTTTAATTGCTTGACCGGAACTCTCATATCCTTCCTTCAAAGGCCCTAGCTGGCCATCGCGACGGCGGAGCCGGTCACTCCGACCACATGCGCTGCAAGCACCAGCGCGGCGAATATCACCAGATTCTCCACCGCATTCGCGTGCGCCTGCATCAGGCGTTGCGCCCACGGCGACTGGGGTTTCGGGTTCTCGGGATAACCTACCGCGTCGGCAATGCCGCGCACCATCAAGCGGTTAACAATATATGGCACCCACATCAATCCGGTAAACGCAGTAATCAGGATCAGATACAGCAGCTCGATTTTCATATGCGCTTTCTCCCAAAAAAATCAGTAATCGCCATCGAGTGTTTTCGGCACCGCTTTCGCAAATCGCGGCCAGTCTTTTAACCACGTGCGCTCAAGCATCGGCAACATCAGCGCGCCCAGCATCGCAGCGCCGAAAGCGATGATTGCCAAAGTCTTGCTTTGCAGCCAGTAGGCGCTCGTCACGAAAACTGCGATCGCCACAAAATTGAACATGACAACAGCGGATTCAGCGCGATGCACGTTGTAGCGGAGCCGGCTTTTGCAATGAAGGCAATCCGTTTCCGCACGCGCCACAACGGCGTGCATCAATTTCCGGCTCTTCAGATCTTTTTCGCAAAACGGACAGCGGTAGTTCATTGCAATTCCTGTATTCGGGTTGCAGATCAGGGATGCCTGCACTGTTCGGTCAGCAGTATAAGCACGCGATGGACATGCAACAGTGATGGAAAGAACCTCATTCCCAAGGAGATAAATAACTCGTTGTTTTTATTCAATTTTTTATTTATTCCGTGTGTCTACGGCTCACCACAAGCCCGGAATGTAACCCTTTGTAAAAAGGCTCTGCCAATGATCGCTCCGCCCCTATCGTTACGTACATGCCGAACACGGTATTGGTAACAGGAGAAGCGTCATGCAAACACTACTCAAACTGTCGATAGCAGGGTGTCTCGCAGGATTGGTCGCATTATCCAGCCTGCCGGCTGCTGCCCAGCGTGGCCACCGAGATCACGGCGGCCACCATCGCGGGCCGCACATCGGCGTCTATTTCGGCGGCCCGCTGTTTTCGCCGTTTTACTACCCTTCCACCTACTACCGCAGCTATCCGCCAACCGTGTATGTGCAGCCCGCAGCGCCCACGGTGTACGTCGAGCGTAGCGATGTTCAAGCTGCTGCGCCGCCGCCGGAGTCGTATTGGTACTACTGCCCCGACTCCAAAACCTACTACCCGCATGTCAGCAGCTGTGCATCGCCGTGGCAACGCGTATCACCGCAGCCGCCCTCGGCGAGCCGATAAGGACTCAATCATGAAAACTTCGCTGAAATTTTTCACAATTGCAGCCCCATTGCTGCTCGGCGCCTGCGTGTCCATGCCCGGCGGGCCGAGTGTCATGGCGCTGCCCGGCACCGGCAAGAGCTTTGATCAATTCCGCGCCGACGATGTCGATTGCCGGCAGTATGCGAATTTCTCCATCGGCGGTAAAAATGCAACTGAAGCCCAAACCGACAGCGCGGTCAAAAGTGCGGTGGTCGGCACTGCAGTCGGCGCATTGGCCGGTGCCGCTATTGGCGGACACCACGGCGCCGGCGTAGGCGCCGGTGCCGGCCTGCTGGTGGGTGCGCTGGCCGGATCGACTGCTGCCAATGCTTCCGGCTACTCTGCAGAGCGGCGTTACGACCATGCTTATGTGCAGTGCATGTATGCAAAAGGCCACAAGGTCCCGACAGCCGCCCCGGTACGCACCGCCGCGCCGCGCTACTATGCGCCTGCGCACTACTATCCGCCGCCCCCGCCCCCCGGCTACTACCCGCCGCCGCCCGGTTATTGATTGCAACACGCCGGGATACACGAGGCTTTGCATGAACACATTGCATACCCGGGATAGTCAAGGATAGCGGATCAGCCTCATCCGGTCTTACCAAAAATTAGTTGCCCTCTCATCCGTCGTTACTCCATCCCGCGGCGCATGCCAGTAACGTACATAACGATCACGATAACGCGACACCGCCAGCCATTTCCCTTCTTGCAGTGCAAAAGAAATCGCGCCGCCTTCGTCGGTGCGATACAACGCGCTGCCGATTTCCTGATACCGCGCAACGACCTCCGGATGCGGATGTTTGAAGCGGTTGCGGTAGCCCACGGGAAAAATCACCGCCCGCGGCGCGACTGCCTGCACGAATTCTGCGGTTGAAGAAGTTTTACTGCCGTGATGCGGCACGATCAGCACCTCGGCACGCAATGCTTCGGGCATCGTTTCAAGCAACGCCTGTTCACTGCGGCGTTCGATATCCGCCGGAATCAGCGCGCTGCCGCCGGCCGTGGTGATTTTGAGCACGCAACCGCGGTCGTTGTTCTTGATCCGTGGTCCGCTATAACTCGCGGCCTCCGGGTGCAGCATGTCAAAGCGCACACCATCCCACGTCCATTGCTGTCCCGCCTGGCAGTGCTGTTCCCGCGCAGCAATCAGGATCAACGGATCGAGGTCCGGCAATGATGACAGCATGTTGGTCACCGGTACCGCCTGCAATACCGACAAGGCGCCGCCGGTGTGGTCAGCGTCGTCATGACTGACGATCAGCGCGTCGAGCCGGCGGATGCCTGCGGCACGCAGATACGGCACGATGACACGATTGCCACTGTCCGCCGTCGGCCCGAACGCGGGGCCGGTGTCGAACAGCAGCGCATGATGGCGCGTCTGCACCGCCACTGCGAGTCCCTGACCGACATCGAGCACGGTGATGCGCGCAGTGCCATCCACAGGTGGCACCGGCACGATCATGAACATCGGCAGGAACGCCGTGATACCGAGCCAGCGCGCCGGGAATCCCCACGGCAGCAGCATCCACACTACACCGGCAAGTGCTGCGATCACCGTCCACGGTGGCGGCGCGTGTTGCGCCCATGCTGCTGCAGGCAACGTGCTCAGCCCCTCCAGCACTATCAGGCAACCGTGCATCACCCACTGCGACAAATGCAATAGCGCATCCAGCGGCGGTAGCAGTCCGGCCAGCGCCAACGGCACCACGACCAGACTCACCACTGGGATCGCCAGCGCATTGGCGACGGGTGATATCACCGACACCTGCTGAAACATCGCCAACAGCAGCGGCACCAGCGCCAGCGTCACGGCCCACTGCACCCTTCCCCACGTCATCAGCCAATGTGGCGACTGCAGACGACCGCACGATATCAGCATGATGATGGCGACGGCGCCGAACGACAGCCAGAATCCCGGCGCCAGCACTGCCCATGGATCAATCACCGTTACCACGAGCAATGCCCAGCACAGCACACGCGTGGCACCGGCCGCATAACCGCTCCACAACGCCGCGGCAACTACGGCCAACATGAACACCGTGCGTTGTGCGGGTACCGCAAAACCGGCGAGCAACGCGTAGGCCAGCGCCGTGAGCAAACCTGCCACGGCGGCGGCTTTGACGGCAGGCAATGCCAGCGTCAGGCGCGCACTCCGCCGCCACAACGCATTGGCCAGCATGAACGCCAGACCCGACAGCATCGTCACATGCAGTCCGGAGATGCTCATCAGATGATTGACGCCGGTGCGGGTGTACACCTGCCATTGATCGGGCGGGATCGCGCGCTGATCACCCATCGCCAGCGCTGCGACGACGCCCGCCGTCGGCGCATCGCCGAGTACGGCCTTGATACGATCGCGCAGCCGTTCCCGCGCCCGCTCGATCCAGTAAGACGGTGCGTTGACCAGCGATTGCAATCGCCGCGCATCGCTGCGCGGACGTATATAGCCGGTAGCGCGGAGGCCGCGCTCCAGCAAAAATGCCTCGTAATCAAACCCGTTCGGATTGGCAAAGCCGTGAGGACGTTTCAGACGCACCACAAACTGCCAGCGCTCGCCCGCCGATACCCGCGGCGACACATCAGCCGCACCACCGCGCCGCGATTCACCCCACCACGACAGCACCACGCGTGCGGGCGCAATCGCGCCGGCAGTCAGCACCTGTTCGATGTCGAACTCGAAACGCACTCTGCGGTCATACGACTGTGGCAGACTGGCGACCACGCCGATGACGGTGATGTCGCGCCCTTCAGTATCAGCGGGCAACGCATCGGCAAGACGCCACTGCGCCAGCGCTGCGGCCCAGAAAAATCCGGCCCCCGCGCACAGGGCCAGTGTCAGCGCCGTGCGTGTGTAACGCCGCCATGCCGGGCGTCCCCGCAGCAATAGAGCGGCGACAACCAGCACCGGCAACAGCCCCGCCCATACCAGCGGTGGCAGCGCCGGTTGCTGCTGCAGCCACCAGACACCGGCAACGAAGGCGATAATATGGGCAACCCGCATGGGTATCTAACGCAGCACCCAAAGCTACGCTGACCACCGATCTGCAATTGCACCCCGTAACATTACCTCGTCATGCCCAGAAAATTCTTCCGAAAATATCTGCCGACCTCCCAGTCGATTACCGAGAATCGCTGGACTGCCTGGTGCAAACCGTGGCTGGGACATCACAACCTGTGGCATCTGCACCGGCGCTCGGTTGCCGGCGGTGTCGCCGTTGGAATGTTTGCGGGGCTGATCCCAGGACCACTGCAAGTCATCACTGCGATCATTTTGTCGATCATGTTTCGCGTCAACCTCCCGGTCGCAGCGCTGACAACGGTGTACACCAATCCACTGACCATCGTGCCGCTGTACTACATGGCTTATCGTCTGGGAGCGCTGGTTACGCTGACCGACATCAATCATCATGAACCGACGACTTTCAACATGGCCGACAAGGGCTGGACCGAATGGATACCGGCACTGATCGACTGGATGATTTCACTGGGAAAACCGCTGGCCGTGGGCCTGCCGCTGCTGGCCATCATCCTGGCGGCGCTGGGTTACTTGCTGGTGGATCAGGCGTGGCGCATTTATGTGCAGCTCTCCTGGAAAAGTCGTGGTCAACGCAGAAACGGCGAAGACCACCGATGAAAGCTCCTGCTTTGAAGGCTCCTGCTTACTGGACACGGGCAAAACGCGAACTCGGCGCAGCCGACCCGGTGCTGGGCGCGTTGATCAAGCGTTATCAGGGCCTCACGCTGGCGAGCCGGGGTGATGCCTTTCAGACACTCGCGCGCTCCATCATCGGCCAGCAGATCTCCGTCAAAGCTGCGCAAAGCGTGTGGGAGCGCTTCGCTATCACTGCAGTTGAGGTGGTGCCGGAGCGCGTCTCACGCCTGTCGGTCGCCGCACTGCGCGGTTGCGGACTGTCCGGACAGAAAGCCGGCTACCTGCTTGATCTGTCAACGCGTTTTGCCGATGGTACACTCGACACCGCGCGCTGGCATGACATGGATGATGAGGCGCTGATCACCGATCTGACGCAGGTCAAAGGCATCGGTCGCTGGACTGCGGATATGTTTTTGATTTTTTATCTGACGCGCCCGAATGTATTTCCACTCGGCGATCTCGGTCTGCACCGCGCGATGCAACTTCACTACAATAAGGGCCGCAAATTGTCCGACCGGCGTATCGCAACCCTCGGAAAGCTGTGGGCCCCGTGGCGTTCCGTGGCAACGTGGTATCTGTGGCGCAGTCTGGATCCGGTAGCGGTGGAATACTGAATCGGAAGCAAAAAATTACGACAAATATATAAATAAAAACAAATAGTTACATGAATTCTCCGATTACACCACCACCCCGTGATCCGCTGCAGCTTGCGCACCACGAATTCGTCGCCGCGTACTGCGACGGCACGATTACCGTCAATTTTGATGCGCCGGGCGCAGCACGTTTTCTCAGCGCGCGACTATTGCTGCCGCTGTTCATACTGCCGGTACTGGGCATCGGCGTGGGGCTGGCACTGACAGGAAGGATATGGATCGGGCTGACGGTGATGGCGCTCGGCATTATCGTACCGCGAATGATCAAGCGCAGTGCGCCGCATTTCCTGACCCAGCAGGCGCTGAGCGACGAAAATCTTTACCGGGAGCTGCTGAGCGCACGAATCATGCAAATCGTCATGCGTGAGCACGCGTAAAAGGCCGCAGCGTCCCGTCTTCGAGTTCGAGTATGCGGTCGGCCCGCTCGGCGATGCGCAGATCGTGGGTGACAATCACAAAACTGGTTTTGGTCTCGCGGTTCAGTTGCAACATCAGCTCGAACACCGTTTCCGCCGTGCGCCGGTCAAGGTTGCCGGTGGGTTCATCAGCCAACACACACGCCGGTTTGGTCACCAATGCCCGCGCCAGCGCCGCGCGCTGACGCTCACCCCCGGACAACTCTCCTGGCACATGGTCAAGACGGTGACCCAGTCCCACCGCCTGCAGCATTGCCCGCGCCGCAGCCAGCGCGGCGGCGCGTGGCTCGCGACGGATGATCAGCGGCATGGCGACGTTCTCTTCAGCAGTGAATTCCGGCAGCAGATGATGAAATTGGTATACGAATCCCAATGTGCGATTGCGCACTTCACCGCGCTGTTTTTCGCTTTGCCCCGACAGCGCCTCGCCGAGTATGCGCACTTCACCATCACTGGCCGCATCCAGCCCGCCCAGCAAATGCAGCAGCGTACTCTTGCCGGAACCCGATGCGCCAACTATCGCGACGCGTTCACCCCGATGGACTTCGAGATCAATCCCGAGCAATACCGGCACCGCATCAGCGCCTTCGCGATACGCCTTGCGCAGGCCGCTGCAGGCAATAACCGGGGTGTTACTCATGACTGCACGCTCACGGTGGAATCACTCATAACGCAGCGCCTCCGCCGGATTGACCTGCGACGCGCGCCAGCTCGGGTACACGGTTGCCAGCACCGACAGCGTGAATGAAATCACCGCCGTGCCCACCACATCCATCGCCTGCAGTTGCGAAGGCAGGTCGGCAATCTGATAGACGTCCTGCGGCAAAAACTTGAAACCAAACAGGTGTTCGACAAAACCGACGATGGCCGCAACGTACAACGCGCCGAGTATGCCCAGCACGATGCCGCAACCCACGCCGATGGCGCCGATCAGCGTGCCTTGCACCATGAATATGCGCATTACTTCGCCGGGCGACGCGCCCATGGTACGCAGGATCGCAATGTCGGCCTGCTTTTCCTTGACCACCATGAACAGGCTGGCCACCAGATTGAAAGCGGCGATGGCAATAATGAAAAACAGCAGCAGCGACATCATGCGTTTTTCCAGATCAACCGCGCGGAAGTAATTGGCATTGAAGCGCGACCAGTCGCTGACCGACACTTCAGGCGGCAGTTGCGTCACCAGATCGCGCACCACGCTGCGCGCTAGAAACAGGTCGTCCAACCGCAGCCGAACGCCGGAAACCTGCTCCTCCATGCGGTAGAGCCGCTGTGCGTCGCCGATATGCACTACGGCCAGCGCTGAATCGATCTCGTAATGACCGATTTCAAAAATGCCGATGACCGTGAACTGGCGCAGCCGCGGGAGTATGCCCGCCGGCGTCACCTGTCCCTGCGGCGCGACCAACACCACTCTGTCGCCGATGCGCACGCCCAGCGCGCGCGCCAGCGGCGCACCCAGCGCCACGTTGTAGTCACCGGAACGCAGATCCTGCAATGTGCCCGAACGCATGTGCGCGCCGATTTCGCTGACCTTGTCCTCCAGCGCTGGATCTATGCCGCGCAGGATGGTGCCGCGCACAGTGCCGCCACTGGTCAGCAACCCCTGCGCTGATACATACGGTGCGGCTGCGATCACATGCGGATGCCTGGAAGCCACAGCGGCTACGCCGCGCCAGTCCTGCAGCGAGTCGCCGAGCCCTGAAATCTGCACATGCGCAACGGCGCTCAGCATCCGTGTACGCACTTCACGCTGAAAACCGTTGAACACCGACAACACGGTAATCAGCACCGTCATGCCCAGCGCAATGCCGATCACCGAGATCAAAGAGATCACGGAAATGAAGCGCGTACGCTGCCGCGCGCGGGTGTAGCGCAGGCCGACGAATAACGGAAATGAATTCACGGTAATCCGCAAAAAAACAATTGCGCAGTGTGCCACAATCCAAGTCCGTGCACCTGACCCTGTTCATCCCCGATCTGCTGCCGCCCGACGAGCGCTATCTTGCGGGCGGCGGTCCTGCATCGCCCGCGCTGCAGCGCGTGTTCGGTCGCGGCGATGTGCAATATTTTGCAGCCATCGACGCAGAACCCTGGCTGTGCCAGGCGTTTGAGGTCGAACAGCGTGAAGACTGGCCCGTTGCCGCGCTGACTGCCGCCGTCGATGGTCTCGATACCGGCAGCGACTGGTGGCTGCGCGCAGATCCCGTACATCTGCAAATGCAGCGCAACAGCTCCAGAGTGCTCGCTGCGCCGGCACTGACCTTGAACGATATCGAAGCCGATGCGCTGGTTGCATCACTGAATGCACATTTCAGTACGGAAGGCATCGCCATTACTGCTGCCCATCCGACCCGCTGGTATATCCAGCAACAGGAACCCACTGCCCTCCACGGGCCGACGCTCAGCGCAGCTGCGGGCCAGCCGCTGCCCCGCATGGCCCAGGCCAGTCATTGGCATCGGGTACTGACTGAAGCACAGATGGTGCTGCACGAACATCCGGTCAACATAACGCGCGAAGAGAACAGACTGCCCACGGTCAACAGCCTGCTGCTGTGGGGCGGCGGCCGCAAACCGGCAGTGCCGGGGCGGCATTTTTCCGATGTATGGACTGACGATACGCTGGCCCTTGCACTGGCGGTGCGAAGCGGCGCGAACTGCACCGCCACACCTGCCAACGCCGCAAGCTGGTTCGGTCGCAAGCCGGATGCCGATGGACGTCATCTCATTACGCTGGATCGTGCGCACCTTGCCGCGCGTTATGGGGAGCCTGACGATTGGGTCAAAGCAGTCACGATGCTGGACGAACTCTGGTTTGCGCCGCTATGGGCGGCGCTCGATGGCCACGGGCTGGACGAATTGGCGATAGTAGTAACAGGCCCGGCGCAATGCCTGCGCTGCACGTTGCGCCCTGTCGACAAACTGAAATTCTGGAAAGGCGCACTGCCTTGGGCTGGCATCGCCGGCACGGGCTCATGAGTCACATCGTCACCCGGCCCGTCGACGCAGCTGCCGTCGCACAACTGACCGCCGATGGTCTGACGCCGTTCATGGCGCGCATCTACGCGGCGCGCGGCATCAATCACATGGCACAACTCGCGCCGGATCTGTCGCGACTGATTCCGCCGGAACGCCTGCTCAACGTCAACACCATGGCGGCGCTGCTCGCCGACGCCATTGCCGCACAAAAAAAATTGCTGATCGTCGCCGATTACGACGCCGACGGCGCTACTGCTTGCGCGGTCGGCTTGCGCGCCCTGCGCGGATTCGGCGTCCCCCAAGGGGACTTGCTTCGCGGCGCACAGGTGGATTACCTGGTGCCCAACCGTTTCGAATACGGCTACGGCCTCACGCCGGAAATTGTGCAACTCGCCGCCGCGCAGAAAAAACCTGACGTGCTGATCACCGTGGACAACGGCATCGCCAGTATCGATGGCGTCGTCGAAGCGAATCGCCTGGGCATTAAAGTGCTGGTCACCGATCATCATCTGCCAGGAGAGGAATTGCCTGCCGCCTGGTGCATCATCAATCCCAATCAGCCAGGCTGCGAATTTCCCAGCAAGAGCCTCGCCGGTGTCGGCGTGATGTTCTACCTGATGCTGGCGCTGCGCGCCGAATTGCGCGCGCGCGGTGCGTATGCGAACCAGCCGGAACCCAATCTCGGCGCCCTGCTCGATCTCGTCGCATTGGGCACAGTAGCCGACGTGGTGCGCCTTGATGACAACAACCGGCTGCTGGTGCAGCAGGGTTTGCAGCGCATTCGCGCCGGTCGCGCGCAGCCGGGCATTACCGCACTGCTCAATGCCGCTGGACGCGACATAGACCGCGCCGGCGCCTACGACCTGGGTTTTGTCGTCGGGCCGCGACTCAATGCCGCCGGCCGGCTCACCGACATGTCGCTGGGCATCGAATGCCTGATCACCGATGACCCGGTGCGCGCCGGTGAAATCGCGCGCGAACTCGATCAACTGAATCGTCAACGTCGCACCATCGAAGCCGATATGCAGGAATCCGCACTCGCCGTCGTCGAACCCGAAAGCACCGGTTACACGCTGAGCCTGTTCGATGCGGGTTGGCATCAGGGCGTCATCGGCATCCTCGCGTCGCGCCTGCGCGAGCGTTTCCACCGACCGACCTTCGCCTTTGCCGCAGCCGGCAATGGCGAACTCAAAGGCTCCGGACGTTCCATCCCGGCGCTGCACCTGCGCGACGCGCTGGATCTGATCTCGAAGCGCCATCCGCAACTGATCCTGCGCTTCGGCGGTCACGCCGCAGCCGCCGGCCTGACCCTGCGCGAAGATTCGTTTCACGAATTCCGTGCGGCCTTCGAAGCCGTGGCCGGTGAACTCCTGACCCCGGCCGATCTGGAGCGCGAATGGCTCACCGACGGCTCGCTGCCGCCGCAGGAAATGACGCTGGACAATGCCGCGACGCTGGGCGACGCGGTGTGGGGCCAGGGTTTCGCCGAACCGCGTTTTTATGATCATTTTGAAGTCGCTGCCCAGCGCGTGGTTGGTGAGCGCCATTTGAAACTGCAGTTGCGCCGCGGCACGCAGACCATCGATGCGATGCTGTTCGGACACGCCGATCCGCTGCCGGATCATATTGCAGCAACTTACCGGCTCAGTGCCAACCACTACAACGGTGCGATCACGCTGCAGTTGATACTGGAGCACTGGCAGGCTGCGTAGCAGCCGGAGGCAATTGCATGGAATTAATTACCATGCATGGTGCCGAATTGAATTAATCGCCGGTTTGGGTTAAAAGTTGGGTACAAGAAGAAAGTTGGCGCAATCCATTGCGGTGCAGCAGCGCCAAACTATATATAAATTACAAGATACGAGGAGAAATCAGCCATGACAGCATCATCCTTTGCCTTTGCAGCCCGCGCAGCAAAATCCACCGCAATACCGGGGCGCTCATTGATTTCGGCGCTGGTCGCCGGGGCAATCATCGCCCTCGGCAGCGGGGCCGCACTCGCCGACAAGATCACTTTCCGCGCCGGCTCCGGCCATCCGCCGGTGCTGGCCTATGTGGATCAGTTCAAGAAATACTACATTCCGGAACTTAAAAAACGCGTCAAAGCGGAAACCGGTCACGACGTGACGTTTGTCGAAGCCTATGGCGGATCGGTGGCCAAGCTGCCGGAGGTGTTTGACGCGGTCGAAAGCGGCCTGCTCGACATCGGCCTGCTGTCAGTACCGTTCGAGCCGGTCAATCTTTTCCTCGCCAATTACGGCTACAAAGTACCGTTTGGCCCTGAAGATCCGGTCCGCGCCGGCGAAATCGCGCGCAAGATCTACGACGCCGTGCCGGAGATGAACAAATCGCTGGAGTCCAAGAACAATGTAGTGCTCGCAGTGCTCTCGGCCAGCAATTACCAGATCGCCACCAAGGAGCCGTGGCGCACGCTGGAAGACCTGAAAGGCCGCAAGATCCAGGCTGCGGGTCCGAATCTGCCCTGGCTCGAGGGCACCGGAGCAACCCCGGTACAGGGCGGCCTCGCCGGCGCCTACAACAACCTGAAAACCGGTGTATCGGAAGGCATCCTGATGCACTATCAGGGCATCAAGGGCTTCAAGCTCTATGAGCCGGCGCCCTACATCGCCCGCATCGATTTCGGTGCGCTGCCGATCAACATGCTGACCATCAACAAGAAGAAATACGACGCGCTGCCTGAAAAAGTGCGCAAGATCATGCACGAAGTCGCCGCGGTGTACGAAGTGCGGGTCAACAAGGCCAACGCTGATCTCGACAAAACAGCGGTCAAATTCATGCAGTCCAAAGGCGCAAAAATTCTGCCCATCTCCGAAGCAGTAAAAGAGCAATGGGCACGGGCGCTGGCGAAGGTGCCGAATGAGGCGGCCGCCGAAGGCGACAAGCTGGGCCTGCCAATGCGCACAGTGCTGAAAATGTACATCGACCTGCTGAAAAAAGACGGCAACAAGAAAATGAACGCTTACGATCTGAAATAAGCCGCACTCCCGGACCCGGCGTGATGGCCAGCACCGTCATGCCGGGTGACCGTGCTTACACGTGAACGATGATGGGCTGAAAAAATGGTACGACTGCTCGGCCAGATCAACAGGGTATTGATGGTGTTCGCGGCCTGCTGGGCATTTTTCCTGGCGATCAACATCACGCTCGACGTACTGGGCCGCAGCGTATTCAATCATCCGCTGACCGGCACGCACGAAATCATCCGCAATTCGATTGCGATGATCACCTTTCTGCAGGTCGCCTACGCGGTACAGTCGAAATCGATGCTGCGCGCGGACTTCCTGATTCACCTGTTCCCCGACTGGCTGTCACGAACACTCAACGTACTGGGCTATTTTTCCGGCGCAATCATTTTCGGTCTGATCGTCTATGGCTGCATCGACCCGATGACGAATGCCTACGAGCGCGGCGAATACGAGGGCGAAGGTGCGATGCGCATCCCTGTCTGGCCCACCTATGCGGTCATCATCCTCGGCAGCACACTGGCCTGCCTGAGCTATCTCGTGCTGCTCGGCCAGGAAATCATCGGCAACAATCAACCGGCCGGCCATGCAGCCGCGTCCCGGTAGGATCACGCGATGGACATGACCACCGCACTCGCTGTGCTGATCCTGCTGCTGGTGATGGTTTTTGCCGGCTTTCATATCGCGATCGCCCTCGGCGTCACCAGCCTGCTCGGCCTCTATCTCGTCACCGATTCCTTCGAAATCACCGTCAACACGCTGGCGCGCACGTCGTTCGAGGGCATGCGCGGTTATCTTTTTGCCGCGTTGCCGTTGTTCATGCTGATGGGCGAATTCCTGTCGCGCTCCGGTGCAGCGCAGGACCTTTATGTCGGCATCAACCGCGCGGTGAGCCGCGTGCCCGGCCGCCTGGCGCTGGCCACCGTACTGGGCAATGCCGTGTTCGCCTTCCTCACCGGCGTCTCCATAGCCGCGGCCGCTGCATTCACCCGCATTGCCTATCCGCAGATGAAGGCCTTCAATTATGACCGCGGCCTGGCACTCGGTGTCATTGCCGGTTCGTCGTGCCTGGGCATGCTGATCCCGCCGAGCACGCTGATGATCCTGTGGGCCATTCTGGTCGAGGAATCCATAGGACACCTGTTTCTCGCCGGCATCGTACCCGGCCTGCTGCTGGCGACGCTGTTTGCCGGCTATGTGCTGATCTCAGCAATACGCCATCCGGAGAAGTATGGCGAGGGCACGCGTGCCGCCAACAAGAACAACAGCGCCAGCCTGCAATCGCTGGGCGCCGCAGCAGCCAACCCCGGCGCCACCGCGGCGGCATCGGTGTTTGACGAATCCCTGGTAAAAATCAAGGACATCGCGGTCAGCGCCCTGTGCGTGGTCGGCATGATCGTGTGTGTGCTCGGCGGCATCTGGTTCGGCTTTTTCACGCCGACCGAGGCCGCGGGAGTCGGCGTGCTGCTGGCACTCTCATTCGCGGTGCTGGTCAAGGGCCTCGGCTGGCGCGACATCATCGCCGGCATACTCCAGGTCGGGCGTACGCTGGCCCCGCTGATGGTGCTGATCCTGATGGCGCTGCTTTATTCACGCGCGCTGGCATTGACCGGCATCGGCGGCGCGATTGAGGATTACTTCACCAACGCCAACTTCGCGCCGTGGATCGTGCTGCTGTTCATGGTCATGGTGTGGTTTCTGCTCGGCATGATCATCGACTCCAAATCGATCATGCTGCTGACGGTACCGGTATTCGCCCCGCTCGGTGAACTGATCGGCTATGACCCGATCGCCTTCGCCATCATCGGCATCGTCGCTATCGAAGCCGGTCTGCTGACGCCGCCCTTCGGCCTCATTGTCTACACGGTCAAAAGTTCGGCTAATGACGACGAGGTCAGCGCGCTGCAGATCTTTGCGGCATCCACGCCCTACTGGATAATGCTGCTGATCGTGGTTGTGCTGCTGGCCATCTGGCCGGAAGTCGCAACCGGCCTGGGCAAGTACATACTCTGAAGCTCCATCTGAATGCGATCTGGTTCGTGCTGCGAACCGTCGACCGCAGCGACGCCGTGGCCGGCACTTGAAAACGAAAGAGACCATGAAACACGACCTCATCCTCACTGCGAAAGGCCACAAAGGCACGCAGGAGCGCATGGAACAGGAGTTTGCGCTGATCAAGCTGTGGGAAGCGCCTGACCGTGCCGCTGCGCTCAAGCAGGCGGCACCCAGGATTCGGGCTTTGGCGCACACTGGCCATACCAAAGTCGACGCCGCGCTGATGGATGCGCTGCCCAAGCTCGAAATCATCGCCAACTTCGGCGTCGGCGTGGACCAGATCGACCTCGATGCCGCCAAACAGCGCGGCATCATCGTCACCAACACCGCCAACGTACTCAATGACTGCGTTGCCGACTGCGCCATGGCGCTGGTGCTGAATACCCTGCGCAAATTTCCGCAGGCGAACAAGTATCTGCGCGCGGGCCGCTGGAAGACCGACGGCACTTACCCGTTCACCACATCACTCGGCGGCAAGACGCTGGGCATCCTCGGCCTGGGCCGCATTGGTGAGGAAATTGCCCGCCGCGCACAAGCATTCAAGATGAACATCCGTTATCACAATCGCAATAAAAAAGACGTGGCCTACGCCTATGATCCCGACACCGTAACGCTCGCCAAAAATTCGGATGTGCTGCTGGTCATCACCCCCGGCGGCGCCGAAACCAACAAGCTGATCAACGCCAAAGTGCTCGACGCACTCGGCCCACAGGGCTACCTCGTCAATGTTGCCCGCGGCTCAGTCGTGGATCAGCCGGTGTTGCTGCGCTACCTGCAGGAGAAAAAAATTGCCGGCGCGGGACTTGATGTGTACGAACACGAGCCGGACGTTCCGCCTGAATTTTTTGAGCTCGACAATGCCGTGTTGTTGCCGCACATGGCCAGCGCCAGCAACGAAACACGTACAGCGATGGGCAATCTGCAGATCGAGAACCTGCTGCTGCATCTGGCGGGCAAGCCGGTGAAGACCCCTGTCAATTGATGTAATCCAGATGCGGACGTGGTGAGTAGCCCCACTTCGGTCACCATCGCACCGTAAAGTGATGATTCACCGCGTCGCCACCACGCCGCTGGGGTAAAATCCGCCTTTTCAAGCGGGATTTCCATGGAAGCCGAACGCATCAACGCCATTGCCAATCGTCTGCACGACCTCGAGGAACGCGCGGGGGCGTTGCGGAGGTATCTTTGACTACGATGCGAAGGCACAGCGTCTCGAGGAGCTGGTCAAGCTGAGCGAGGATCCCGCGCTGTGGAGTGACGCCAAACGCGCACAGGAACTCGGACGAGAGCGCAAAACCCTCGAAGGTATCGTCGTCTCGCTGACGACACTCAATAGCGGTCTGCGCGACGCGCTGGAACTATTTGAGATGGCGCGTACCGAGAAGGACGACGGCACGCTCATCGCCGTCGAACAGGACGCAGGCAAACTCGACGAAAAAGTGGTCGACATGGAATTCCGCCGGATGTTTTCCAATCCGATGGATGCCAACAACTGCTTTCTCGATATCCAGTCGGGATCGGGCGGCACTGAAGCACAAGACTGGACTTCCATACTGGAGCGCATGTACCTGCGCTATTGCGAATCCAAAAAATTCCGTGTCGAAGTGCTGGAAGAGTCTGCGGGCGACGTTGCGGGACTCAAAAGCGCTTCGCTGAAAATTACCGGCGACTACGCCTTCGGTCACCTGCGCACTGAATCCGGCGTACACCGGCTGGTACGCAAGTCGCCGTTCGACGCCAACAATCGCCGTCATACCTCATTTGCCAGCGTATTTGTCTATCCCGAAGTCGATGACTCAATCGAAATCGATATCAATCCGGCTGATCTGCGCGTCGACACTTATCGTGCTTCCGGCGCCGGCGGCCAGCACATCAACAAAACCGATTCGGCGGTGCGCATCACGCATATCCCGACCGGCATCGTCGTGCAGTGCCAGAGCGACCGCTCGCAGCACCGCAACCGCGCCGAGGCTAATGCCATGCTCAAATCAAAACTCTACGAGCTCGAGATTCGCAAAAGGAACGAGCAAAAACAGGCACTGGAAGATTCCAAGACTGACATCGGCTGGGGCCACCAGATCCGCTCGTATGTACTCGACCAATCGCGTATCAAGGATTTGCGCACCAACGTCGAAATCGGCAATACCCAGGCCGTGCTCGACGGCGACCTTGACGACTTCATCACTGCCAGCCTCAAATCAGGCCTGTAGTCAGGCCACCAAGCTACGGACAGGACATCATGGAAAATCCCAACACGCCGGCCGCTCCGGACACCAACAAGATCATCGAGGAGCGCCGCGCCAAACTCGCTGCCCTGCGCAAGTCTGGCCCCGCCTTCCCCAACGATTTTGTGCGCGCTCATCTCGCCGAAGTGCTGGCTACCGAATACGAGAGCTTCGACAGCCAGAAGCTGATTGACGCTGCCGTTCTTGTCAGCGTGGCCGGACGCATCATGCTCAAGCGCGTAATGGGCAAGGCGAGCTTTGCCACTATTCAGGACATGAGCGGACGTATCCAGATTTACGTGTCCGTCGATGACACGGGCGCCGACGCGCTCGAAGCATTCAAGCATTACGACAGTGGCGATATCGTCGGCATCGAAGGCACGCTGTTCAAAACGCAAAAAGGCGAGCTGACGGTGCGGGTGAAAAAACTGCGCCTGTTGACCAAATCACTGCGCCCGCTGCCCGAGAAATTCCACGGCCTGACCGATCAGGAACTGAAATACCGCCAGCGCTATGTCGATCTAATCATGAACGAGGACACGCGCCTGGTCTTCGTGCAACGTGCGCGCATTATTCAATCCATCCGCGATTTGCTCTTGAGCCACCGTTATTACGAAGCCGAAACGCCGATGATGCAGCCGATACCCGGCGGCGCCTCGGCGCGACCCTTCGTTACACATCACAATGCGCTGGACATGCAGCTTTATCTGCGCATCGCGCCGGAGCTGTACCTGAAGCGCCTGGTCGTCGGCGGGTTCGAGAAAGTCTTCGAAATCAACCGCAATTTCCGCAACGAAGGCATGTCCACCCGCCACAATCCCGAATTCACCATGCTCGAATTCTATGTGGCATACACCAACCACGAGTATTTGATGGAGTTTATCGAGCAGATCCTGCGCGCCGCTGCTACTGCAGCCGGAGGAACCGAACAGATTACCTATCAAGGCCGTGCCATCGACCTGTCCCAGCCTTTCGCCCGGCTGACCATCACCGGGGCCATTAAAAAATACCGGCCCGACATCGGTGACGCCGTGCTCAACGACCGCGAACGCATTATTGCCAAACTCAACGAACTCAAAATTCCGTTCCGCAAGAACGACGGTTTGGGTGGTCTGCAATTGACCTTGTTCGAAAACACAGTGGAATCCGAGCTGTTCGATCCGACTTACATCGTCGATTACCCGGCCGAAGTGTCGCCGCTGGCGCGCCGCAATGATAAAAACCCCGCAATCACCGAACGCTTCGAGCTCTATATCGCCGGTCGGGAAATGGCCAACGGCTTTTCAGAACTCAACGACCCGGAAGATCAGGCCGAGCGCTTCAAGGAACAGGTGCGGCAAAAGGATGCCGGCGATCACGAAGCCATGCACTACGACGCCGACGACATCCGCGCGCTGGAATACGGCATGCCGCCCTGCGGCGGCGCCGGCATCGGCATTGACCGGCTGGTCATGCTGCTGACCGACAGCCCGTCGATACGCGATGTCATACTATTCCCGCAGATGCGGCCCGAGTGATTTTTTTTCGAGCATCAACAACCATGATTTCAGCACTATGCGTGGTTCGACAAGCTCACCACGAACGGCTCCAAAAAGACCGTTCGTCCTGAGCCTGTCGAAGGTTGCATTTCACTTTTTATGACTCACATCCACCGTTCGCCCTGAGCCTGTCGAGGGTTGCATTTCACTTTTTATGACTCACATCCACCGTTCGTCCTGAGCCTGTCGAAGGGCGCATTTCCCCATCCATGAGTTTCCGGACATATATACTCAAGTGTGCCGATGGTTCATATTACGTCGGCCACACCGACAAATTGGACACGCGGGTGTGGAAACATACCAACCGCGAAATTTCCGGATACACATCATCACGCCTGCCAGTCACTTTGGTATTTTCACAAGATCACCCCACCCGTGAAGAAGCGCTTGCAGCCGAGCGGCAAATCGAGGGCTGGAGTCGAAAAAAGAAGGAAGCCATGATTCGTGGCGATTGGTCCGAAGTATCAAGACCCGCTCAAAATCGGAATGCTGCAACAGGCGATCGCCCTTCGACAGAACCTGTCCTGAACTTGTCAAGGGACTCAGAGCGAACGGATAAGGAGTAGCCATTGGATCTCCCGCTCTGGCAACCTTCAGCCGCGCAGATTGCCGCAGCAAATATCACGGCTTTCCTGCGCCACATCGCAAATTCCGGCGGGCCACGGCTCACCGACTACCCCGCGCTGTACCGCTGGTCAATTGAGCAACCCGCAGATTTCTGGCGATCAGTTTGGGATTTTTGCGGCGTCCTCGGTGCACCGGGCAATACCGTACTGGAAAACGCCTGCGCCATGCCCGGCGCGCGCTGGTTTCCCGAAGCCCGTCTCAATTACGCCGAAAACCTGCTGCGCGCCGCGAAGCAAGTCCCCTTGGGGGGCGCCGCGAAGCAAGTCCCCTTGGGGGGCGCCGCGAAGCAAGTCCCCTTGGGGGGCGCCGCGAAGCA
>JAQBGW010000177.1:0-2521 GCA_032128415.1 Betaproteobacteria bacterium | reverse complement strand
CCGCCGGGGTTCGCCGGCGTGATGATGCGGACCGGACGATTCGGATAATTGTCCGCGGCCTGCGCGTGCGCCATAGGCAAAGCCAGCCCCAATACTGCCAGCAGTAACGGCCATGTTTTACGGTAACCGGAAATGAATTGCATTGTCTTGCCTCCTGTCCATTTTATTTATTGCAGCTGAGAGGATACCCCAGCGAGGACGGCATTGCACCCGTTGCGCCGCAGCTCGCCAGGTCGCACTGTTTGCCATCGTCAAGTTGCTGCGCAGGTCCGGCGCGCGTTGACTCCGCGCCAGAGGCAGCCTGGGTCCAAATTAAAAAGGTGTCAGCGCGTAATAACCACTTTCTGGTACAGACCGCCGAAGTAAGTACATTTGTCCACGCTGGCAGGGCTAACCGCCAGCGGCAGCCAATCCGTAATCTCACCCCGCCACAGATCCATCGCAAAGGGCTCCAGCCACGCCAGTATCGGCGTCATGACGTAGCGAAATGGATTGATGCGCCGGGGACGGTGATAGTCGACGAATATGACTTTGCCGCCGGGTTTCACCACACGCAGCGCCTCGGCAATGGTTCGTCTGCGCACGTTCTGCGGCTGCTCGTGCAGCAGGAAGAACAACAGCACATAGTCGTAACTGGCATCGTCAAAGGCCAGGTCGCGCGAATCCTGATGATGCACGGCAACGCGCGGATGACTGTTGATTTTCCGGGTCAGATTGTCGAGCTGTACCGGAGCGACATCCGCCACGTCGACGGTGCCCTGCGGACCCAGGCGCTGCGCCAGTATGCCGGTGAAGTCGCCATAAACGCAGGCAACCTGCAGCACTTTGCCGGCGATCGGCGCAGCCATTTCCTGAAATGCCGAGTTACGCAGCTTGGCATAGTTGCCCCACAAAATCAGATTCACCAGCCACTGTCGCTCGAAAATGCGTACCGCCCTGGGATGGATATACGCCCACCAGTAAGTCTGCTGCAGATAGATGGGCAGGTGAACCTGCGGCTTCAACGCCGGCATATTCACCGTAGCCGCATCGACTCGACGACTGGCCAGCAGCTTTCCCATTTCAGATCCTCAGCAAGTAGATCGCAGTGGCGAGGCAGCCTGCGCTCGCTGCGAGATAAACAGCGACCGCTACCCACAGATCGGCACGCACACCAATATCGTGCAGCGTAATGCGCAAACGATGGGCAGCATGCCACAACGACAGAAAAATGACGGCAAAAACGGCCAACTTGCCCAGCCAGTGTCCGGCCAAAGCATGCAACTGATCATAAGCCAGCATATCAGGAACGACGCCGACTGCGGGCAGCAGAGTCAGCACGATCAGCGCCGGCATGACAAACGCCGTGACCGTACCGCCGGCCGCGAATAATCCCCACACCACGGGTTTGTTGGACTTGGCCACGATCAGAACGCTCCCGCCAGAAACAGCATTGCAACCGACACAACCAGCCACACCGCATAGTGGGCGCCGATAATAATGCCGCCCGGCAGAAAATCTTCGCCAACCTGTACGGGCATCGCCTTGGGCGTGACATTGAACCAGGACGTGGTGTGATACAGCGCGAACACCAGCACCACCAGATGGAAGATGAGGCTCGCCGGACCGGTCAGCGCCTGCAAAAATCCTTCATACGCCTCCCGCCCCTCGGCCAGACGCCGCAGCGCAACCACCAGCAATACTGCGTAGGCACCGATGAAAATACAGGTGACTTCGCGCGCCATGTAACGCAGGTAGCGCGGTTGCCGGAAAAACCAGCTAAAGCGCGGCACCTTCCGCACGTAAGGCTTGCCGGTCATTTTTTACTCCACGGCATCAGGTGCTCCTGGTACCAGTCCACCGTGCTCTTGATCTTCACTTGCTGAATCGCGCCCGCCGGATCAACATGCTCGGGGCAGACCTCGGAGCAGGCGCCGACGAACGAGCAATCCCACGCGCCTTCGGTCGCGGCGATCACCTCCTGCCGCTGGTCGCGGCCGTCGTCGCGCGAATCCTGGTTGTAGCGGTGCGCGAGCGCGATCGCCGCCGGCCCGATGTATTTCGGGATCAGGCCGTACTCCGGGCAGGCCGCGTAGCACAGCATGCAGTTGATGCACAGGGTGTACTGCTTGAATTTTTTCAGCTCCGCCGGCGTCTGGCGGTACTCACCGTCGCTGACCGGCCGTTCCCGTTTCGGGATCAGGTATGGCTTGACGCGCGCCAGCTTGTCCATGAAGTCGTCGATTACGGTCACCAAATCGCGTTCGATCGGAAAATGCGCGAGCGGCTCGACCCGGATCACGCCCGCGTAATCTCGCAGGAACGACTTGCATGCCAGCTTCGGCTCGCCGTTTATCATCATGCCGCAACTGCCGCACACCGCCATGTGGCAGGACCAGCGGTAGCTCAGCGTCGGATCGACTGCTTCCTTGATGTGGTTCAGGGCATCGAGAACCACCCATTCCTCATTGCAGCGGACCGAATAGCGCTGGAAATGCGGCTCGCTGTCTGTTTCCGGGTTGTAGCGAAGGACCTCGAGCTC
>JAQBGW010000176.1:0-3200 GCA_032128415.1 Betaproteobacteria bacterium | reverse complement strand
GCTCAGCGGCCTCCTGCGCCGCCAGAAAGTCGCGAGCCTTTTGTTGCTCAGCAGCGACACGTTCGGCCTTGGCTTCAGCAGCCTGTTTCTGCTTCAGCGCTTCGGCTGCAGCGCGTTTTTTCTTTTCGGCCTCGGCGTCTTGCGCTTTTTGCGCGGCGATTTTTTTCGCCTCGGCGGCCTGCTGCTCTTCCAGTTTGCGCTCCCTCTCCAGCTTTTCCCGCAGCGCGATGTCCGGCTTGGGCGCAACTACCAGCTTCGGCGGCGGCTTGATCTCGACTTTCGGCGCGGGCGGCGGTGGCGCCGGTTTAATCGCCGGTGGTGGCGGTGCCACTGCTTTGGGTGGTGTCACTGACGGCAGGTCGCGCCAGAGATCGACGACCATGGCCGTATCAATCTGCTTCTGCTGCCAGCTCACACCGAACACCAGCAACACCAGCAACAGCACGTGCATCGCGAAGGCCAGCGCACCGGCCAGAGCCTGATCGCGGGAATTGATCGCGACCGCGTTCATCAGTTTCTGGGACGTGCCAGCAGTCCCACTTTCTGTACCCGGTTCTGCTGCAGCATGTCCATGACTTCGAGCACCGCCTCGTAGCGCACCTCCTTGTCGGCGGAGATAACCACGGCCTGATCCGGATTGCGTGTCTGCTTGTCGCGGATGGCGGCGAGCAGTTCATCGCGCGTGACCTTGCGCTCGGTCGCGCCTTTGTCGAGATCGCGCAGGGACAGCGCTCCGAGCTTGTCCACCGAGACCTCCAGTGGCGCCACCGGCGGCGTCGAGGTTTTGCTGATCGACGGCAATTCAACCTGCCCGGGATTGATCAGCGGCGCAGTGACCATGAATATCACCAGCAATACCAGCATCACGTCGATGTACGGCACCACGTTGATCTGATTCATCAACCGGCGGCCGCTGCGTTTTTCGATTAGCATGTTGTGGAGCGCCTAATTCACCTGGCGTTGCAGGATATTGGAGAATTCTTCGGTGAACGAATCGAAGCGGATCGCCAGCTGATTCACATCACCGGCGAAGCGGTTGTAGGCAATCACCGCGGGAATCGCCGCGAACAGGCCGATGGCGGTGGCGATCAGCGCCTCGGCGATGCCCGGTGCAACGTGACCCAGTGTCGCCTGCGCCACGTTCGCCAGACCGCGGAATGCATTCATGATGCCCCACACCGTGCCGAGCAGGCCGATGTACGGGCTGACCGAACCCACCGATGCGAGGAACGACAACGAGGACTCCAGTTTGTCCATTTCACGCTGGTAAGTAGCGCGCATCGCCCGCCGTGTGCTGTCCATCAGCGCGCTGACGTCTACGCCGGGTTCGCGGCGGTGTTTGGTGAATTCGCGAAACCCTGATTCGAAAATGCGTTCGAGGCTGCCGGCGCCTCGCGCACTGGTCGCACGCTGATACAGCTCATTGAGATCAGAGCCGCTCCAGAACTGGCGCTCGAACTCCGCCGTCTGCTGCGCTGTCCGCCGCAAGACAAAGATTTTGAGAAAAATGTAATACCAGGAAAACAACGATGACAGCATCAGTATGGCCATCACCAGTTGCACCGGTATGCTCGCGCCGGTGATCAGGCTGAGCACCGACATATCATGGGTAAGTGTCGCGTTCACTGTTTGGTTCCTGTTATTTTACTTCCCGTTATCTTACTGCCCGTTTTTATGAGTATTGCCTCGGGCACGCGCACCGGCTTGAAGGTGTCGGTGTTGACGCACACCACATCAACCATCGCCCGCACGATCTCCTCATCCCCACGCTGCACCCTTTGCAAAAACCGGATGCGGCTGCCGCCGACGTTATCCACTTCCACTGTCACCTGCAAGCTGTCGTTAAACCGCGACGGCTGCAGATAATCGATCTGCACCGCCCGCACCACGAACAACACGCGCTGCTGTTCCGCCAGCATCGGTTGCTCGAACCCCAGATCACGCAACCACTCGGTGCGGGCACGCTCCATGAAGCGCAGGTAATTGGCATAAAACACCACGCCGCCCGCATCGGTGTCTTCGTAATAAACGCGTACCGGCCACGAAAAGGGTTGCGCTGTGGCACTCACTCTGCCCTGAGGCTTGGCAGGCGGCGCAACTGCATGCGCTTGTTTTAACAATTTATTCAATTAAAACAATATGTTACATGGAATTTATGGCGCGGGGGTGCCGGCATCCCACAAATCGCGCGCGCCGTCACTGCGCGGTTCGGCCAACCCGAAATGGCGATAGGCCAACGCCGTCGCCACGCGTCCGCGCGGCGTGCGCTGCAGATAACCCTGCTGAATCAAGTAGGGCTCGAGCACGTCCTCAATGGTGTCGCGCTCTTCACCAATCGCCGCAGCCAGGTTGTCGATGCCGACCGGCCCGCCGCCGAATTTGTCGATAACCGCGCGCAGCAGCTTGCGGTCCATGACGTCGAGCCCGACCGGATCGACATCGAGCATTTTCAGCGCATCGTCGGCCACCTCGCGCGTGATCCGGCCTTGCGCACGCACCTCGGCAAAATCGCGAACCCTGCGCAGCAGACGGTTGGAGATGCGCGGCGTGCCGCGGGCGCGGCGTGCCAGCTCACCGGCGCCCTCGCTGTCGATTTCCACTTCCAGCAGCCGGGCCGAACGTTTGACGATCCGGGTCAATTCATCGGCTGAATAAAACTCCAGTCGCGCGACGATGCCGAAACGATCACGCAGCGGATTGGTCAGCATGCCGGCCCGCGTGGTGGCACCAACCAGCGTAAATGGCGGCAGATCGAGTTTGACCGAACGCGCCGCCGGTCCTTCGCCGATCATGATGTCGATCTGGTAATCCTCAAGTGCGGGATAGAGGATTTCTTCGACCACCGGCGACAGGCGATGGATTTCGTCAATGAAAAGCACATCGTTCGGTTCGAGATTGGTCAGCATTGCCGCGAGATCGCCGGCGCGCTCCAGCACCGGGCCGGAGGTATGTCGCAGATTCACGCCCATCTCGCGTGCGATGATGTGCGCGAGCGTGGTCTTGCCCAGCCCAGGCGGCCCGAACAGCAGCACGTGGTCGAGCGCCTCTTTCCGTTTGCGCGCGGCCTCGATGAAAATCGACAACTGGCTGCGGATCTTTTCCTGGCCTACATATTCATCCAGCGCCTTCGGCCGCAACGCGCGCTCGATCACCTCCTCCTGCGGGGAAGCTGGTGCGGCGGCAATCAGGCGGTCGGTTTC
>JAQBGW010000175.1:0-4915 GCA_032128415.1 Betaproteobacteria bacterium | reverse complement strand
GGCCCTAGGCGGCGACGACGAGATCTACGGCAATGGCGGCATAGATATCATTCACGGCGGCGCGGGAGATGATTTTCTCACGGACTCTTCCGGCAACGGTGTGCTCGACGGTGGGGCGGGCGACGACAACATCGACGTATTGGCGCCCGCGCAGTTCATCATCGGCGGGACAGGAGATGATTTTGTCTATGTCGGTGATGTCGATTCAGTCATCGCCTTCAATCCCGGCGACGGCACCGATACAATTTACGCGGCGCAGGCATTTACGTTGTCCATCGGCGGCGGCATCGGCGTTGCCGACCTGACGCTGTCCATTGACGACGAAAGTGATGACCTGATCCTTGCAGTGGGCGATGCCGACAGCATTCGCCTGACCCGGCAGTTCGAGGTTGATCCACAAGCATGGCCGACGATCACGCTGCAGCTCTTCGGCTCGGCGCATCTCTACGATTTCACCGCTGCGATTGCCGCGTTGTATGACAGCGGGGATGCAACGTTGGCGCTGGGCGACGTACTGCCGGCGCTGGAATTTGATTTCAGTGAGAGCGCCGGACTGGGCGGCGCGCTGGCCAATGAATACCGGCTGCACGGCAGTCTGGATGGTTTGACCCATGCCCAGATCAGGGCAGTGTTCAATGACGGTGATTTTGGTACGGCCCTGCAGTCGTTTGAGCCGGTTGCCGGCAATCATCCGCCGGAAGTTACGGGAACAATTCCGGACCAGACTGCGACCGAGGATCAGCAATTCGCTCAAACCATTGATTTAAATGTGTTTTTTTACAAAGATGCGGGCGATACGCTGCTCTACTCGGCAACCCGGACAGACGGCAGCGCGTTGCCGGCATGGCTGCAATTCGATGCCGCCAGTGGTTTATTGAGCGGTCTGCCGTCGAACGCGGATGTCGGTACGGTCAACCTGCTGATCAGCGCGACGGACGTCGAGGGCGCGAGCGTATCCACCGGATTTGCGCTGGATGTTCTCAATGTCAACGACGCGCCCATCGTGTCGCAACCACTGACCGACGCGCAGTCCACGGAAGAGTTCGCGTTCAGTTACACAGTGCCGGCAGACACTTTTACTGATGTCGACGTCGGTGATACGTTGACGTTCAGCGCCACACTGGTCAACGGTGCTGCATTGCCGAGCTGGCTCGGCTTCGATGCGGCAAGCCGTGCATTCAGCGGCACGCCGCCCGGCGGGACTGCGGGGGAACTGGGGCTGCGGGTGGTGGCAACCGATACGGCCGGTGCGCAGGCCGTTGCCGACTTCCAATTGTTGGTGCAGGCCGGCAACAGAGGCATCACGCTGACGGGAACGCCGGCGTCCGAATCACTGACCGGCACTCCGTTCGATGACTTCATCGACGGGCGCGGCGGCAATGACCTGGTGTACGGGTTGGCCGGCAACGACCAACTGCTCGGTGGTGACGGCGCGGACCGGCTTTATGGTGGCGCCGGCAACGATACGCTCGACGGCGGTGCGGGAGCGGACACGCTGGAGGGTGGCGCAGGCGCGGATGTGTATGTCTTCGGCCGGGGCAGCGGACGCGATGTCATCTCGGATCGCGGACAGACCGGCGACATCGACACCGTGCGGCTGGGCGCTGCTATCTCATTGCATCAATTGAAATTTTCAACGGACGACGCAGATCTGACCCTGCGCATCGCCAAAACCGCAGACCGGCTCACGATCCGCGATTGGCGATCCAGCGGTGATGGCGTCGAGATGTTGCAGTTGGCCGACGGTCAGTCGTTCAATCTGCGCGCACTGGTCAACGCCAAGGACGATGATGATCATGACGGCGACCATGACGACGATCATGACGACGATCATGAGCAGGACGTTTCGTTCGACAGACGCCATCGGGATGCCCTGGCGGAAGAAGAGCATGCGGCCATGGCCGCCGACAGCAAACAGCGGGATTCCGCGCCAGGCGTTGCTGGTGCGTCCAACCACCTGTTCAGTGGACTGGGTGCGACGAGTGGCGGCAGTCAGCGCAATGATTTCGGTGCGCTCGATCTGCAGGCGATGCTCGACGCCATGGAGCGGTTTGACCAGGAGCGCGAGACATCCAGTGTCGACAGGCCCGGTGGAACAGCGTCGCGCCGTCGCGCAATCCGTGGCTCGGTCGAGGCGACACCGGCGGCCAACCCCGGACTGTCGCAATCGGTACTTGCCAATGCCCTGATGCAGTATCACCTGTCAGGGTCGGAGGATGCGGCGCCCGGCGCCGATACGGTTTTTTTCCGGGCGATGGCGGCGCAGGAGGGCAGTTTCGCGCTGTCTCATCAAGGCGTCGGCGGCAACGGATTTGGATCAGACGCGCAGTCCCTGCGCGAGTTTTCAGGGCTGCGGGAAGGCCTGGTTCACCTGGGTTGATGCCCTGATGGCGATAATTGATCTCTACAAAATACATGACGCCGTTCGGGCTGAGCTTGCCGAAGGGCGGCAGGGCTTCGACAGGCTCAGCCCGAACGGGTTGTTTTGAGTGCTGTTCGTGGTGAAACGGATTGTTTTGAGTGCCGTTCGTGGTGAGCTTGTCGAACCATGAACGGCAACCCTGCTGCTTATTAGGCATCTCATGAAAAACGGTGTTTCTCCACTGGATTTTTCCGCACCCCTGCTGCGCATTCAGAACAGCCCGCCCCCGCCGTTTGCAGGCTGGCTGCTCAAAACCCTGCTGATTTTCTTTGGCTGTCTGCTGGCGTGGGCTGCTTTCGGTCGACTCGATATCGTTGCCGTGGCGACCGGCAAGCTGGTGCCGCAATCCTATTTACGCATCGTGCAGCCGTTGGAGCAGGGCATCGTCAAGGAAATTCTGGTGCGCGAGGGCGAGCGGGTCGCGGCAGGGCAGGTGTTGATGCGCATGGACCCCAGTTTGACGAACGCCGATCGCCGCGTCGTCAATAACGAAATGAAATTGAAACACCTGCAGTTGCGCCGCATCGATGCGGAGATGAGCGGTGCTGCCATTACCCGGCTGACGGGTGATGATCCGGGCCTGCGGGCACAGGTCGAGGCCCAGCACCGCGCCCGTCGTCAGGCGCATGAGGATGCCGTGGATACGGAAAAAGCCACACTCGACAAAGCACAGCAGGATCTGCGGGCAGCCCAGGAGATCGAATCCAAGCTGAAAAAAACCGTGCCCATGTACAAAGAAACCGCTGACGGCTGGACGCAACTCGCGAAAGAAGGGTTTGCCGGGAAACTGCTGGCGCAGGAACGGGTGCGACAGTACATCGAGAGCGAGCAGGATTTAAAAGCGCAGACCCGGAATGTCGCGAGCCTGCAGGCGGCGATCACGCAGGCGGAGAAACGGCTGGCCCAGATTACATCGAACTATCGTCAGCAGTTGCAACTGGACCGGATTGAAACAGCCACCCAGGCGCACAAGCTGGAAGAGGAATTGGGCAAGCAAGATCATCGCCAGGGGCTGATGGAGCTGCGCGCGCCGCAGGCCGGCATCGTCAAGGATCTGGCCACCCACACGGTGGGCACAGTGGCGGCACCCGGCACCATCCTGATGACGCTGGTTCCTGCAGGTGAACCGCTGGTCGCGGAAGTGTGGGTGAGCAATGATGACGTGGGGTTTGTGCACAAAGGCCAGCGTGCGAAGTTGAAACTCTCGCCCTTCCAGTTTCAGAAATACGGCATGCTTGAGGGCAGCGTGCGCCACATCAGCGCGGACGCCAGCGAAAACCAGAGCAGCGCGGCCACGTCGGTCGAGATCGGCCGCAACAAGTCGGCCATGCCGCTGACCTACAAAACGATTGTGGAAATCGGCACGCAGGAGCTGGTGGCGCAGGGCGTCAAATACCCGCTGGCGCCGGGCATGCAGGTCGCCGCCGAAATCCATCTGGGCACGCGCACCGTGCTGGAGTATCTGCTCTCGCCGGTGACCAGGGCGTTTCATGAGGCGGGGCGGGAGCGGTAGCAGCGTCCGTCGCACCCTGAAAACTCAAGCCGGCTCGGTATGCATTTTCAGTCCAAGCGCTTTGCAAACCTTCATGACTGTAGCAAAACTTGGATTACCCTCCGGCGACAGTGCCTTGTAAAGCCCCTCGCGCGTCAGTCCGGTATCGCGCGCCAGCTGCATCATGCCGCGCGCGCGGGCAATGTCGCCGAGTGCCGCGACTACAACGGCAGGATCGCCGTCCGACTCCTCAATAGCAGCTTGCAAATAGAGTGAGCAATCCTTACCGGTCTTGAGGTAGGCGGCCGCATCGTACGGGCGTGTTTGCAGTTTTCTGGTCATGTTTGGCTCCTATAACATTCGCGCGATTTTCAGCGCGGTTTTGATATCTTTGTCCTGCGTTGGTTTGGCCCCGCCCGCGAGCAGGATTATCAGCAACGAGCCTCGCTTTACATAGTAAACGCGATACCCGGGGCCATAATCGATTCGCAATTCGGAAACACCTTCGCCAATCGGCTTGACGTCGCCGGGATTACCCAGTTTCAACCGGAGAATCCGCACTTGTACTCTGGTGCGCGCTTGGGCATCACGCAACGCAGCCAGCCATTCGGAAAAGACGCCTGTCTCGCGAATTTCGATCACAATCACACTGTAAACTGTGGATTACACGTACGCAATAGGCGAACGGAGTGTTCGGGGGTGCTTATTTATAACCTATTGTTTATAAACAAGTAAATTTAAAATGTACCAAAATGTCCGCTTTGACAGACTCCCGATCTGCCCCCAATCTTCTAACCAAACAAGCGGGCTGCAGCGCAAGGCTGTGGCCCGAACAGTGGGGTATTTATGCGGCAGGGGATGGCGGCACCCGGCACCATCCTGATGACGCTGGTTCCTGCAGATGAACCGCTGGTCGCGGAAGTGTGGGTGAGCAATGATGACGTGGGGTTTGTGCACAAAGGCCAGCGTGCGAAGTTGAAACTCTCGCCCTTCCAGTTTGA
>JAQBGW010000174.1:0-15505 GCA_032128415.1 Betaproteobacteria bacterium | reverse complement strand
AAATTTCGTCGCACCAAGGTGTCAGCCGAACGCCTTGCTGCGGGTCGCCCGGCACCGCACGGCGGCTGTTTTCTCGAAGGCCCGTCGTTTGACCGCAAGGGCAATCTCTATGTGACCGATATCCCCTTCGGCCGCATTTTCCGCATCTCTCCCAATGGCGCGTGGGACCTGGTGGTCGAATACGACGGCGAGCCCAATGGCCTGAAAATCCACAAGGACGGGCGAATATTCGTCGCCGATCACAAACGCGGGCTGATGCTGCTCGACGCCAAGCGCGGCCGCATTGAAACGCTGATCAACCGTTTCAACCTTGAAACCTTCAAAGGCGTGAATGATCTGGTGTTCGCCGGCAAC
Source organism: Betaproteobacteria bacterium (assembly GCA_032128415.1). GTDB lineage: Bacteria > Pseudomonadota > Gammaproteobacteria > Burkholderiales > SG8-41. Next base: position 15,151 of record JAQBGW010000174.1, on the reverse strand, counting down.
GGCGATCTGTATTTCACCGATCAGGGCCAGACCGGACTGCAGGATGCGACGGGCTGTGTTTATCGGCTGCGCGCCAACGGCAAACTGGAATGCATCGCCGACTGCATCCCCAGCCCGAACGGACTGGTGTTGAACAAAGCCGAAAATATTCTTTACGTGGCAGTGACCCGTGCCAACGCGGTATGGCGTTTACCCTTACTCCCCGACGGCACGGTGACGCGCATCGGCGTGTTCATCCAACTATCGGGCGGACGCGGCCCCGATGGCATGGCCATCGATGAAGACGATGGCTTGGCGGTCGCGCACCCCGACATGGGTGCGGTATGGGTGTTCAACCACCGCGGCGAGCCGCTGTACCGCATCGATTCGCCGGGCTCGGATGTGGTCACCAATTGCGCTTACGGCGTGAAAGACCCGCATACGCTCTATATCGTTGATTCCGAAGGCGGCTCGATTCTTTGCGCCGAATTGCCGACGCCGGGGCGCAGGATGTACGGACTGGCGTGATCTAACCGCGATGGATAATCCGCACCACGCCAGCCGCCGGATCGACTTCGAGCTGGTCGCCGGTTCGAATCAACGTAGTCACATCACCCGCTTCAAAACGATCGCACAGCGTCAGGTCGGCCAGCGCGGCACCCTGCGCCAGTATGGTGTTGGCGGCATTGAAAAGAATCGCTTTGGGCACGATGCCGCGCGATTTCATTTCGTACAGCATCCACGCCGTCGCGACACCGCCTTTGGCGGTATTCAGCACCAGGATTTTGTCGTGATACGACTGGCCCACCAGCAGGTGCTGCCGGCGCGAAAAAATACCTTTGTTGCGATCCAGGTCGTAACGCGCCGAGAAATTGTCGTTCGCGACCAGCGCGGAGCCGGCGACCTTCGGCCCGATGCCTGCATGACATTTCAATTCAATCATCAGACGATCTTCCCCGCTACCGCGGATGCCACGCAGCGCTCCATGCTCGCAAGTGCCGGTTGATAACCGTAGCCGCCCAGAATATTGACAATTTTGGCGGAATTGCTGAGCAGCCGTGTCCAGCCGTTGGCCTCACCGATCTCACGCGCGTACTGGTTGTAGAAACACGTGCCTTCGAGCACCTTCGCGCCCGTGGCTTCAATGGTCTGCACCAGATGCATCCGGCAGGCGTCGGCATACACCTGTGGCGAGGTGCAGACCAGCAGCGGTGATTTGACCGTCTGCCCGCGGCAGAGGTTGGCCACCTGCTGCATTTCAACAATCGAGAGCTGTGGAGCGGCGAACACCACGACATCCACCTTGTCACCCTTGCTGCCAAAACCCGAACGCAGCGCATCAAGGTCCGCCTCGGCAATGGCTTCAGCCTTGAATTTCTCGCCACCCACTTTGGCCAGGGTGGGCGCTTCCGGCGTAATGCCGACGATATGAAACAGCGGCGTGGAGCCATAACTGGCCATGGCCGCACCGAAATGCTTCATGGCATCCGATGTCGGCACGGACTCGATGCCCTCTATCACGGGCACTGCCCAATACGAACCGGCCATCCGGCCGATCACCGCACCGAGCACACCCCAATCCGTCAGCTCGCGCGGCTGCACGCGCACGACGAAACGGCGCGTGGCACGGCGATGCTGATCCAGGTGCAAACCATAACGCGGTGTGCGGCCGGTCAGCCCGGCGGCCAGCGCCGAGGGCCCGCCCTCGAAGTTGGAGCGCGCACCGCACACGCTGTTGGAATAAATCACCACACCCGTATCGCCATAGGCGACATGATCACCGAACACCGGTGGCATGATGGTTTGATAGTTCACACAGGTATTGGTCATCAGGATGCCCATGCGCGTACACGCGGCAATCGTGCGCCGGTCGAGATTGGCCATGTCTTCGGTTTGGCCTAGCGGCCGGTAGTAATTCAGATCGACCCCGCGCGGATCGGTAATCATCGGAATGGCGACACGCGCGCCCTGATCAGCCAGGTTTTCGAGGAACTGCACCCCTGCTTCGCCTGCCGATTCCGGATCCACCATCATATGTGACTGACTGACCGGCACCAGGTCAGCAGCATCAAACATGTTGCCAACCTTTATCTGATGATCAATGGCCCAACGTTTGGGTTCACCCATTTCGCCGGCCAGCATGGCTTGCTCTTCAGCCGTGAGTTTCATCAATCGCCGCCTTGGGTCACAGTTGAACGATGCGCGTCCGAAGATATATGTTCGAAGATACGTCCGAAAGTCAGCGCACCAGCAAGTCCACAAACTCGTTCACGAGCATGGCTTCCAGCTTCTTCTGATCCATGCACACTGCGATAATCGCCGCCTTCTGTTTCGCCGCGAACACCATCCCGGTGTTCTCGCCAAATTTCCTCATTACCGCCGGGATACCCTCCTTGCGCCGCTGGCGGTGGCCCAGCGGATAGTTCACTGCGGATAGCGGCGTCTTGCTGCCGTCCTTGAAGAATACCTGGATGGAATTGGCGTTGGTGCGCTTGGCCGGGTCGTGGTACTCGCGCTCGAATTGCGCGGACTCTTTAAGACGCATCTTGGCGCGCAGCGGATCAATGCGCGGATCGGCGGCAATCTCATCCTCGTAGTGCTTGGCCGTCATCTCACCGTAGATCAGGCCGATGGCCATCATGTACTGCATGCAGTGATCGCGATCGGCGAAGTTCGCCAGTGGCCCGGTCTTGTCGAGGATCACCATCGTTGAATTGTGGCAACGCACGTCGATGTGCTTGATGTCGTCGAGACGATCTTTGACCAGCGGATGCAGTTTGATTGCCGCTTCGACGCCAGTCTGGCCGTGAAATGCGGTTGGATACGGAATCTTGAACAGCGTATTTTCAATGACGTAGCTGCCGAACGGACGCTGGAATTTGAACGGCTTGTTGTTAAACAGCACTTCGTAGAAACCCCACTTCGGCGCGGTCAGCGCTGAGGGATAACCCATCTCGCCTTTCTTCGCCAGCAGCGACAACCACACCGCGCGTGCCGAAGCATCACCGGCAGCCCACGACTTGCGCGCGCCGGTGTTGGGTTTGCGGCGGTAGGTCGCCAGTGCGTGGCCATCGACCCAGGCGTTCGACAGTGCGTTGACGATCTCATCGCGGGTGCAGCCGAGCAGCGCCGACACCGCGGCAGTACTGGCGATTTTGACCAGAAGCGTATGGTCGAGGCCGGCGGCAGTGAAGCCGTTCTCCAGCGCCAGCCCGCACTGCACTTCATAGGCCTTGATGATCGACGTCAGCACCTCGCGCATGGTCAGCGGTTTTTTGCCGGCGGCAACGCGCGTGCGCGACAACCAGTCCGCGGTCATCAGGATCGCACCGATGTTGTCCGACGGATGGATCACCGTGCGGCCGTAGAACGCATCGTTGAAATCCAGCCAGCGGATCAACGTGCCGGCGTTGAATGCTGCAGTCACCGGATCGAGTACGTAACTGGTGCCGGGCACGCGCGCGCCGTTGGGCACTATCGTGCCGGGCACGATGGGCCCCAGCAGTTTGCTGCAGTCGGGATAGGCCAGCGCTTCGAAGGCACAGGCGAGGCTGTCGATCAGTGTCAGTCGCGCGGTTTCAAACGCGAGTTTGCTGGTCGGCTTGTAGTTATAGGCGTAATTGGCGAGGTCAACGATGACCTTGTCGAATTGCGGGCGGCGATTGGTGACGACTGCGGCCATGATAGTAACCTTTTGTTTTTAAACAATTATTTATTTATATACGCTCATCACCCACTGCGCAGCGGCGAACAGCCGGCGGTCTTCATCGCGCCGCGCGACCAGTTGCACACCGATCGGCAAGCCATTGGGTCCGGTAAACAGCGGCAGGGTCAGCGACGGCACATGGCAGGTGGTCCAGATCGCACAGAACACCGCAGTGCCGGTTTCATTCAGGCCCAGTGGCGCCTCACCCGCGGCGGACGGGGTCAGCAGCACATCGTATTCCCTGTATACATCATCGAGCATCAGGCGCAGTCGTTCGGCCGCAGCGCGCGCTGCCGCATATTCGCTGAACGTGCATGCCAGGCCATGCTGCAGGCGACCGCTCTTCAGCGTATCGCTGATGCCGTCCCAGTGGTGGTCGATCTCCCAGGCCCGGTTGCGCACGAATTCAAAACTCGATATCCGTCGATGGATGGATTCGATCTGTTCGAAATCGCGCGGCAGCGTGACCTCCGTGACTCGCGCGCCGGCACGGGCCAGTTGCTGCGCACAGGCTTCGAGATGCGCCTGCGTTGCGGCATCGGCCTGATTCCAGAAGTGGCTGCGGCAGTAGCCAATCCGCAACTGCCGCGGATCGATCACCACGGCCGGCTCGGGCGTCGTATCAATCAGGACTTCCCGATACAGGACAATATCTTCGACAGAACGCGCAAAAATGCCCAGCGTATCGACGGAACCGGCCGCTTCCATCACACCCGCCATGCGCAGGTCCCCCCAGGTCGGCCGGTAACCGACGCAACCATTGAACGCGGCGGGCCTGATGGTCGATGCCGTGGTCTGCGAGCCCAGCGCCAGCGGCACCATGCCATCACCGACCGCCGCCCCGGAACCGCTCGACGATCCGCCGGGTGTGCGCAGCGGATCGCGCGGATGCCGGGTCTTGCCCGGATGACGGTTGGCGAATTCCGTGGTGACCGTCTTGCCCATGATCAAGCCGCCGGCGCGCCGCGTCAGCGCCACGCAGACCGCGTCCATGTGCGGCCGGTGCCCGGCATGGATCGGCGAGCCGTAGGCTGTCGGCATGTCGGCGGTGTCGATGATGTCCTTGATGCCGACCGGCACACCCTGCAGCACTCCGAGCGTGCCTGCAGCGTCCAGCGCGCGAGCCTGCCGCAACACCAGTTCCGGGTCCAGAAATTCCCATGCCCCCACCTGCGGTTCGCGTTGCGCGATCCGTTCCAGACACGACCGCGCCAAATCAACTGCGCTGATCCGCCCGGCGGCAATCGCCTGGGTGATTTCCGTGGCGGTCAGCTGATGCAAATCCTTATCCGACACTGGATTCGCCCGTCAACGACTACTCGCCAGCCACGCGTTCGAGCGGCAGGCGCGGCATCTCGAAGCGATCAGTAATCCGCGTATAACCGCCCTTGCCCGCGAGACGCCCGATCGGGTTAATGCGGCCGGCATCGACGTGGAAGCGTTCATTGACGATGCCATCGTGGTAATGGAAATACACGACTTCACCGAACACCACGTGATAGGGCTTGTGACCCAGATCGACGATCTTCATCAGTTTGCATTCCAGCGCCACCGGCGCTTCGACGATATACGGCGGCCGCACTTTGCGCGAAGGTGCGGTGGTGAAACCGGCCTTTTCGATTTCATTGACGCCGTACGGATAATCCACCGCGCAGATGTTCATCTGCTCCTTGATGGCATCGCTGACGATATGCACGACAAATTCCGGGATTTCGCGAATATTGCGCACGGTATCCTTGGAGCCGGCGGCCTTGTCGCCGACCGAGAACATCAGCATCGCCGGATCGGAACCCACGGCGTTGAAAAAACTGAAGGGTGCCGCGTTGGGTCCGTGGCGGCCCAGTGTGGTCACCAGCGCGATCGGTCGCGGCGTAACTGTGCCGATCATCAGCTTGTACTGGTTCTGCCAGGAGAGGGTGGCAGCGTCAAATTCGGGCATGGGAAAATTGCGCTTGTGTGAAGGCGAATCCCGATTCTAGCGCAATGGGACACGCCAAAAAAAATAACGCCTCCCGCAGGAGGCGTTATTACTACAGATGCAAGTACCGGTTAACGCAACGGAATCTTGCGCGACTTGATCAATGCGGCATATTTCGCGATGTCAGCTGCAAACATCGCCTTCAGCTCCGCGGGCGAGCCGCCTACAGGAACAATACCCTCACGACCAAGGAATCCCTTGATCTTCTCTTCGTTCAGCGCGACCTTGACGAGCTCGCTCATCTTGTTAACGATCTCTGAAGCAGTCCCCTTGGGGAAGAACATCGAATACCAATTGCCGATTTCCACACCGGGAACAATCGTCTTGATCGCCGGGAGATCGGGCAGGGAGCCATTCCGTTCCGGTGTGGTCACGCCCAAACAGCGCACGCGCCCGGTCTTGAGCGCACTTGTCGCGACCGGCCCCGTGGCAAACAGCAGATCGACGTCACCGACGATCAACCCCGCCATGGCTGGTCCGCCACCGGTGTAGGCGATGATCACCGTATTAAGCTTTGCCTGCTGCGCAAAAAGCTCGGCGGCAAGATGACTGGTGCTGCCGGGGGTGTTGACGCCATTGTTAAGTTTGCCGGGGTTTTTCTTCGCAAGCGCAACCAGTTCCTGTACAGACTTTGCCGGCACGCTGGGATGCACGCACAGCACGTTCGGTGCATTCGATACCCATGAGGATGGCACCAGATCGGTCTGGGTATTGAATTTGAGCCTCTTGGCATACAGCGTGGTATTGATGGCCAGTGTTGCCGTCGTGAACAGCAGCGTATAACCATCATTAGGCGATTTTGCCACCAACTCCCCGCCGATCGTGCCGCCCGCGCCAGCGCGGTTGTCGATGACGAAAGTCTGTCCCGTTTGCTCTCTGAGACTGTTGGCCAACAGCCGCGCCTGGATGTCGGTGCCGCCGCCGGTGCCGAAGGGCACGATCACCCGCACCGCTCTATCCGGCCAGGCACCTACGGCCGGCCCGGATACCGTCACGGCAATGCCAAACAGGGCCAGCATAGCGGCGCGCAAAATTCTATTGTGATGTGTCATGCAAAACTCCTCAATAAGTGTTTGATTTAACGGTGTTTTTTCCGCCGTTTTTATGTGATATCACGGGAACCGTGCAGATTCACCTTAGACCATAACGCGGACGCGCGGCATGGGTCAAGAAGAAATCGCCCGCAAGTTGCGTTCGCAGCTCACTTCCGAAGCATAGCGCTCTTCAGGACGACCTGATCTCAGTGGTCTCAACCGCGGTAGATCGGCTCTGGCTGCGAAAAAAACGAATGCAGTATGTGATACACCATCAGATAATTTATTTGTTGAAAACTCGCATGTGAAATACCGGACATCACCGCGAACTGTTTGTCCGGGTTGGGCAGGCGGCGGAAAAAGTCGATCAAATCTTCCATGCTGGCGATGCCGTCGAACTGTCCACGCATGATGAGGGTCGGCACGGTGACTTTCGCCGGATCCACCAATGGCAGCTTGGCACACATGTCCAGATAAGTGCCGGTGGGCACGGAATCGTCGAGCTTGAGTATGGCATCGGCAAATGCCTCGACGACGCGCTCTTCAGCGCAACCGGCATGATCGCGGTTGAATATCGAATGCACAAACGCGCGGTCGATCGGCCGTCGTTTCATGGCGCGCCACTGATCCAGTTTCTTGGTGCGCTCCTCCAGGGTGGGACTACCCTTGCCCGTCCACACAAAAGCATCCAGCGCAAGCCGGGCGACCCGCTCCGGATGACGTTCAGCGAACATCGCTGCACGCAATGCGCCGGAAGAAATGCCATAAACCAGAAATTTCTTCGCACCGGTGGTCTTGGTGATGTAATCCGACGCGGCGACCAGATCATCCGCGCCATTGGCGATATCAAAGTAGATATCGCGCGACTTGTCGGAACGGCCATAGCCTTCCATGTCCACACACCAGGTATTGAAGCCGCGCTGCGCAAACCAGTCCATCGCCGACGAATCGGCGCGACCCGGCACGTGCAGATCGAAAGTGGGTTGCGAGGCCATCGACGAGCCGTGCACGAATAACACGGTGCCGTTCGCCCCTTTTCCATCCACTGCGGGTTTTTCCCAAACGAACAGTTTGACTTCGCCTTTGCGGATCCAGTGTTCCTTGCCGACAGCGGGAGTAGTGGCGACGGTTGCAGTCTGATTCATGGGTAAATGTGAGTTATTGAGAGAAAGAGCGCGAGTTTAGGTTAGGCCACACAACCAGTCAACGCTGCGTGCCGCGGCGGCACAGAACAAACCGTACCTTTGACGCACGGGCCGACACGCCGCACTATCCGTACCTCACCTCAACAATCAACTCGACCACACCATCATGGATTTCAGCATCTCCGCAGAGCAGCGTGCCTTTGTCGATACAGTACGCAAGGTATGCCAGAAAGAATTCGCGCCGCGCGCCATCAAGTATCTTGACGGCACCTGGCCTGCCGAGAACATGAAGCGCCTCGGCGAAATCGGCGTGCTCGGCATGGCCGTGCCGCAGGAATACGGCGGCTCCGGGCTGTCGATTCTCGATACCGTGCTGGTGCTCGAGGAAATCGGCAAAGTCTGCTACGTCACGGCGATGGGCGCGCTGGGCGAAGTCGGCACGCAAACCCGCATCATCGCGGCGTTCGCGCCGGAAGAGATCAAACGCAAAATCCTGCCGCGCGTCGCCACCGGCGAAGCCATTCTCGCCATCTGCATGACCGAGCCCGATGCCGGCACCGATGTACCTAATTACAAGACCAACTGCACCATCAAGGGTGATCGCGTGATCCTGCGCGGCGCCAAGACACTGATCTCGCGCGCCGACATCGCCGAAATGTTCGTGGTGTTCACCCGCGTCAACAACAAGCCCGGCGCCGCAGGCATCGGTTGCGTGCTGGTGCCCGGCGGCAGCAAGGGCCTGCTCGCCAAAGCGACTTATCACACCATGGGCGGCGAATATCTGTCGGATGTGGTTTTCGACGACATCGAGTTGCCGCTGGAGAATCTGGTGATTCACAACAACGGCATGAAGCAGTTGCTGTCGGCGTTCAATACCCAGCGTTGCCTGAATCCAGCCATCTGCCTGGGACTGGCCGAGGGCGCACTCGAGGAGGCGGTGAAATACATGCGCGAACGATCCGCGTTCGGCCACAAGATCGGCGACTTTCAGGGGCTACGCTGGAAAGTCGCTGACATGTATATCCAGATCGAGGCGGCGCGCGGCCTGCTCTACCGCGCAGCAGTCTCAGGCGGCGAGTTCCCTGACCCCACGCTGGCGGCGATGGCGAAGATCTATACCAACGAAATGTCGATCCGCGTCACCAGCGAGGCAATCCAGATACACGGCGGTTACGGCTTCACCGACGAGTTCGCGGTATCACGTTTTTTCCGCGGCACGCGCTACGGCAGTCTCGGCGGCGGCACCACCGAGACGTTGCGCAACATGGTCGGCCGCAAGCTGGTCGAGCAGATGGATCTGACGTCGGGCTGTTTCGGGATGGACTACTTTTAGAGCCAGTGCAAAGTGCAGAACGCAAAGTGCAAAACTGAAAACCCGTTACTGCACAATGCCCCGGTTATTTCCCCACTTTACACTTTGCACTTTGCATTCTGCACTGACCTCAATACACCGGCTTGGAGCGAAAGTGCCGCTCGCGGGCCATGGACTTGACCTTGACCGGTTCGACCTTGTTGCCCTTCAACACATCCAGCGTGACTTCGACACCCGCTTCGCCGCTTTTCCATAACCGCGTATAAAAATCAGCCTGCCCGCTCAGCAGTTGCCCACCGAAACCGACGATGATGTCACCTGCCTGCAGGCCGGCATCATCGGCCGGGCCTTCGGCTGATACGCGGGTGACGATGACCTTACCCTGAATTTCCTGTGAAGTGATGCCCAACCAGGGCCGCGGCTTGGTCGTGGCACGCCCGTTGGCAATGATGTCACCCAACACCGGTTTCAATGTATCGATAGGCACAAACATGTTACCCGGCACACCGCCGCGACCGATCGCATCACCTACGGCCAGCGAACCGATGCCCAGCAGTTTGCCTTCGCGGGAGAGCAGCGCCGCGCCCTGCCAGTTCACTGTCGCTGGCGCGGTATAGATCGCTTCGGTGAGCAGGTATTCCCAATAACCGACAAACGGACGCTTGGATACGATGTAAGCCGGCGCCACGCCATCGAAACCGACGATCAGCACGAGGTCGCGCAAACTGGCATCCGAAGATTCGCCGAAATCCACCGGCTTGATCGGCAACGGCTTCAGTGATTTCACCAGACCCAATCCGGTCACGCTGTCATAGCCGACCACATTGGCTGGAAACTTGCGGCCATCGGCAGTAGCCAACTCGACGGTATCGGCCTCAGTCACCAGATAGCCGATGGTCAACACCAGCCCGCTGGAATCGATGACCACGCCGGTGCCTTCGCGCTGCGGCCCGAGCGAGCGGGCGCTGCGCGCATCAGGCACGGTTTTTACACTGATCTTGACCACCGAGAACTGATCAACGGTCAATGCGCGGTCGGCGGCTGCAGCTCCGTGCCCCACGGCTGCCCCACCGGCAAACAGCGTTAACGCCAACAAGGCCGCACGACCGGCGCGAATCGCGGCTCTGCGCATCACAGTACTGATTTTGTTCATCAAAAAACCTCCCGCTTCATGCCACATGATTTGCGCAACATCGGCCACTGTCCGTCCATCCTACGACGATTGGGCGGCACGCAAAAGGGCTTTGCGTAATGCGGCTACAATCCCTTTCTTTTGGAAGCGCTGATCAAGTGCTGTAGTTAATCAGCGCTTCCTCTGAAACGGGGAATATACAAAGGGGCGCAGCCCTCTTGTTCATTGTTTCTTTTGCACAAACTAAAGGGGCAGAATCATGGATCTGGGACTCAAGGGCAAAATTGCTGTCGTCACCGGCGGCACCGAAGGGATAGGCAAAGCCACTGCGCTGACGCTGGCCCGTGAGGGGGCGAAAGTCGCGATCTGTGCGCGGCGCCAGCCGCTGCTTGATGCGGTAGCCGCCGAAATCACCAAAGCCGGCGGCGAAGTGCTTGCGATATCCGCCGACATGAGTAAGGCCGCCGACTGCGAACGTTTCATCAACGAGGTCGTCAAGCGCTTCGGCGGCGTGGACATCTTGCTCAACAATGCCGGCACCTCCAAACGCGGCAACTTTCTTGATCTCACGGATGACGAGTGGGCAGCGGACCTGGAACTGAAAGTCTTTGGCGCCGTACGCTGTTCCCGGCTGGTGATTCCGCACATGAAAAAACGTGGCGGCGGACGCATCATCAACATCACCATTTCCAGCGCCAAGCAGCCGGGCGCGGGCTCCTACCCGACGTCGGTCTCGCGCGCGGCGGGCCTGGCCATTACCAAAGCATTGTCCAAAGAATTCGCTGCGGACAACATCCTCGTCAACACCATCTGCATCGGCAAAATCAAATCCGGCCAGCACGAACGGCGCATCAAGAATGAAGGCCTCAAAGCCGAGGATTACTACGCCACGCTCAGCAAGGAAATCCCGCTGAAGCGTGCCGGCGAAGCGCAGGAAGTCGCCAACGTGATTGCTTTTCTTGCCTCAGGTGCCGCGAGCTATGTCACCGGCACCAGCATCAATCTTGATGGCGGCATTTCCGGCGTTTTATAAAATATCAAATAAAACAACGGGTTACATTTTCTCGGGGCGTCTGGCATACCAAACGGTGGCCCGACCATCGCCTAATCAGGAAATCAGGAAATGGTGCCGGAGATAGGAGTCGAACCTACGACCTTCGCATTACGAATGCGCTGCTCTACCAACTGAGCTACACCGGCGATTACATCAAATGCCTGGAGCGTCTAACAAAATGACTACTCACCCTTCGACAAGCTCAGGGCGAACGGTCATGTTGAGAACCGTTCGTGGTGAGCCTGTCGAACCATGAACGGCGGCTCCGCTCATTTTAACTACTCACCCTTCGACAAGCTCAGGGCGAACGGTCATGTTGAGAACCGTTCGTGGTGAGCCTGTCGAGCCATGAACGGCGGCTCCGCTCATTTTTTGGACACTCTTCACAACAGCTGCGGGGAGAAAAGCGCGGAAAAGGGCCGTATTCTAGCGCACCCGGTCGCCGCCGGCGCGCACCCGCACAATGATATCCACACCCTCGGTCACCATCCCCGGGGGGAGTTCCGGGAGACCGGTCACTGTGAGCGTGTCGGTGGCGATGTCGGTAATCTCGCCGGTATCGACACGGTACAAATGCTGGTGCGGCGCTGTGTTCGGGTCATAAAACACCCGCTTGGGATCCACAATCACCTCGCGGATCAGGCCGCGGTCGCGAAACAGCTTAAGGGTGTTATAGACCGTGGCTTTGGAGGTCACGGCGTGGCGCTCGTTGACGTACGCCAGAATCTGGTCAGCCGACAGATGCCTGCCCCGGCTGAATAAGGCGTAGGCAATCTCCAACCGCTGGTGGGTGGGGGCAATCTGGTGCTTGCGAAACAGCGCTGCCAGCACCGGACGATCGTAAGAGATTGCTTTCATTGAGATTTATTCTAGTTCAATGATTGGACTTTGTCTAATTCGATGATTCGAATCCGTCGCCGGCGGGCAATCCGCCAGCGGCGTCCCCTAGCCACGGCATTTTCGTGTCATTTTTCACAAATCCGCGGCTTAATCGGCCGTTCATGACCAGCGAATAACCACTCATCGGGAGGGTATGGCGGCGGCGTAGAATCAGCCCTAACCTTCTCTTGCCAAAAGGAGTTGTCATGCAACGCAAAAACGGTTTCACGTTGATTGAAGTGCTGATTGTCATTGCCATCATCGGCATCCTGGCCGCGATTGCGGTGCCGCAGTATTCGCACTACATCACCCGCGGCAAGATTTCAGAAGCCACGGGGGGTTTGTCGGAACTGCGGTTGCGCGCCGAAAAATTCTTCTCCGACAACCGGACTTATGTCGGCATGAACACCACCGTCCCCAACGCAACACATTTTACGTTCGCCTGCGTAACCCCTACCGCAAATACATTCACCTGCACGGCAACCGGAGTTGCCAGCGCGGGCATGGGCGGCTTTTCCTACACCATCAATGAATCCAATGTCCGGGCATCGACATTCACTGCCTCCGGCTGGACCGACTCCACTACGTGCTGGGTTACCAAGCAAGGCGCTACATGCTGATGCACCTGCAGCGCGGCTTCACCATCATCGAGCTGGTGGTCACGCTGGCATTGTTCGGGGTGCTGCTGGGCTTGGGCATCCCGTCATTCACGTCATTCATCAACAATGCACAGATCAAGAATGCCGCAGAAAACGCGCTGCAGGGCTTCAATCTGGCCAAGGCCGACGCCGTCCGGCGCAACGCCAGCGTTCGCTTCCAGCTGGTCACCGACCTGACCAGTGCTTGCGCACCAAGCACTGCCGGCAAAAACTGGGTAGTCAGCCTTGATGACCCTACCGGAAAATGCAACATCGCGCCCTCGGACACAGTCGATCCGCGCATCGTGCAGAAACTGTCCGGCGATGAAGGCGCACGTAACGTCTCCGTAACCGCCATCGGAGCATCATCGGCAGTGTTCAACGGCCTCGGACGCATCGTCGGCACCGGCATCACGCAAATGGATTTCGCCCATACAACAGCCATCTGCGAACACGTCGATGCCAACGGTACCGCACGCTGCCTGCGCATCCTGATTTCCGCCGGCGGACAGGCCAAAATGTGCGATCCCAAGGTTACCGCGGCCACTGATCCGCGCTTCTGCAGCTAGTTGAATCCCGGGGGCTTACTGTGAACACCATACTCCAACGATCCAAACAACAGGGCGTCTTGCTGATCGAAGCATTGGTCGGCCTGCTGATTTTCATGCTCGGCATACTCGCGCTGATCGGCATGCAGGCGGTTGCCATGCAGTACACCATCGACGCCAAGTACAGGTCGGAAGCGAGTTTTCTTGCCAATCAGATCATCGGCGCCATGTGGGTGGATCGCCCCAATCTCGCTGCTTACGATACCTCCGGCGGCGGCACGGCTCAACTCACCGCCTGGGTTTCGCAAGTGCAGAATCTGCTGCCCAATGCTGTGGGAGCGAACGCCCCCAGCATCGCCAATGCAGGGCAAAAGGCTACCGTCACCGTCATGTGGCAGCGCCCCGGCGACCCCACCGTCAGCCGCCAAAGCGTCGTGGCACAAATCAATAATCCGGATTGAGAATTGAACATGCGCATACGCCAACAATATGGATTCAGTCTGGTAGAACTCATGGTCGCCGTGGTCATCGGCCTCGTCGGAATACTGGCCATGACCCAGGCCTATATCACCAGTGACCGCTTCAACCGTTCCACCGTCGGCGAAGGCGGCGCGCAAACCAACGGGCTGCTGGGTCTCTATCAGATCGAACGCGACGCCCGCATGTCGGGTTACGGCATCGCCAGTTCGAAGGCGCTGGGTTGCGGCACCATTGACTGGTACTATGATCCGCAATATTCGGCCAGCATTACTCCGGGTTCGACGTTGCCGACGCTGACGCTGGCGCCTATCACCATTACCACCAACGGCACCGACCCCGATCTGATCACGATCATGTTCGCGACCGGTGACGAAAGACTGTTGCCGACGAGCATTTCCAGTTTCGTGGCCGCATCGTCTGAAGTCTCCGTGGACGGCACTGCCGGCTTCAAAGCCGGCGATCTTATACTGCTGGTCAACAATTCATCACCCACGGTCTGCACGTTGGGCCAGATTACCCAGGTCCAGGCCGGACCACAGAAACTGCAACTCAACCCGGGCGCCAGTGGGCCCTATAACCCGCCGGCCTGGGGTTCGTTTCCCGGCACCTATGCACCCGGCGATCAGCTCCTGAATCTCGGCAATCCGGTCATCCGCACCTATTCCATCAACAACAACAAGCTGCGGGTCACCGACGCACTGTTGCAGGTAGCAGGCGCCACGCCTCTCGATGTCGTCGACGGCATCGTCGATCTCCGCGCGCAATACGGCAAGGACAACGGCGCCGGCGGCGGTACCGCCAACGACGGCATTGTCGACGAATACCGAAACACGACGCCGACGAGCGCGGCAGAATGGCAACAGGTGCTGTCGGTGCGCGTCGCCCTGCTCGCCCGCATCGGCGTCTATGAAAAACCCGCAGGCGGCGTTGCCAACTGCGACGCAACGACCACTGCCAACGCGCCAACATGGTTCGGCGGCGCATTCACAAAAATTGATGTCGCTACGGTCACCAGCGAAGACCGCTGTTACCGCTACCGGGTATTCGAGACCATCGTTCCGTTGCGAAACATGATCTGGAGGGCCGTATGAACATCGTCCTGCGCAAAGCCCAACGCGGCATGGTGCTGTTTATCGCGCTGATTGTTCTGGTTGCCATGACACTGGCCGGCATTGCCCTGATGCGCAGCGTCGATACCGGCACGGTGATTTCCGGAAATCTCGCTTTCCGCCAGACCGCCACCCACGTCGCCGATTTGGGTTTTGA
>JAQBGW010000173.1:0-3311 GCA_032128415.1 Betaproteobacteria bacterium | reverse complement strand
GCGTGCGCATCCAGATCGGCTGATCGTCGTGCGGCCAGTCCATGACATAGTCGTATCCCGCTTCCTTCAGGAGGTCGACGGTCCACGGATTTTCGTAGGCGCCCGCGCCCATCCAGCCTTTGGGTTTTTTGCCTTCATTGCGGGTGAAGGCTTCAGTCACTTCTGCAATGACTCGCGCCTCGTCCTGCTCCCAGCGGAAGTCGTGCAGGTTCTCAGAATTGGTGCGGCCGTGGCCGACGATCTCGTCGCCGCGGCGGCGGATACGCTCGATGATCTGCGGCGCATGGTCATAGAGCAGGCTGTTGGTGTTGTGCGCGAGCGGCATGGCCAGTTCGTCGGCAAGATCGAACAGTCGCCAGATGCCTATGCGGTTACCGTAGTCTCGCCACGAATAGTTGCGCTGCGTCTGCGGCTCGCCGTGCTTCGCATTGTCGTGGCCGCGTCCCTTGCCAAAAGCAAAGACCTCGATATTGGTGGTAATGCAGAAGGCGAGGCGTTTGCCGCCTGGCCAGCTGTAATCCTTGCGCTCGGGGAGTGGCACATAGTCGTAACGCGAGTGCTGGGGAATCAGGGAGGACAATGGATCGCCTTATTTCTATCAATAGGATACAGACAGGGTGATATCAGTCTATGTGTGCGCCGGACAGCTTAACCAGCTTGCCCAGCTTCACCAGCTCGGACTCGATATGCTTGGCGAACGCTTCAGGTGTGTCGGTAAACGCGACCGCGCCTACCCGGGCATAAATTTTCTGCACATCAGGCAGCCGCACTGCTTTGCCAAATTCGGCATTTAGCTTGCCTACGATCGGCCGCGGCACGCCTTTGGGAGCGAGTATGCCGCTATAGAGCACCAGCTCGAAATCCTTCAGTCCAGCCTCCTTCATCGTCGGTATGTTGGGCACCGCACCAGACCGTTCCGGTGTCGTGACCGCCAGCCCCCGCAACTTGCCCGCCTCGATGTTGGGCACTGCCGATGGCATGGTCGAGTAAGACACCGCAACCTCGCCCCCGAGCAGTCCGGCCACCGCTTGCGGGCTACCTTTGTAGGGCACATGCACCATCTTGATGCCTGCCATTGATTTCAGCATTTCCGCGGCGAGGTGGACGATGGTGCCATTACCCGAGGAGCCGTGACTGATATCGTTCGGCCGTCTCTTCGCGAGTGCGATGAGCTCTTTCACCGACTTCACCGGCAACGAGGGATGAACGAGCAGCATCAACGGGCTTGCGGCGACCAGTGTGACGGGCGTGAAATCGCGTAACGAATCGTACGGCAGGCGCCGGTACAGGCTCGCGTTGATCGCGTGTGTCGTGATGTCCTGGAGAAACAAGGTGTAGCCGTCTCCCCGGGACTTGGCGATGAAGTCCGAGGCAATCGTCGTGCCGGCACCGGAACGCGGTTCGATCAGCACCTGCTGGCCGATGCTCTTCGCGAGGTTGGCACCGATTGAGCGTGCCAGCAGATCGGAAATCCCGCCAGCGGTAAACCCGTGCACGATGCGTATCGGCCGGTTCGGGTAATCGGACTGGGCAGATGCCAGGCGCGAAGCACCCGACAGTACGAGAGTAAGGGTTAGCAAGACGACGAAAGTGCTTCTCATGGCAATATCCTTTTTACGGACCTTGTTAATGCACGCTCGGTGCGGCGTGCCGGTGGCAGGGAGCAGGACGAAACACTGCGACGATTGTAATGCAAGATCCGCGCGACATACGCAGCCGTCGCCATCACATCAGGATTAGGTTTTATAAACAGAAGCTTGGCGTAAGCGTATAGGAAATTCAACCCACTTTTTTCAACGTGGGCGAATATATAGCCAGCCCCGCAAGCGGTCAATCGCGCGCTCTTTCCTGAAAAATTCCCCTCTCGCGTGGATTCTTCGGGCCCTAAATCGACCCGAGGGGGCTGATTTCGACGCAGTTTGACCACTATACGCGAGCGCAGGCCGCGACCGTCCGGTTTTGGCCGACAGCGGATTTCCGGAAAATGTGTGCTTCCGGTATTCGCCAAGGGAAAACGCGAGGCATAAGCTATCTTCGTAATTGCGCTTGCCGTCTAGGCCGGTCGCTCGCTTCGAAGCCCGGATAGCCTGACTCCGCAATCTTGGGAATCTGGCGCAATGCGGCCGCACGTTTCGCGCTGGCGACGCCAAGACCGCGGAGTCTGCTCCTGACCTAAAGGAGGCCCCAGGCGTCCAAGCGCGCCAACAAAGCAGGGCCATACAACAAGCGACGGGTTCGCCAAATGCCCTTTTTCAAAAATCTGCAGATCGGTCAGAGCGCAGCTTAGTTCGGCGCAGTCACACTGTACCGAGCAAGCTTCTCATCATCGAGATCAATTCCGAGTCCAGGTCCAGATGGCAGAGCAATACTTCCACGGCTGATATCAAGTCGTGTCGTGGCCACAGTATCGACCACCTTGAGCGGCCCCACGCACTCCAATCCAGGCACGATATTGCGCGACGTAGCACCGAGCATAATCTCCGCCATCGTGCTGAGATCTAGCCCAAACCCGTGTCCCAGAACAACCGGGAGACCTGCAGCCTCCGCGGTTGCCAACATACGCGCAGACTGCAACAGACCACCAGCTTGCTTGATGCCGAACTTCACGAAGTCGGCGCAGTCCGCCTTGATTACCCGAATCAAGCTTTGGTGATTGCTGATGGCTTCATCGGCCATGATGGGAATCCCGCCTTCCCGTCGGACTCGCGCCAAACCTTCAAGGTCGTCTTTTGGCGTCGGCTGCTCGAACAATTGCATGTCGCAGGCTTTAACGGCGCGGCACAACTCCAGCGCCTGCGGTACATCATATTGTTGGTTGGCGTCCATGCGTAGTTTCATATCCGTGCCAACAGCATCCCGCACTGCCGCTACCCGATCACTATCTTTGGCGACCCCGCTGCCGACCTTGATTTTCAACGACTTGAAACCGGCGTCCCGCCAGCGTTTCGCTTCGGCCGCCGCTTCGTCAGCCGGCAACTCGCCGACCCAGCCATTAAACAACACCCGGTCGAGGACGGCACCGCCTACGTAATCGTGCAGTGCGATACCCATTCGCCGGCAAACAAGCTCGATACAAGCAAGCTCCACGCCTGCTACAACACCGGGTTGCGCTGGTGTTAGCCTGGAAGCGAGTTCAACAATCCGGTTAACGTTGCCAGGGTCCTCCCCGATCAGAGCCGGGCCAACACGATCCCGCATCGCAGCGGCCAGCTCCGGTGCGGTATTCGGCGACAAGGCCCTGGTGGAGGGGTCGATGCTACTGATGCCGACCGCGCCATCTGCAGCAGTAACCCGCACCACAACGCACTTGG
>JAQBGW010000172.1:0-4950 GCA_032128415.1 Betaproteobacteria bacterium | reverse complement strand
GCCACGCAGCTCGTATCACGGATCCGCGACGCGCTGGATGTGGAACTGCCGTTGCGGACGCTGTTCGAGTCATCGACACCAGCGGGTCTGGCGGGATCGATGGGTCAAATACAACCGCGCCCCGTCGTACCGTTGCTGCCTTTATCGCCTGCTGAGATTGCCGCCGCACCCGCATCATATGCGCAGCAGCGACTCTGGTTTCTGGCTCAGCTGGAACCTGACAATACCGCCTATCATCTGCATTGGGCGGGGCGCCTTACGGGTGCCCTGGACAGGCCGGCATTAGACCGTGCGGTTGCCGCACTGCTTGCGCGGCACGCGGTCTTACGCACGATTTTTTCAGATTGCGACGGTGTGCCGATGCAACACGTCGCAGAGACCGTGACGGTGCCGGTTCAATTCGAAACCGGGCATGGCGCCGCAACAGAATGCGTCGAGCAATGGATCGGTGGGTTGCTCACCGAAACTTTTGATCTGTCCAGGGGCCCGCTGCTGCGCGTGCACTTGTTGCAGATAGCCGAGCGAGAGCACGTCTTGTTGCTGGTCATGCATCACATCGTTTCCGACGGCTGGTCGATGTCGGTGCTGTTCCGGGAACTGGCAACGGCGTATAACGCCAGCCGACGCAACGCGTCGCCCGAATGGCCGCGCCTGCCGGTTCAGTACGCAGATTATGCGCTCTGGCAGCGCGAGTGGCTGGCCGGTGCCGAGCTCGAGCGTCAGATCGCTTACTGGCGTGCGCATCTGGCGGGTGCGCCAGCAGCCCTCAGCTTACCGACCGACCGGGTTCGACCCCCGAGTCAGACCCACCGCGGTGCCTGGGTGAACCGCCAGCTTCCGGAAACCCTGAGCCGCTCACTACCGGAACTCGGTCGCAATGAGGGAGCTACGTTATTCATGGTGCTGCTGGCCGCATTTAATGTGGTGCTGGGCCACTACGCGGGGCAGCAGGAGGTGCTGGTTGGCACGCCGATCGCCGGTCGCAATCGCACCGAACTGGAAGGCCTGATCGGATTTTTTGTGAATACCCTGGTGCTGCGCGCGGATCTGTCGGGTAACCCGAGTTTTCGCGAATTGCTTGCCCGGGTGAAGAAGTGTGCCATCGGCGCCTATGCGCATCAGGACCTGCCGTTTGAAAAACTCGTCGATGCATTGAATCCCGGGCGGGATATGAGCCGCACGCCAATTTTTCAGGTCATGTTCAACTTGCATAATGAGCCTGGACAGCTGCTGGATCTGGACGAACTGCAGGTGACACCGGTCGGTGTCGATCGCGGCACGGCGAAATTTGATCTTACTGTCGGCCTTAGCGAATCGGATCGCGGGTTATTTGTGAGTTTTGAATACAACGCCGATTTATTTGATGCAGAGACGATCGAGGGACTGTCGGCGTATTACGCGAGGGTATTGAGTGCGGTGGTATTGGCGCCGGGCCAGCGGATTGGTGCACTGGCGGGACTGGCATCGCGGCGCAGGGTGCAGGGCCGGGGTGTGCCGGGGGTTGCGGCGGCGCCGGCCGCCGGCAGTCTGACCGCGGCGTTTGTCGCGCGTGTAGCGGCGGATGCGAAGCACCTGGCGGTGCAGACTTCGGGGCACCGCTGGAGCTATGGTGCCCTGAACCAGCGTGCCAACCAGGTGGCGCACGGATTACTGTCGGTGCTGCCGGCGGCGTCGGACGGGTTTAGCCGGCGGGTGGGTCTGATGTGTGCGCAGGACGCACCGTTGCTGGCGGGCATGCTGGGGATATTAAAGGCCGGCGGCGCGTATGTTCCGCTGGACCCGGGCTATCCGCAGGCGCGTTTGCAGGCGGTGGTGGCGGATGCGGGCATTGACGTGGTGGTGGCCGATGCGGCGCACGCGGGCGCGGCGCGGCAGCTGGGGTGCGGTGCGCTGGTCAATATAGAAGCGCTGGACGGTATGCCGGTCAGCGAGCCGGGGGTGGCGATAGATGCCCGGTCACTGGCCTACATTATTTATACGTCGGGCACGACCGGTCGACCCAAAGGCGTGATGCAGACGCATCAGGGGGTCTTGCAGCAGATCGCAAGGTACAGCGGCAGCCTGCAGCTGGGTGCGGAGGATCGACTGAGCCTGTTGTCGGGTTACGGCTTTGATGCGGCGGTGCAGGATATTTTCGGTGCGTTGCTGAATGGTGCGGCGCTGTACCCGCTGGCGATGCGTGAGTTGATGAGTGCGGCGGTGCGCAGCAGTGAGCTGGTGGATGAGCTGGTGGCTGCGCGGATCACGGTGTTGCATGCGACGCCGACGGTGTATCGGTACCTGTTGGGTGGCGAGTTAAGTTGTGCGCATGATTTGTCGTGCATCCGGCTGGTGGTGTTGGGTGGTGAGGTGGTGCGCCGCTCTGATTTTGAGATATTCAAGGCGCGCTTTGCGCGCGGCACGCAGTTCGTCAATGGTCTGGGGCTGACGGAGTCGACCCTGGCGTTACAGTATTTTGCGGATCACGACAGCCGGCTCTTGGGCCAGGTGGTGCCGGTGGGCGAGGCGGTTGCAGGTCTGGGGGTTGAGTTGCTGGATGAGTCCGGTGAGCCGAGCTGGTACGGGGAGATTACGCTGACGGGGCAGGGCATTGCGCCGGGTTACTGGCGGCAGGACGGGTTGCGCGAGAGGTGCTTTGAACGGGTTGCTGCGGGCACGGTGTATCGCACCGGAGATATCGGCCGGCGCTTGCCGGACGGACAGATTGCCTATGTTGGGCGGCGTGATGCGCAGGTCAAGATCCGCGGTTACCGGGTGGAGCTGGGTGAGATCGAGACGCTGTTGGCCGGTCATCCGCAGGTGGCGGCGTGTGTGGCGGCGCGGCTAGAGCGGCCGGGCGATGAACGACTGGTGGCGTACCTGGTGGCGGCGGCCGGGCAGACGCCGGTGATTGATGAACTGCGCGCGTATCTGGCGGCGCGCTTACCGGGTTATATGTTGCCGCAGGCTTACGAGGTTCTGAGTGGCTTGCCGACCTTGCCCAACGGCAAGGTGGACCGGGCGCAGTTACCGGCTCCGGTCTGGGGTCGGGATGCGCACCAGGTGTATGTGCCGCCGCGCACCGAGCTTGAGGATGTGCTGACCCACATCTGGCTGGATGTTCTGCAGCTGGACGAAGTCGGCGTACACGATGACTTTTTTGCCCTCGGTGGCCATTCGCTGCTGGCCACCCGCCTGATTTCCCGGGTCCGCGATCACCTCGACCTCGAAGTGCCGTTACGCAGCCTTTTCGAAAATCCAAGCATCCGGTCCATGGCCAGGACCATCGAGGCGACAAAAGAGAGGGATTCTTTGCCGCCGATCGTTACAATCTCGCGCGCAGGTCGTCAGCGTGTGGAAACGTCGGACGGTTCGGTTCATCAGGTCTGATTCAAGAAGAAAAATAATAATAGTGAATGAAGTGACGCAAACATCTTTTCGGGTCGAGGAGCCGGAGCAATTTATATTCCCGGTATCTTTTGCTCAGCAACGGTTGTGGTTTCTTGATCAATTGGAAGGCAGGAGTGCCGTTTATAACGTGAAATTACCGGTTCGTTTGCATGGACCGCTGGACCTCGAATGTCTGCAACAAGCAGTAAATATTC
Organism: Betaproteobacteria bacterium; assembly: GCA_032128415.1. Lineage (GTDB taxonomy): Bacteria > Pseudomonadota > Gammaproteobacteria > Burkholderiales > SG8-41. Next base: position 1,366 of record JAQBGW010000172.1, on the reverse strand, counting down.
TGGTTGATCGACATGAATCCCTGCGCACGAGTTTCTCGATTCGTCGCGGCATTCCGAGCCAGGTGATCAGCTCCAACGCCACCGTGCCGGTGCAAATCCTGAGTCTGGGTGATACGCACGGTAAAGGAATCGGGGCCAAAGTGGCGGAATTGGCTGGACAGCCATTCGACTTAGACAAGGGGCCTTTATTTCGCGTTCATCTTTTGCAGCTCAGCCCGCACGAAAACCTGCTGTTGTTACTGACGCACCACATCGTGTCCGATGCCTGGTCTTCGGGCATCATGTTTCGCGATCTCGCGTCCGCCTACGATGCACTGGTGGCCGGCGAAACGCCGAAGCTTACCGAGCTATCCGTGCAATATGCCGACTATGCGGTCTGGCAACGTGACTGGCTCGAAGGGCCGGCGCTCGAACAGCAACTGGATTACTGGAAAAACAAGCTGGCCGGCGTGCCGGCGCTGTTGCAATTGCCCGCTGACCGACCGCGGCCGCGTCGCCAGACGTATAACGGTAGCCGCGTTTCGCGAATTTTTTCCGCCGAATTAACCACAGCTCTGAATGAGTTGGCGCAACGCGAGTCCTGCACCTTGTTTATGGTGATGCTGACGGCTCTGAATATATTTCTGGCGCGTTACTCAGGGCAGGATGATGTGCTGGTGGGCTCTCCGATTGCGGGTCGCCGGCGAACGGAATTAGAAGACTTGATCGGCTTGTTCGTGAATACGCTGGTGTTTCGGACGCAAGTCGCGGGTGATGTGACCTTTCGGGAGCTTCTCGCGCAGGTCCGCGCAACCGCCTTGGAGGCCTATGCTCATCAGGACCTGCCTTTCGAGAAGCTGGTCGAAGCTTTGCAACCGCCGCGCGATATGAGCCACGCGCCGATCTTTCAGGTCATGTACATACATCAGAATGCGCCCTGGGAAGCGCAGCCTATACGCAGTCTTATGGTGGCGCCGGGGGAGATTGGCGCGGGCGAGACGGCGAAATATGATCTCACCGTTTCCACGACCGAATTTGACGGCGCGTTGTATCTGAATTTCGAATACAACACCGATCTGTTCGACTGTTCGAGCATCGAAAGGTTTGCTGCAGGATTCGAAACACTTCTGGAGGCCGTTGTGTCGGATCCGGCGGAAGCGATTCTGACATATCCTATGTGCTCGAACGCAGACCAAAATCAGATGCTGGCAGAATGGAACAGGACTGACGCCGATTTCGCCAGGGATGAAACGCTGCACGGTCTGATTGAGCAGCAGGCGCAACGTACACCAACTGCGATTGCGCTCGAATACCAATCACACAGCTGGTGCTACGCGGATCTTGACGAGCGCGCTGACGCGCTGTCAGCGGAATTAAGACGGCTTGG
>JAQBGW010000171.1:0-31250 GCA_032128415.1 Betaproteobacteria bacterium | reverse complement strand
AAGGACGCGATCAAGGTCATTACGGTGCGCATCACCGGATTTGACGCGGCAGGCAAGGCGGCTGCGGCAGCGCCCTTGGAAAATATCGCGGCGGTTGCGGATAGCGGGCTTAGCGAGTTCAAGGGCCACGAGCTCACGAAGTCGAGCCGGCCCGAGTTGACTGCCGCGCGTGTCATTGTTTCCGGCGGGCGCGGCATGGGCAGCGGTGAGAATTTCAAGCTGCTCGAAGCGCTGGCTGACAAGCTGGGTGCTGCGGTGGGGGCTTCACGCGCCGCAGTGGATTCCGGTTTTGTACCCAATGACTATCAGGTTGGACAGACCGGCAAGATCGTCGCGCCGGAGCTGTACATCGCCGTCGGTATTTCGGGCGCGATCCAGCATCTGGCAGGCATGAAGGACAGTAAGGTCATTGTCGCCATCAACAAGGATGCGGAAGCGCCGATATTTGCGGTGGCTGACTACTGGCTGGTCGAAGACCTGTTCAAGGCGGTGCCGGAACTGACGCAGGCGCTGTCGTAGGCGAGCCAGGAAAAAACGGTTGCCGATGCGGTAACATGAAGGGCGCTCAGGAAGAAGCGCCCTTTTTTCTGGATATGTTGTTTGGAGATTTTCCATGTCCACTTACACCGCGCCGCTGAAAGACATGCAGTTTGCGATTGCGGAATTCGCCGGCCTGGCTGAAGTCGGCACGCTGCCCGGTTGTGAGGAGGTCAATGCCGAGCTGGTCGAAGCAGTGCTGAGCGAGGCGGCCAAATTTGCCCAGGGCGTCCTTGATCCGCTGAACCGCAGTGGCGACCAGAACGGCGCGCAATGGCGCGATGGCGTGGTCACCGCGCCGGCCGGATTCAAGGAGGCTTACGCGCAATTCACCGCAGCCGGCTGGAACGGTCTGGCGGGTGCAGTCGAATTCGGCGGGCAGGGTTTGCCGCACCTGATTGCGCTGCCGCTGCAGGAAATGTGGAACAGCGCCAACATGGCGTTCTGTCTGTGTCCGATGCTGACCACCGGCGTGCAGGAAGCGCTGACCCATCACGGATCAGAGGCGTTGCAGGCAACGTACATGCCGAAACTGGTATCGGGCGAGTGGACCGGCACCATGAATCTGACCGAGCCGCAGGCCGGCTCCGATCTGTCGGCGGTGCGCGCGCGTGCTGTGCCGGAGGGCGATCACTACCGCATCCAGGGCACCAAGATATTCATCACCTGGGGCGAGCACGACATGACGGACAACATCGTGCATCTGGTGCTGGCGCGCCTGCCCGATGCGCCGGAAGGGGTGAAAGGGATTTCCTTGTTCGTGGTGCCGAAATTCGAGTTGAATGCGGATGGCACGCCCGGCAAGCGTAACGACATTCGTTGCGTATCAATCGAGCACAAGATGGGCATCCACGGCAGCCCGACCTGCGTGCTCGCCTATGGTGACCATGGCGGCGCTGTCGGTTATATGGTGGGCGAACCCCATCGCGGTCTCGGCTACATGTTCACCATGATGAATCATGCGCGGCTCGGCGTCGGCATGGAGGGGGTGGCCATAGCCGAGCGGGCTTACCAGCACGCGCTGGAATACGCAAAAACACGCGTACAGGGCCGCGCCATCGGGCAACGCAGCGGCGACCGTGTCACCATCATTCACCATCCCGATGTGCGGCGCATGCTGATGACCATGCGCGCCCAGACCGAGGCCATGCGCGCGCTGGGTTATTTTGCGGCGGGCGCGCTTGACCGTTCGAAACATCATGCCGATGCGGCGGAGCGCGCGCGGCATCAGTCTCGGCTTGATCTGCTGACGCCGGTGGTCAAGGGCTGGTGCACCGAGACTGCGATTGAAATTGCCTCGCTCGGCATGCAGGTGCATGGCGGCATGGGATACATCGAAGAAACCGGTGCCGCGCAATATTTGCGTGATGCGCGCATCACGACCATTTACGAAGGCACGACGGGCATTCAGGCCAACGATCTGATCGGTCGCAAGGTTGGTGCCGAAAAGGGGACCACCGCGCTGGCGATGATCGCTGAAATGCGCGCGCTGGATGCACCGCTTGCGGCGGCCGGTGCGTCTTTCTCCGGCATGCGCGCGGCGTTTACACCGGCAATCGACGGGCTGGAGGCCGCGACGCGCTGGCTGGTCGATCATTATGCGGAGGAACCACAGGCGGCGGCCGCTGTGGCAGTACCCTATCTGAAACTGTTCGGAACCGTCGCCGGTGGCTGGATGATGGCGCGCGCGGCGCAGATCGCGCAGGAGCGCCGCAGTGCGCCCGGCGCCGATCGTGAATTCCTTGATGCCAAGCTGGCGACCGCACGGTTTTATATGGAGCATCTGCTGCCGCAGGCCGGCGCACTGGCGCAGACGGTGACGACCGGTGCAGCGAGCACGCTCGCGCTGGATCCGACGGCATACTGACGTGACACTCGGCAACCATGGCAGGCTGGTGCGGACGATTGCGGGCGCCCTGTTGCTGTGCATGGCGCAGTTCGCGCATGCACAGTTGACTTGCGATCAGCTGGTGGCCAGCGCCAAGGTCGGCATCGCCTTGCGTGATCAGGGTGCGACGTTGAACCAGGTCTTGTCTGAAACCGAAACGGGCGAGTTACGCAAACACTTACAGCCTGATGATCTGGGCGTGCTCCGGCAGGCGCTGCGCCTGACTTATACCGGCGAAGTATCACTTCATGAACTGGCAGAGTCTTGCGCCGGTGATGCCCCCAAAAACGGTGCACAGCGCAAGTAATCACTGAGGCACACCATTCAACATCGCAACATGCTGTTGCATACGTGTGTCATTGAATCAACTTAAGCTTTATCTGCAATGATGGCGGTGCCCCTTTGCACGCTGGCGCGCGGAACGTTCCCGCGGAAGCGCTGGCTAACTAAAAAACTTGTTCTGCGCTTTCTCTGAAAAGAGAAATAGGCAAAGGGGGGGGATAGCCTCTTGTGCAATGGCTTCTAGTTCAACAGCAACGCCGGCGGTGCCGAGTCGAGCACGCCCCGGCGGAACTCGGCCTGTGTGGCGGCCATATCCAGTGCCGCTGCGTTCCATGCATCGTAAATAATTTTTCCGGATGCAGTTAGCGTACTGTCGATTACTCGTGGTCTGGCGAGCATGTCCCACAAGGTGGCGCTGTGTCGCTCGGGCACATCCGCCAGTGTGACGCGCTGAGGTGTTGCCAGCGGTGCCGTGCCGGCGACGATGAAACTGTTGATCTGCCGGGCGCCGGGCCAGTCGGGTCGGTACATGACGGCGTGGGGCAGTTCACTGGTTAGCGTGGCCAGCAGATGCGCATAGCCGCGCGGATCCTCGAGATTGGCGAAGGTATTGAACACAGCGATGCCGCCTGGTTTCAGGCAATGGCCGAGGTCACGGAAGAATTCGCGGGTGATCAGGTAATCCGGCGTGCCGTCGCCGTTGAACAAGTCAACCAGCACGACGTCGTGTCGCGCTGTGCAGGCCGCGACAAAGGTCCGCGCATCAGCCTGATGTGTAGTGACCCGTGCCGGATCGAAGCCAAAGTAGCGCTGCGCGACCGCCACTGATGAGGGATCAATCTCGACGACTTCAACAGTCGCGCCGTCTTTGGCAAATCGCGCAGGAACAATGCCCGCGCCCAGGCCCAATACCAGTATGTTGCGCGGTTGCGGATGGTAGGCGCGCGTCAGCGCTTCCAGCGCCCAGGTGTAGAACGAGATCGAGTGCTGGTTTGAATCGACGGTGTTCTGGATCAGTCCGTCCTGGAAATACAGGCGCAGGAACCGGCCGTCGCGGTCGGCATCGCTGCGCAGGATTTTGACGGTGCCGAATAGCGAGCCGTGCGTGCTTTCAACGCGCCAATCCGCGCCGCTGAAGGCGACCGGTCCGTTGCGTCCTGTGTAGTGGTCGGCATTCCAGGCGAACAATCCTGCACTGATGAGCGCGACCAGGCCGCAAGTTGTAACGGTTCCGCGATGCGTCATGGGGATTTTTGGTGATGCTGCTGCGATCAGCGACAGCACGCCGAGCAGCAGAGCGACCATCAGGGTCGCCGTGTAGTTACTGATATAAGGTATCAGGGCGAACGCGGTGATGATGACGCCGGCCACCGAACCCAGTGTACTGATGAAAAAAACCATGCCGGCGCCGGCGTCACCGCTGCGTTCGGATTGCCGGCGTAACAGCAGGGCGACCAGCAACGGATTCATGGCTGAAGTGGCGACTAGCGGCAGGAACAGCAGAATCAGGCAGGCCGCGAACGCCCCGCCGACAAGGCTCCACTGTGCCAGTGGATGAAAAACGAATGGATAGACTACGCAGGCCATGACTATGGCAATGCCGGCCAGTGCCGGCATGATTGCGAACATCCCTCCCAGTTTGCGGTCGGTCGGCGGTGTGGGGCCGCCGGCGAGGCGTCCGCCCCACCAGTAGCCCAGTGCCAGCGATACCAGCGTGATCGAAAGGATGCCGGTCCAGATGTAGAGGCTGACTCCGAAGTAAGGGGTCATTATGCGTGACGCCAATAACTCAAGGGCGAGAATGGCGCCGCCGGACACAAATATCAGGGCGTAGTAGGGCATAGGCAGGGGAAGCTGTCGGTTATAATGCGCGGCCAATCTACCATACGCGCGGTCTATTGCTGCGCGATCCTGTCAGTGCGCACCTTGGACGTCGGAGATATCCGGTCGCTGTGCCGGACTGACGGCAGGCTACAGAGATGACCATGATGCACATGATGAAGGCGGCGGGAAAAATATTGTCGGCGCTGGCATGCGCTGCGCTGCTTGCTGCGGGGGCGCCATGTGCTGCGCAACAGCCCAGCGTGCCATACGTACCAACGCCGCAATCAGTGGTCGATCGCATGCTGACGATGGCCAAGGTGACTGCGCGCGATTATCTGATTGATCTCGGGTCGGGTGACGGGCGCATCGTGGTGACTGCGGCCGAAAAATTCGGTGCGCGCGGTTTTGGTGTTGATCTGAATCCGCTACGAATCAACGAGGCCAATGAGAACGCGCGCAAGAGTGGTGTCGATGACAAGGTGGCGTTTTACCAGCGCGATCTTTTTAAAATTGATTTGACGGAAGCGACCGTCATCACCATGTATCTGCTGCCCCGTGTCAATATGGCGTTGCGGCCGAAGTTGCTGGATCTGCGGCCGGGCACTCGCCTGGTATCCCACGATTTCGACATGGGTGACTGGAAAGCCGATGAGCAAGTACGGGTGGGTGTCGGCGACAAGTATTTTAGTTTGGATGGCGAAAGCGATATTTATTTCTGGGTGGTCCCGGCCAAGGTGGGTGGCGTCTGGCGCACGCGGCTGACCGTCGCTGGCAAGACACATGATTATGAAATCATCCTGGATCAGAAATTTCAGGAAGTGCGTGGTACGGTGCGCGTCAAGGGTCGTGCCGCCCCGATCCAGAGCGCGAGACTGCGCGGCGCCGAGCTGTCGTTCTCCTTCAGCGCCGATCTGAACGGGGTGCCGGTTAAACATGAACTCAGCGGGCGCGTTGATGGCGGACGCATCGTCGGCGAGGCTGGTCTTTCCGGCAGCCGTATTGCGGCGCGTGTGGAATGGATCGGTGAGCGCGCCACAACCGCCGCCGGCAGATCAGGAAGTCCGAATTCAGGGGGCACGGGTTTATGATGCACGGTTTTCGATTTGCCATGCGCTGCGCTTTATTGATGCTGGTATTGTCCGGTGGCGTGCGGGCGCAGGACTTTGGTGATACGCCGTATGTGCAGACGCCGCAGGTGGTGGTGGATGCGATGCTGAAGACTGCAAAAGTCACTGCCAGGGATTATGTCATCGACCTGGGTTCCGGTGATGGTCGTATGGTCATCAGCGCAGCGCAGCAGAAAGGCGCGCGTGGTTTCGGTGTTGATCTGGACAAGCGGCTGGTGCAGTTGGCCAATGCCAATGCGCAAAAAGCAGGCGTGGCCGATCGTGCAAAATTTTATGCCCGCGATCTGTTCGAAACCGATCTCTCACCGGCCTCGGTGATCACCATATACCTGTTGCCGGAAGTGAATTTGATGGCACGCAGCAAGCTGCTTGCGCTGGCGCCCGGCACGCGTATCGTTTCCCACGATTACGGTATCGGCGACTGGCCGCCGGATGTGCAATTTGAGATGGATGCGCCGGGCAAATCGGTCGGTCGCATCCAGCGCAGCAAGGTGCTCTACTGGGTAGTGCCGGATCTGGTGGCCGGCCGCTGGATGTGGCAGATCGATGCCGGCGGTAAATCACGGACGGTCGAACTGACGCTGCAACAGAATTACCAGAAAATCGAGGCGACCGCGATCTTCGACGGTCGTGCGGTGCCGGTGGAACAGGCGAAACTCACAGGCAGATTGGTAGAATTCTCGCTGGTGCTGCCGGTGGGCAGTGGTGGGCGTATGGCGTTCAGCGGCCAGCGCGTGGCGCAGATGCTCGAAGGCGAAATGCGCAGCATTGACGGCAAAAATACGGGCAAGACAACGCCGTGGCGGGCGACGCGTATTGAGATTCGCGATGCCGCGCACGTAATTGCGCCGCCGCCGGTGATCCGTGAATTTGTCATGCCCAAATGATGAAAATGGAACCTCTCTGATTCACTATCGTGAATCAAGGAAAGATTAACAAGGAGCAATAATGAAACTGGCAAAAATGTTAGGCATGATGTTGTTGGCCGCTGCGGCGCTGACAGGGTATGCGCAGGAGGGGGAAGGCGATGTGGTTTATGTGCCGACGCCGCAAATCGTAGTCGATACTATGTTGCAGATGGCTAACGTCGGGCCCAAGGATTTTCTGATCGACCTTGGTTCCGGGGACGGCCGCATAGTCATTACCGCCGCCAAAAAGTATGGCGCCAGCGGCTTTGGCGTCGATCTCGACCGCTATTTGCTGAAACTGGCTAATCAGAATGCGCAGCAGGCCGGCGTGACCGGCAAGGTGCATTTTGTCGAACAGAATCTTTTTGAAACAGATCTTTCTCGGGCGACGGTCATCAGCAGCTATCTGCTGCCGGAAATGAATCTGCGTCTGCGTCCGACAATCATGGCGCTGAAACCGGGCACGCGCCTGGTTGCGCACGATTACCATTTCGGTGAATGGGATCCGGACGGGCAGCGCGAACTGATTGTGCCGGAGAAGATAGTCGGTGAACCTGGTGTCAGCTATGTATTTTTCTATGTGGTGCCGGCGCAAGTGCCGGGGAAATGGCAATCGCTGGTCAATATCGGCGGGCGCGAAACGCCGCTGGAGTTCACTTTGGAGCAAGATTTTCAGGAGCTCGAGGGCAGCGTCGAGATCCGTGATCGCAAGACTGCATTGCGTGGCCGGCTCACCGGCGAGCAGATCCGCATGTATGCCGGCGGGCGCGACGGCATTGCGCGCCACGAATTTAATGGCCGCGTTGTTGGTGGCTCCATCCGGGGTACTCTGACTATTGGAGAGGGTGCCAAACTCCAGCAGGTGGCATGGACCGCAAAACAGATTCAACGCGGTAAGTTGAAGCGCGCATCAGACGAATTGCCCCCCGAAATTTGATTCACACGCATTTCCCGGAGTACGTATGAGCACAGAAAACCCGGCCGCACCGCGCCAGACGCTGTCTGTCACCGACGCTTGCGCAATGATCGTCGGACTGATCGTCGGCGCCGGTATTTTCGGCACGCCGTCGATTGTTGCCGGTGCTGTCGGCAGTGAGACCGCGCTGTACGCAGTATGGATTGCCGGCGGTATTTTTTCGATCGTTGGTGCGCTGTGTTATGCCGAACTGGCTACCGCGTACCCGTCGGCGGGCGGTGAATATCATTTCATCCAGCGCGCATACGGCCGGTCACTGGCGTTTCTGTACGGCTGGGCGCGGATGACGGTGATAGTCGCCGGCTCGATTGCAGTATTCGCCTATCTCTTCGGTGATTACCTGTCGCGGGTGATCAATCTTGGTGCGCATTCATCGGCGATCTGGGCTGCCCTGATCGTGATCGTGCTGACTTACGTGAATTACCGCGGTATCCGTGAGGGCAAAGCCACGCAAAATGTGTTTACCGTGCTGGAAGTCGGTGGACTGGTGCTGATCATCGTCGCCGGTCTGATATTCGCCGCACCGCCGCAGGCTGCCGTGCCGGTGGTCGCGGGTGCCGATCAACCCTGGTACATGGGTGCCGGTATCGGTTCCGCGATGATTTTTGTGCTGTTCACCTATGGCGGCTGGAACGATGCTGCCTACATCTCTGCGGAAGTGCGTGACCGTGAGCGCAACATGGCGCGTGCGCTGTTGCTGGCGATCAGCGTAGTGACGTTGTTGTATCTGCTGGTCAATCTGGCTTATCTGAAAGGCCTGGGATATGACGCCATGGCGCGCTCGAATGCCGTGGCCGCCGACTTGTTGAAAGTGGTGTGGGGCAGCACCGGTGAAAAACTAATTGCCATCATGATCGCCATTGCCGCGCTGACTTCTGTCAACGGTTCGATGATCGTCGGGGCGCGTTCGAACTACGCGCTGGGCCGCGACTGGCCGCTGCTGGGTTATCTCGGTCGCTGGGACGAGGCCAGCGGTTCACCGCGCAATGCGATGCTGGTACAGGGCGCGATTGCCCTGGCGCTGGTAGGTCTGGGGGCGATCCAGAATGCCGGCTTCAAGGGGCTGGTCGAATATTCGCTGCCGGTGTTCTGGGGCTTTTTTCTGTTGACCGGCGTTGCGCTGTTCGTGTTGCGTGCAAAAGATCCCGATGCGCCGCGGCCATTTCGGGTGCCCGGTTATCCGGTGGTGCCGGCGCTGTTTGTGCTGGTGTGCTGCTACCTGCTGTATTCCAGCCTGACTTATCACCGCACCCACGCGCTGGTCGGGTTGGCTGTGCTGGCCGTCGGCGCCGTGGTTCTGCTGCTGGCCCGTGCGCAGGAAATCCGCAACGCCGGACTCCAGGACTCGGTCGATTATTTGCTGACGGTGGTCTCCGGGGGTGCACTGCTGGTGTTGCTGGTGCTGGCCGGAATAGGGCTGTTGATGAATTCGACGCTGCTGGTGGTCCTCGCTGTCGTGGGAATCGGTGTACTCGCGGTGGCGGCCATTTTTCTGGCGATTCTGCGCCCTAAAGAAAATAATTAATAAAAACAATAGGTTATATGCGTAATCCGACGGCAGCTCTGCGTCCTGCCACTAGTCGCACGTGGCGCTTGAAATCTGCCGCCACCGGGCGCATCTGCACAACACCTTTTTTTGTTTACCGATTGCCGGAGTAAAGATGACTGAGACCGCAACCAAGGAAACCCTGGGCTTCCAGGCCGAAGTCAAACAGCTGTTGCAGTTGATGATCCACTCCATGTACAGCAACAAGGAGATTTTCCTGCGCGAACTGGTGTCGAACGCGTCGGATGCCTGCGACAAGTTGCGTTTCGAAGCGCTGACCGACAAGGCGCTGTTGGAAAACAATGCGGAACTGAATATCCGCGTCGCTTTCGATCTACAGGCGCGCACGGTGACCATTGCCGACAACGGCATCGGCATGTCGCGCCAGGAAGTGATCGACAACGTCGGCACCATCGCCCGTTCGGGCACCCGTGAATTCCTCGATAAACTGACGGGTGATTCGGCCAAGGACGCGCACCTGATCGGCCAGTTTGGCGTCGGCTTCTATTCCTCGTTTGTCGTAGCCGACAAGGTTACGCTGGTGACTCGGCGTGCCGGCCTGACCGGCGAGCACGGGGTGCTCTGGGAATCCGATGGCAGCGGCGAATACACGCTGGAGGTTGTCGAAAAGGCCGACCGCGGCACCGAGGTCACGCTGCATCTGCGCGAGGGTGATGACGAATTCGCCGACGGTTCCCGTTTGCGCACGATTCTGCGTAAATACTCCGATCACATCACGCTGCCGATCCTGATGAAGCAGGAGGAGTGGGACAAGGAATCCGGAAAATACCGCACCACCGACAATGACGAGACCGTCAATCAAGCCAGCGCGCTGTGGGCGCGGTCGAAAAGCGAAATTACCGACGAGCAATACACTGAGTTCTACAAGCATGTGGCGCATGATTTCGAGGCGCCACTCATGTGGTCGCACAACAAGGTCGAAGGCCGCAAGGAATACACCCAGCTGCTCTACATCCCGGCGCGTGCACCGTTCGATCTGTGGGATCGCGAACAGCGGCGCGGCATCAAGCTCTACGTGCGGCGCGTATTCATCATGGATGACGCCGAGCATCTGATGCCGCATTACCTGCGGTTTGTGCGCGGCATAATCGATTCCAACGACTTGCCGCTCAATGTATCGCGCGAAATCCTGCAGGAATCGAAGGACATCGAAACCATACGTGCCGGCTCGGTCAAGCGGGTGCTATCCATGGTGGAAGATCTTGCCGAAAATCAGCAGGAAAAATTCATCGCATTCTGGAAGGAATTCGGTCGCGTGTTCAAGGAAGGTATCGGCGAAGATCATGCCAGCCGCGAGCGCATCGCCAAATTGCTGCGCTTTGCTTCAACGCACCAGGACACCGCTGAGGAGATCGTGTCTCTGGCAGATTATGTGGCACGGATGAAGCCGGAGCAGGACAAAATTTATTACGTAACCGCCGATTCATTCACCGCGGCCAAAGCCAGCCCGCACCTTGAAGTATTCCGTAAAAAGGGCGTTGAAGTGCTGCTTCTGGGCGACCGTGTTGACGAATGGATGATGTCCTTTTTGACGGAATTCGAAGGTAAGAGGCTGCAGTCGGTGGCCAAAGGTGCGCTAGATCTCGGCAAGCTGGAAGACGATGCCGATAAAAAGGCGCAGGAGCAGGAAGCTACCGAGCACAAGGATTTTGTTGAGCGCATCAAAAAGTCGCTGGGCGAGCGCGTCAAGGAAGTTCGGGTGACTTTGCGGCTAACCGAGTCGCCGGCCTGTCTGGTCGCCGACGAGCACGACATGACGGCCAATCTGCAGCGCATGTTGAAAGCGGCCGGGCAGAAAGTACCGATGGCGCAGCCCATACTCGAGATCAATACCCATCATCCGCTGGTGCAGCGTTTGCAGGCGGAAACGGATGAATCACGCTTTGGCGATCTCGCAGCAGTGCTGTTTGATCAGTCGCTGCTGGCCGAGGGTGGCCAGCTTGAAGATCCGGCAGGCTTCGTGAAACGGCTCAATCAACTGATGCTGGCGATGGGCGGGTAGTGAAATCCACCATGCAGATTCAGTAAACAGACGGCACGGGCAGAGTCAGCGAACGGCTGTAACGCGTGTTGGAAAGTTTAGCCAAGTCGTTGAAATTATGATCTAATCGCGTCGAGATGTCGGGATATATAACATGGTGGTTGAGGGCGATGCGCCGCATGCAAGCGTGCTGCGCAACTTTGGCCTATTCCCGACCCATGCCAGGCAATGCATGACAAGCAAGGCCCAGAATGACGAGCCGGATGCGCCTGGACAGGAGGAAACACCGCCGCCATCCCGCTGGCTGTCGAAATCGCGGGGCAATTCGCGGTTCCAGGAACTTGAGGAGCTGATCAGGATTGTCGAAAGCCGGGCGGTCACCCCTGTTTTTCAACCGATACTGGCTTTTGGCACGGGTGAAATCCTCGCCTATGAGGGATTGATCCGCGGGCCGGAAGCCAGCCTGCTGCACACACCAACTAAACTTTTTGATGCAGCAACCCATGCCGGTCTGTTGACCGAATTGAACATGCTGTGTGCACTGAAAGTCGTGCGCCAGTTTGCCCGGTTGGGCCTCAAGCGCCAGTTGTTTCTCAACGTCACGCCGCAGACCGTGCTCGAGGTCAAGGACGATGTACTACGCATTACGAAATTCATCAAGGATTGCGGTCTGGATATTGCGCAAGTCACGATTGAACTCACGGAAAGCCAGTACATCACAGATCGTTCAATTTTCAGTAAGGCCCTGATGCTGTTCCGCAGTGCCGGTTTTCGCGTGGCGCTGGACGATCTGGGCGAAGGATTCTCCAGCCTTCGGTTGTGGTCGGAATTGCAGCCGGACTTCGTAAAAATCGACATGCATTTCGTGCAGGGCGTCAGTGAGAATTCGGTCAAATACCATTTTCTCAAGTCGCTGCAGCACATTGCCGAAGGCTGTGGTTCGTCGCTGGTTGCCGAAGGCGTCGAAACTGCGGCGGATTTTTGCATACTCCGCGATCTCGGTATCAGCAACGCCCAAGGTTTTCTGATCGGTCGTGCGGCGAAGCAGCCTACCGGACTGATTTCTGACCAGGTGTCAGAACTGATCGGTTCAGGCAGTGCCCCGCTGTTTCCCAAGCCTGCTTGAATAGCTCAGGCAGCACGACCGAATCTCTGGAAGAATAGCTGGCCAGCTACTGACTTCCTGCAGGCTTGCTGGAGAACGCCAGGTCGCCGTAGTACACATCAAGCGTGCGATCTGCAGCGTCGGCTTCGGTCAGAATGCCAACGGATACAATCCTGCCGGGTTCTTCACCAAAGGCGCGCCGGAAATCAGCGACGACATCGCGCCGTGCGTCAAGCCATTGCCCCAACTTTTCGCGCCCGCTCTCGACCACGATGAGCTTGATCCGGGTGGTGTGCTTATTGGGTACGATGCCATCCTTCGGGGTCTGGCTCCCCCAGACATACATTAATGCCGCGTAGGGTAGTTGCTGTCCCGTGAATAACCGGAACTGGTTGTAAAACAGGCGGTCGCCGAAATCGAGCTTGTCGTGATCACCGTCGAATGACACCACAATACGTGCCGGTGAGTCGTCGGCGCTGGATGTTGTAGGGGACAGATCCATTACTTTCCAGCGCCACGAGAGTATGGGGCGCTCGCGCGGATCAACATCCAGATAATGTATCAGTCCTGAAGCGGATGCTCGCGCACTGGCCAGGATCACCGTCCTGCCGGAGTCTTCGATCAGTTGGTAACTGCTGGCTGATTTAAAGCGCGACAGTTTCCATGGCTGCCAGATTTCCGGCAAGTTGTTGCCCGCGGAGAATTGTGAAAATGTCGTGACGTCGCGCGGCAAGGCGGTTGCAGGTGGTCGTTCCGGAGTCGTCCCGCAACCTGCCGCAATCGCGACTGAGACGAGCAACGCATACAACGACAGTTGAGGTGTGTTCAAATTCACACGTAGTACAGCAATCAAGGAACGTTGCCATGTTACAACTGGTAGAAAATAGGCTACGCCTGCTGCTGTTGCAGCAGTGTCACGCTTTCTTGCGATTCTTCTCCAGCCAACCATCGACCAGCGCCACAGTTGCGTCCACGACCGGGGACTGCATGCCCTTTTGCGCGGCAACGGTCTGGACCAACCGGTCAACCCGCTCTATGTTTGGCGCACCAGCTGCCAGCGCCCTTGCGGCGGACGACGGGCTGCCCAGCGATAATGCGGCAGTAGCGTATTTCTCGAAGGGCACCAGGTCTTTTTCATCGGCGCCCAGCGCCACGCACAGCTTGACCACCCAGTTATAGGCCGAACGCGAAGCTTCCATATCGCTGTGGACGGCCTCCTTGATCGGCCGCATTTCGTCTTTTTGCACGCAGCGGTAGTTGCCGGCAATCAGCATCGCCCATTTGGCGAGCGGCACGAATACCGATTCATGTACCTTGAGTTTGACCGGCAATTCGATTTTCTTGCCGTCGCCCGGATCGAAGCGCACGGCAGCAATGTCGGCTTCAAGCTGGCGCAGGATCGCGGTATGCGCATCAGAATCGAAGCGCGCCGATTTGAAATTGGATGGCAACCGTACCTGCAGCACATTGACTTTTTCTTCCGGCGGGCGGAAGGCCTGCGGATCCGGGCTGCACAGCGTCAGTGTTTTCGGGTCGAAACTGTCCCATACCGAAGCATCGGTAAAACAGTCGCGGCAGGCATCGGCATTCAGGCCTGGTATGCGTTTCAGGTAGGGCAGCGGCGGCATGTTCATGATCGACATGCAGGGCACGCGTGATTTGGCGACCTTGTCGAGCAATTCGCGCACGCCCGGCGAACGATACTGTGGTTCCTGCATGGCCAGCACGATCAGATCGTAGTCCGAAGGGTTCGCGGAGTCGGGGCCACCAGCGGATAGTTTGCCGGGAAGTTTTTGTGAATTGATTTCAACCAGACCTTCGCGACCCTTGATCGGCATACGGATGATGGCGCCTTCGGTGTTGAACAACTCCGCCTCGGCAGGCAGGCAGATCATCTTGACGGTGTGTCCGGCAAGCAGCAGTTTAGTGGCCAGCAGGGAGCCGTATGAAGCGCCGAGAATCAGGATTTTATAAATACGCATGCAAAGCTTCCTTCATGTGGAATGACTGAGTGGGGGGGCGGTGGGGGCGGATGAAGTTGTTAGAGGCCCAACCACGGCGACACAGCTGCAATGTTAGTCAGTTCGGGACTCTGGTGCAATGAGTGATCACCATGTGAAACGCGGATTCCCTTGATTATCGGAGTGTGGCGCCATGATCGCCGCGCTGCAGCATTCGACATGACCGCCGCGCTGAGGCGGTTGCATCCGTGCCAGCGTCGGTGAGACAGGTGGGAATTCTGCTATCGTAGATGTGTTGTTCAGTGCGCCCGCACAAGGGACAGCGAGGCGTGGGGGAGGTACATGACTATTCCAAATGAAACCATGTTGATAGGTGCTGTGATCATCCTGTTATTTGCTGCGGCTGTGCTGATGCTGGTGATGGTGGTGCAATTGCGCGCGATGCGCCGCGAAGTTGAGGCCACGCGACTGCAAATGACTAAAATGGACTGGGGCGCGATGCTGTTCAACGGCATACAGCAACTGAAGCAGGCGACAGAAGCGCTGGAGCAGATCGACAAGCGGTTGCAGAAGCTGGAGGCGCTGGAGAAAATCCAGATTTCGCATATCAATCTGCGCCAGGGTGTATAGACGGCAGACCCCTATTCTGCGGCAGAAAAAAAGCGGTCCGCGGACCGCTTTTTTGTTGATGGAGATTGTCAACTACTTGTTAATGACTTTGACGGTGATCTCTTCCAGTTTTCCGGATAGGGAGTTTGCCAATCAGCCCGTACTGGACAGGTGATCCAATACCAGCACTTTGGCCTCTTTGCGGGTGAACTCCATGAAACTCCGGGCAATGGCCGGCAGTTGCTTGCCTACCGGATAGGCGAATACCCAGTTGCGTTCAATCGGGAATCCGACGACATCCAGCATGGCGAGTTGCGAGTGCGCCACGTCGAGACCAAGCGTAAAGCGTGACATGATGGATACACCGAGTCCGGCGATGATGGCTTGCTTGATGGCTTCGTTGGTCGAGAGTTCCATGCGGACTTTCGGCTCACATCCATGCGACTCAAAAGTTTCGCGCGCAATCACGCGGGTGCCGGAACCGGGTTCGCGCATCAGGAAGGGTTCGGCGGCGAAGCGCGCGAAGGGGATTTGCTTTTCCCTGGCCAGCGGGTGATCGGCGTGCGCATACGGCACTATCGGATTAGGGAGGATGACCTGCGTCACCAGATTCTGCTCGTCCGGCGGACTCGCGAAAATATACAGATCGTCCAGATTCCTTGCCATGCGGTCGAGCAGCGCCTCGCTGTTGTGTATTTGCAGCGATACCTCGATGCCGGGATGCAGTTTGACGAACTCGGAGAGCATTCGCGGCGCAAAATACTTGCCAGGTGTGCAAACGGCAAGTTGCAGCCGTCCGGTATCGAGGCCGCGCAGGTTTGCCAGAGCTTGCTCCACTCCGGAAAAGCTGCCAAAAATTTCAGCGCACGCGGCGCGCAGTACTCGACCGGCCTCGGTGAGATGAATGTTTTTGCCGATTTGCTCGATCAGCGGCAGGCCGACGGTTTCCGCAAGTTTTTTCATTTGCACGGAAACGGTAGGTTGCGCCATATAGAGTTCCTCGGCGGCCTTGGTAAAGCTGCCGAGTCGGGCAACGGCTTCGAAAACGCTCAGTTGCGGGAGCGTGCCGTGTTTGAGATAACGGTGAATGCTGGTTTTCGGCATGTCTGTCCTTTCGTTGTAAGCGCAAGTCACCACGCTGCCCGGCTGAAAGCAGGGCAGCGCGACCTTCACCTCGAACGGACAGGCCGGATGCGGCCATAAAAAAAGACCTTGCCCGTACAGGCAAAGGTCTCGCTTACAACAGTGTGGCCGACACGGTCACAGTGTGTTGCCGACGGGCCGGGAACCATGCCGCATTCCGAATTGACGACTCCGTCATCGTGGCTTGCGCCACAAAAGCTACTCCCCTTTGGAGGGGCCTGCGTTTTCACGCGAGCGAGCGGATTAAAGCACAGGATTATGGACGTGGCAAGTCGTTGTGTTCTGCGCACGCCGGTGTTGCGCGCGGCTGCAGAGTATTACGAAATGTGATGTCAGTCATTGCTATCCATCATTGAAGGTCTGGTTGTGCATTCCTGTCAATGTGTGTGCTTTGCGGTTTTTGCGTGTCACGCAAATTGAATTGACTTTTCTCGAGCACACAGCGCGCGGTAAGTGTCTATGCATTGTGATTGTTGATGGCGGTCATTACATAGCCTGGTATTTCTTATGCATTCGTAATGAGATCGATTGTAAAACTTCATTTCACTTGCGCGTGAGATGCATCGATAATCCGCTCGTGCGTTGCAGGTGGCGCATGCAATCCGCAGGTTCTTCTGCTGCAGGATTGCGGTGGTGACCGGGGGAGTAGCTTCGGCGGTGTCAGCAGGTGATGCCGCAAGTGATGTGGTCGTCAATACGGGATATATCCCCGGCCACATCGGCAGCCTTCAAGGTGCAAGCAAGACCAGGTTGTGAGGGCGTGGAGATAACGCTGCGCAATTTGATCTCAACTTTGGAGGGATGGGCATGGAACTGTTTTCACCCGAATTCTTTTCGGCGCTGCTGGCCATTATCGTCATTGACTTGGTGCTGGCGGGAGACAACGCCATCGTCATTGCGCTCGCCGCGCGCAACCTGCCGCCCCATTTGCGCAACAAGGCGGTTGCCTGGGGGACAGTCGGCGCCATCGTCGTTCGATCGGCCATGACCGTAGTTGTGGTCTGGTTGCTCAAGATTCCCGGGTTGTTGCTGGTGGGCGGCGCATTGCTGCTATGGATCGCCTACAAGCTGCTGATTCAAACCGATAATTCGAATGGACATGGCGACGCCCCTGCCACGACTTTCTGGGGTGCAATGAAAACCATTGTCATCGCAGATGCAGTGATGGGTCTCGACAATGTGCTTGCGGTAGCCGGCGCGGCGCATGGCAGCTTCCTGCTGGTGGTGCTGGGGCTGCTGATCAGCATCCCGATCGTGATCTGGGGCAGCCAGCTGATTCTGAAATATGTGCAGAAATATCCCTCCATCGTTTACATCGGCGCAGGTGTGCTGGTCTGGACCGGCGTCAAGATGATGAGCAGCGAGCCCATGCTCAAGGACTACACGGACATGGCAGGCGGCTATATCGGTTTTCTTTACGTAGTGGCAGTGGGCGGTGTGTTGGGTGCGGGATTCTGGGCAAACCATGGTGTAGCCCGGAGCCGGGTAGCGGCACACGTTGTTGATCTGGCGGCAGTACCGGTTAACGCTGTAGTGGCGGATCTGGTTAATCTTCAAGGAGAAACGGATATGAAAAAGCTACTGATCCCGGTGGATGGTTCGGCGAACTCGATGCAGGCAGTGCGGCATGTGATCAACAGTTTTCTGAGTGATTCGGGCATGGAAGTGCATCTGCTCCACGTTCGGGCCCCTTTCTCACAGCATATATCCCGTTTTGTGAGCAGGCGGAATCGCGAGAGTTACCATCGAGAAATGGCCGAAAAAGCCCTGCAGCCGGCCCAGGTTCTCTTGAACAATCATGGCGTTCCACACGCCACACACATCGAACTCGGCGACAGGGCGGCGACGATCCATCGCGTAGCGCAGCGGTTGCGGGTCAATCAGATCGTGATGGGCACCGCGCGCAAGAATTCACTCACGCGCATGCTCGAGGATTCTGTCACTAACAAAGTGCTCGAAATTGCCCAGGTGCCGGTGGAGGTAATTGCCGGCTCCGATGTCTCCAAACTGGAGAAATTCGGCGTGCCGGCAGGCGTGGGGGCCGCGGTGGTACTGCTTCTTGTTGCTGCCGACTGATCAGCCGGTCATTCACGTCAAAATCCCGCCGATGTCGGCGGGGTTTTTTATTTTTAGTTCGCAATGGTCCGCATCACAATAAATCATCAGCCAGGCGATGAATCCATGCGATCATTGAAGCTCCAATGTAGGAAGAGCAGTGTTGGCACCATGCAGTGCGTGCCTGCTGTTTGGCAGCCATAGCATTGTGCGATGGTCGGTAAAGTGAAGTGAAGTGAAGTGAAGTGAAGTGAAGGGGAGTAGCTCGCCAGTGTTGCTGCGAACCCCGCAGTAATCTGACGGCGCATCGACAATTCGAGGGTGTTAAGCCCTCCGGTGCGCGGGGATCTTGACCGATCTGAGCCAGACCTTCGGCGGTGCTGAGCGTGATCGCGCGTGTGCGCGAGGTGTTTGGCTGAGACGAAGGCTAATCGGGAGATCGGTGATGGAAAGTATCGGTACATGGTGGATGTGGGTTGGGTTTGCGGTATTCGTAGTGGCCGCACTCGTGATCGACCTGCTGATGTTGCAGTCAAAGGGCAATGCCAAAGTGGCCTTTAAGGAGGCGCTGACCTGGTCGATTGTCTGGATCGTGCTCTCGTTTGTATTCAACGGCCTGTTGTGGTGGTACCTGGACGCGAACCACGGTCGCGAACTGGCCAACGAAAAATCGATGGAATTCCTGACCGGGTATCTCATCGAGAAATCCCTGGCCGTAGACAATATCTTTGTATTCCTGATGTTGTTTACCTTTTTCGGGGTGAAGGCGGAGCTCCAGCGTCGCGTGCTGGTGCTCGGCATCATCGGCGCCATCGTGTTGCGCGCTGTGATGATCCTGATCGGTGCCTGGCTCATCACCCAGTTCCACTGGATACTGTATCTGTTCGGCCTGTTTCTGCTGGCGACCGGCGTCAAGATGTTGATGATGGCCGAAGTCGAAACGGATTTGAACAAGAATCCGCTGCTGTGCTGGCTGCGCGGCCGTTTCCGGATTACCAACGAATTCCACGGCGAGAACTTTACCGTTATCAAGGACGGTGTGCGTTGGTTTACGCCGCTGTTCGTGGTGATGGTGATGATCGGCATCACCGACGTGATTTTTGCGGTGGACAGCATACCAGCGATTTTCGCCATCACGCTCGATCCATTCATCGTGCTGACATCGAACGTGTTTGCAATTCTGGGTCTGCGCGCCATGTATTTCATGCTGGCTGATCTGACCGACCGCTTTCACCTGCTCAAATACGGGCTGGCGTTCATCCTGATCTTCATCGGCGTCAAGATGCTGCTGCTCGACATCTACAAGATTCCGGTGGGTTTTGCGCTGGCGGTGGTCGGTATTATCCTGCTGGTGTCCATGGTCGCCAGTTTGTATGTGACGCGCCCTGCGCGTGCTGCAACAGCCATCCCCGAGCCAATGCCGGTGCGAAATGCTAAAGACCAGGAGGGCCAGTGAGCACTGTGCCTGCGCATGGCGGAGTACCCTCATCTTTGCGGTTGCGCCTGGCCGCATGGATAGAGGCACCCCGCGTTCAACGGTGGCTGATCGCACTGATCCTGGTCAACGCTGTCATTTTGGGGCTGGAAAGTTACTCGCAGATTCAGGCGCGCTGGGGTGCATGGCTCATGCTGGTCGACCGCACCATACTTGCCGTGTTTGTGGTGGAAATCGCAGTGCGTATGGTTGCGCACCGCTTCGCGTTTTTCCGCGACCCGTGGAGCGTGTTCGATTTTATTGTAGTTGGCATCGCGCTGATTCCGGCCAGCGGTCCATTTGCCGTATTGCGTGCGCTGCGTGTGTTGCGGGTCATGCGGTTGATTTCGATGGTGCCCAGCATGCGGCGAGTGGCCACGGGGCTGCTGGCTGCAATTCCAGGGCTGGGCTCCGTCGTGGGCATCATCGCGGTAATTCTTTATGTGTCGGCGGTTGTAGCCACCAAGCTGTTTGGAGCCGCTTTCCCGCATTGGTTTGGTACGCTGGGCGAGAGCGCGTATACGTTGTTCCAGGTCATGACGCTCGAGAGCTGGTCAATGTCCATTGTGCGTCCGATCATGGAAGTGTTTCCTTATGCGTGGTTGTTTTTCGTGACTTTCATACTGATATCGACGTTTACCATGCTGAATCTGTTTATCGCTGTGGTGGTGACTTCGATGCAGCAGGAGCATCGCACTGAGCTGGAGCAGGCGACTGAAAAACATGAGTCCGCCGATCGCCTACATGCCGAAATTTCCGCCACGCGCCGGGATGTTCACGAATTGCGTGCCATGCTGGCGACGCGTCTGGGCACGATAGAGGGAGATCGATGATGGCGGGACCTGCGGTTTCATCCTCGACGGCGGCACCAGGATTGCTTGGTGCAATGCGGCGCGTGCTGTCGTCGGAGTCAACGCCCGGCGTGCTGCTGGTGGCGACCGCGATATTGGCAATGATTGTCGCCAATTCGCCGTGGGCAGGGGCCTATGCCTGGTTTCTCAATGTACCGATCGTGGTCAGTATCGGAGCCTTCGAAATTGCCAAGCCGCTGCTGCTGTGGATAAACGACGGTCTGATGGCGCTCTTTTTCTTCCTGATCGGTCTGGAGCTGAAGCGAGAATTGGTTCAAGGCGAACTGTCCGATGTGCGGCAGGCGCTGCTGCCCGTTGTGGCAGCGGTGGGTGGCATTGTGGTGCCGGCATTGATCTATGCGGCCTTCAACGCCGGTGATGCGGTAGCTCTGCGTGGTTGGGCGATTCCCGCGGCGACTGATATTGCCTTCGCGCTGGGCGTGTTGGCGCTGCTCGGCAAAGCGGTGCCGCGCAGCCTCAAGGTGTTCCTGCTGACGGTGGCCATCGTCGACGATGTCGGCGCCATCATTATCATCGCGGTCTTCTATTCCACTACACCCTCGGCACTGACGTTGATCATTGCCGGTAGCGCTCTGGCCGTGCTGATCGTGATGAACGTTGCGGGGGTGCGCCGCCTGTCGCCCTATCTGCTGGTGGGTCTGGTGCTGTGGGCCGCCGTGCTGAAATCCGGTGTTCATGCCACGCTGGCCGGGGTGCTGCTGGCGCTGACAATTCCGTTACGTGCCGATGAAGCCGAGGCTTCGCCTTCCCAGCAGCTGGAGCGGGATTTACATACACCGGTTACCTTTTTCGTACTGCCCCTGTTTGCGTTTGCCAACGCCGGCGTCTCGTTCGCCGGTATGTCGCTGGGCGACATTGCGCACCCGATAACGCTGGGCACGGCTTTGGGGCTGTTCATCGGCAAGCAGGTGGGCATCATGGGAACGTCGGCATTGCTGATCTGGAGCGGTGCCGCGCGGTTGCCGCAGGGGGCAACCTGGGCCGGTTTCTATGGCGTTGCTGTACTCGCAGGGATCGGTTTCACCATGAGTCTGTTTATCGGCAGCCTTGCTTTCAAGGAAGAACTGGCAGTCGTACTGCCGGTTGATGAACGTGTGGGCATTTTGTTGGGTTCGGCCGCATCGGCAGTGCTCGGTTATTGGGTGCTGCGCATGGCGACGGCTTCGCGGGCGGCGCTACGACATGGTTAGACGGGCTATTGGCCGCTGGTTGCCGTCACGGCAGACGGTGGAATCGAATCGTGCCTTGCGCTGGCTGGCACCGCTGCTGTCACGACCGTGGTTGTGGCAGTTGCAGCGGCGTACGGTGGCGGTCGGCGCGGCGACCGGTGTGTTTTTCGGATTGCTGATTCCTGTAGTGCAGATTCCGCTGGCGGCGCTGGCTGTATTTGCACTGCGCGGCAATTTACCGGTTGCAGTTGCGGGTACGCTGATATCCAACCCATTGACTTATGTGCCGATCTGGGTGCTCGCCCATGAAACCGGGCAGTGGTTGCTGGGCGAGTCCGCGCAACTACCGGCGATCGCTGGTTCAGGTCCGGTATGGGACTGGTCGGAGATTGGCTGGTCGCTGGCAACCGGGCTGTCGTTCTTCGCAGTCGTCGGCGCCGCAGTGGTCTACGCGGGTGTGCACGTGCTGTGGCGCGCCGCGGTATGGGTGCATGCCTACCGGCGCAGTCTGCGCAACCGCACCGTGAGCTGAGCGCTTGGAGCTCAAGACCTAGAACTTCGGCTTGCGCGCGGCTTTCTTGTAGCCGTTGATGCCGTCGAGAATTTCCCCTTTGGCTTCTTCAGCACCGACCCAGCCAATCACCTTCACCCACTTGCCCGGTTCCAGATCTTTGTAGTGTTCAAAGAAATGGGCGATCTGCGCGAGTGTGCCTGCCGTGAGGTCGCGATGGGAGCGGATGCCGGAATAGAGCGGCGTCAGCTTGTCGATGGGCACAGCGAGGATCTTGGTGTCGTCGCCGGCCTCGTCTTCCATTTTGAGCATGCCCACCGGCCGGCAGCGCACGACCACGCCGGTGATCAACGGCACCGGCGACAGCACCAGCACATCCACCGGATCGCCGTCGCCCGAGAGTGTATGCGGCACGTAGCCGTAGTTGCACGGGTAGTGCATGGCGGTGGACATAAAACGATCCACGAACATGGCGCCGGTACTTTTTTCCATTTCGTATTTGATGGGTTCGGCGTGCATGGGAATTTCAATGATCACGTTGCAATCATTGGGCACATCGAATCCCGAACTGACTCGATCCAGGTTCACAATTATTTCCCTCGAAAAGATTTATGCATTGTATCGCTTGGCTTAATGGTTGGCAGCACTACATGCTAGGATCGCAGTTCGTTCAATCAGGGAGTAAATCATGAAGCTGTACATTACCGCCACTTCCGGCAATGCGTGGAAGGTGCGCCTGTTGCTGTCGATGCTGAAATTGCCTTTTGAGACCATAGCTCTGGATACCAAGAAAGGGGAGAACAAAACACCGGAATTTCTGAAACTGAATCCGCGCGGCCAGGTACCTGTGCTGGTGGACGGCGACAAGGTGTTCTGGGATTCCACGGCGTGCCTGGTTTACCTCGCCCGTAAACATGGCGGCGAACCATGGTTGCCGACGGATGCTGCCGGGATGGCTGAAGTGCAGCAATGGCTGGCACTTTCCAATAATGAAATGCACTATGGCTTGCAATGGGCACGCGGCGTAAAAATCGGCATCCGCAGCATCGGCAGCTATGATGAATATGCCGCTTACGGCCGCAATGGACTGGCCGTGCTTGAAGGTCGCTTGAAATCGAATGACTGGCTGGCGTGCGGTCGTCCGACCATTGCGGATATTGCTTGCTATTGCTACACCTCTGTTTCGCCCGAAGGCGGGTTGCCGCACGATAACCTTCCCGCTGTTGCTGCGTGGGTGAAACGGGTCGAAGCGCTCCCCGGCTGGATTAAACGTTGATGACGCGCTGCGGATTGTGATGAACAAGTTCCGCTGCGGACATGCCGGGGCTGCTGACTGGCGCGATGCAGCTCAGGCTTGCCTGCTCCAACTGGGTGCCGGCGCTGGTAACCTGGGTTTTCTCTATGTAACAGACCAATTTGCCGGCGCTTATTCTGAGATACACCAGCACTTTGCAGCGCACACCGATGTCGATCACTGGGTGGGCACCGTCGGTATCGGCATCTGCGCCAGCGGGCGGGAATACATGGATGAGCCCGCTATTGCCGTAATGATCGGCGAATTTCCGCCCGATGCATTCCGCGTTTTCGGTGCGCTGACCGGATCAGCAGCGGTACGAGGTGCAGATCTGCAATGCGGCGATGTGCCACCGAGTATTGCTGTTGTGCATGGTGATCCGCTGGATGGCGATATTGCACAGCAGATACGTCTGCTCGCCAAGCGCACAGAAAGCGGATTCCTCGTCGGCGGTCTGGCCAGTTCGCGTCATGGCAATGCGTTGCTGGCTGACGGCATACATCGTAACGGTCTTTCAGGCGTTGCATTTTCCGACGCGGTTGCCGTCGCGACGCGGCTGACCCAGGGCTGCCGGCCGATTGGTCCTGCGCACGAAATCACCGGTGCCCAGAACAACATTGTGCTGACACTGGACGAGCGTCCCGCGCTGGAGGCGCTGCGTGCGGATGTAGGCGTGTCGGGGAATGAGGATATTGCGCAGTTGGGCGGACAGATTTTTGTCGGTCTGTCTGTGACGGGCAGCGACACCGGTGACTACCTGGTACGCAACCTGATTGGCATAGATCCCGGCAACAAGCTGATCGCCATCGGCGATCACGCCCGCAAAGGACAGCGCTTGCATTTCTGCAGACGTGATAGTGACACCGCGCGCGCTGACATGACGCGGATGCTCGACAGTATTCGCGAAGGCCTTTATACGCCGCCGCGCGGCGCACTCTATTACTCTTGCCTGGGGCGCACTGGCGCACTGTTCGGCGGCGCATCGGCGGAACTGGGCATGATCAAGGATGCGCTGGGGGACGTGCCACTCGTCGGATTTTTCGGCAATGGCGAAATTTCCCACAATCGGCTCTACGGCTATACTGGAGTTCTTACATTGTTTGTCTGAATGTCTTGGGCGGACCTGCCCTTGGGAGTATTCATGTTGGGCACGCGTATTTTCGGTGAACTCAGTCTCACCTGGCTTGATGTGGCCGCCTTTATATTTTTTCTGGTCGCGTGGACAGGCTATGCCTGGATAGCTGAATGGCGTGGCCGTTCGGTGCCGACCCTCCACAACACCATGACCCGCTACCGCCGCGAGTGGATGCTGCGCATGGTCGAGCGCGAGAATCGTATGGTGGATGTCAACATCATGCGCAACCTGACGCGCAGCTCGCAGTTTTTTGCATCGACAACAATGCTGGTGCTGGGCGCGCTGATCGCGCTGCTGGGTTACGTGCAGCAGGCGATGGATGTCGTATCGGGGTTGCCATTCACGATCAAGGCCTCAACACGGTTGCTCGAAATCAAGGTTGTGCTGCTGGTGCTGATTTTTGTCTATGCGTTTTTCAAGTTTTCCTGGGCAATCCGTCAGTTGGGTTTTTGCTCGACGCTGGTCGGCGCCGCACCCAAGGCACCCAAGGACAACCCCGAGCAGTACGCGGTACAGATCAACCGCGTTGCTGCCATCACCTCGTATGCCGGTACCAATTTCAACGACGGCTTGCGCGCCTACTATTTTGCACTGGCGGCGATGACCTGGTTTCTGCACCCGTATCTGATGCTGATTGCGACGGCTTGGGTAGTCTACGTCCTCTACCATCGCGAGTTTGAATCGCGTACGTTGTATGCCTTGATTGACGACGACGCTTCGCCTCCGGCATAACGGCGGTGCGCAGTGCGACAGAATTGGTTATTTGCAGTTGATCGAATAACCCGGAAAAAATACTAACGGGAGAAATCAGACATGACTCGGAAACGTATCGTACGGCAACACGTAACCGCAATTGCGGCTGGCGTCATCATGGCAAGCGCGGCGACAGTCGCCTTTGCGCAATCGTGGCAGCCGGAGAAAGCAGTGGAACTCGCCGTGTCGTCTTCGCCCGGCGGCAGCAATGACCGCATTGCGCGCACGTTGCAGCGCATTATTCAGGAGCAGAAACTGGTGCCGGTGCCTGTTTCGGTACTCAACAAGCCGGGCGGTAACCAGACGATTTCGCGCGTCTACATCAACCAGAATCCAGGCGACGCGCACTACATGGATATCGGTAACCCGACGCTGATCGCGAACACGATAGCGGGGCGCCAGCAGTACACCGACTTCACACCCATCGCCCTGCTGGTCAATGAATTCTCAGCGTTTTCAGTGCGCGCTGATTCCCCTTACCAGAATGCGAAGGATCTCGTCGAGCAACTCAAAAAGGATACGGATTCCATTGCCATCGGCGTCAGTAATCGCGGCGGCACCAACCACCTCGCCATATCGTTGCTGGCGAAGGCTGGCGGCGTGGATCCGCGCCGATTGAAGGTGGTCGTATTCAAGACCAATGCCGAGGGTATTACGGCGTTGCTCGGTGGTCACATCCATCTCGTTTCGTCGGCGGTGGGTACCGCGGTGGGCAGGATGCGCGACGGCAAGACTCGCATCCTGTCGGTCAGCGCACCCGAGCGCTTGGGCGGCGACCTCGCGCAGGTGCCGACGTTGCGCGAGCAGGGCTATGACGTGTCATTGTCCAACTGGCGGGCAATTATTGGTCCCAAGGGGCTCAGCGCGGCGCAGGTCACTTACTGGGAGAACGTGCTGGAGAAAGTCGTCGCAACCGATGAATGGAAAGGGATCCTGTCGAAGTATTTCCTGGACAGCCACTTCCTGCGCGGCAAAGAATTCGGTGAATACATGAAAAAAGAGTATGCCGAGACCAAAGCCATCATGACCGAACTGGGCCTCGTCAAATAGAAACCAGTCTGAGACGGGTTCTGGAAGATGCATCATGACGAGAGAGCTGCTACTGCTCGACAACGATGATGTGGCCGGCGTGCTGGATATCGGTGATTGCATGGCGGCGCTGGAGCGCGCTTACCGCGCACTGGCATCCGGGCAATCGGTTGAGCGCGAACGCACTCAAATGCGGGTGCCGCTGACTGAACCTGATGTCACCTACTGTTTTAAAAGCATGGAAGGTGCCCTCGTTGGCGACGGCTACTCGACCCTGCGTATTACATCGGATGCCGTGTTCGAGGGGCGTATCGATGGCAGGACGCGCCGTGACAAGCTGCCGCGGGGAGAGGGCGGCACCTATTGCGGGCTGATTTTCCTGTTCAGTACCAGGGATCTCGCGCCCGTTGCCATCATTCACGACGGCTTGATCCAGCTGGTGCGCGTGGCGTGCACGAGTGCGTTGAGCGTGCGCTTGCTCGCGCGCGAGGACGCTGCTGATGTCGGGTTGATCGGCGCCGGACAGCAGGCCTGGTGGCATTTGCAAACCGTCAACGCTGTGCGCAAGCTGCGCCGGATACGGATTTACAGTCCGAATGCCGAGCGGCGGACGGTGTTTGCCGGGCGGGTTGCTGCAGAGCTGGGAATCCCCGTCGATGCCGTAGCTACTGCGCGCGAAGCGGTCATCGATGCGGACATCGTGATCGCAGCGACCAATGCCAGCGAGCCGGTACTGGATGGACGCTGGATTGCCCCCGGCGCGCATGTCGTATCCATCGTCAGCGGCGACAAGGGCAGCACCCGGCGCGAGCTGGATAATGAGACCATGCGCCGCGCAGCGCTGGTCGTTGCGCATTCCAAGGCCAGTGCGATGGAACATCGAAACGGCGATCTTGCCGGACCGGTCGATGCCGGCATCCTCAGTTGGGAAAAAATCATCGATCTGCCGGACCTCGTGGCCGGTACTGCGCCGCGCCGCGGCGGACGCGACGACATCACGGTGTTCAAGAATAACGGCGGCACGGGTTTGCAATTCGCAGCAGTGGCGCCGGCCATTTACGAGCGTGCGCGGGACAAAGGCATCGGCCGGAAGCTGCCGGCGGCATGGTTCCTCGAAAAAATGCAGTCCTGAACAATCTTCACGCTATGAAAAATGGCCGGAATTTCCCGGCCGTTGCTGCAATGCGTCAACGCCAGGGTTAAAAATAGGCGCTTGCCTGGACATTCGGTTTTCCGGTATTTTCCGATTATCAGAAAATAATTTCGATTAACGGAATATTAGAAAAGCACAATGCCTGCCCCCGCACCCCTGAAAACCGCACTGGCGCCGCATGAAGGCCGCCTCCTGCAACCGGCCGAGGTTGCCGTGGTGGCAGCCGGCAACGCGCGGCTGCGCGGCGTGCAATGTGCCGACTGCGGCCTCAAGGTCTTTCCGGTGAATGATGTGTGTCCGTCCTGCCTGTCGACCCATCTCAACGAACTGCTGCTCGGTGAAGTGGGCAAACTCTACAGCTACACCACCGTGCATGTCGCGCCGCCAGGCTGGGAGACGCCCTATGTGATCGGCTATGTCGACATGCCCGAGGGCGTGCGGCTGTTCGGCAAGGTGCAGGCGGCGAACGTCGACGATCTGCGCGTGGACATGGCGGTCACGGTGAAGGTGGTTGCCGCCGACGACCGCTATCGCTACTACTTTGCACCGCGGCCTTAACGGAGAGGGCGCAATCATGAAACCCAATTTGCGTTCTGTCTCGGTGATCGGCACCGGCATCGTTCCGTTTGGCAAGTATCGCGAGCTCTCGGTGCCGCAGCTCGCGCGTCCCGCGGTGATCGAAGCGTTGCGCGAGGCCAACGTCGAGCAGAAGCAGATCGAGGCCATTTACTCGGGCGCCGCGATTTCGGGCTGGATGGCCGGGCAGCGCGTGGCGCGCGAGACTGGCATGAGCGGCGTGCCGGTGATCAACTGCGAGAATGCGTGTTCGAGCAGTGCCACTGCGTTTCGCGAAGCGTGGGTGGCCGTGGCTACCGGCATCAGTGAATACACGCTGGTGATCGGAGTCGAGCAATTGACGCGCCTCGGCGGCGGCACGCTTCCGCTCGACCAGGAAGACATCGACGTCGCCAACGGCATGGTCATGCCGGGGCTGTACGCGATGCGCGCGCAGCGCTACATGCATGACTATGGCGCGACCGCGAGCGATCTCGCCGCGGTAGCGGTCAAGGCGCGCCGCCACGGCGCACTGAATCCGCATGCGCAGTACCGCAAGGAAACCACTGAAGAAGAAGTGCTGGCGTCGCGGCGCATTGCCGATCCACTGACGCTGCTGCAGTGCTGCCCGACCGGCGACGGCGCGGCAGCGCTGGTGATCTGTCCGACGGAAATTGCCGAGCGCCATAATGCCGCGCATGTGCGGGTGCTGGGCTCGCATCTCGCGTCCGGGCGTTATACGACCGGCTTTCGCGACATGACCATCCCCGAAATCACCGTGCGCTGCGCCGGCGAGCTGTATGCCGAAACCGGCGTCGGCCCGGAAGACATCGACGTGCTCGAGTGCCACGATGCATTTTCGATCGCTGAACTGCTCTATTACGAAGCGCTTGGGCTGTGCGGGCGCGGCGAGGCGGTGAAACTGTTGCGCGACGGCGCCACCTCGCTCGGCGGCCGTATTCCGGTCAACCCCAGCGGCGGGCTGTTGTCGAAAGGGCATCCGGTCGGGGCCAGCGGCGCGGCACAAATGGTCGAGATCGTCCGCCAGTTGCAGGGCCGCTGCGGCGCGCGCCAGGTGCCCGACGCCAAGATCGGCCTCACCCACGTCACCGGTGGCGGCACCCATGGTTTCGACCACGGTGCCTGCGCCATACACCTCTTCGGTCGCTGAGGCGTGCCCGCCGATGAACGCCGCATGAGCGCGCGTGCCGCCGATACCGGCACCGTCAGTCGCGCGATTGCGATCCTGCGCGAGATGGCCGAGTCCGCAGGTGAGGTGCAGATCAAGACCCTCGCCGATCGTCTGCAGTTGCCGCCGTCCACCGTGCATCGCCTGCTCGAACTGCTGATCCAGGAAGGCATGATCGAGCATGACAAGGTTGCGCGCACCTATGGCGTGGGTTCCGAATTCTTCCGTCTGTCCTCGCTGGTCTGCAACCGGCATCCGGTGCAGGCGGTGGCGCTGCCGCTGCTCCGTGAAGCGGTCAGCGAACACAACGAGACCGCCTATTTCGGCCTGTATCTGCCGCGCGACGCGCGCATGATGTTCGCCGCCGATTGCGAGTCGTCCCATCCGCTGGGCTATCGGGTCAAGAAATACGCGCCATCATCGCTGCTGACCGGCGCCTCCGGGCGCGCCATCCTCGCCTACCTGCCGGTGGACGTCATCGATCAGGTGCTGGCGGCGGGCAAGTCCGATCCGGCAGTGCGCAAGGCGGCGCCGTCACGCAAGGCGCTGCATGACGCGCTCGCCGAGATCCGCGCGCGCGGCTACGCGATCACCTTTGGCCAGCGCATCTCCGGCGCGGTCGGCATCTTTGCCGGCGTGTTCGATGCGCGCGGCGACATCATGGGTTGCATCGGCTACACCATCCCCGAGCAACGCTACCGCAAAAACCTGTTGCCCAAACTCTCGGGTGCGGTATGCCGCTATGCGCATACCCTGTCGCGGGCACTCGGTCATCAGCAAAAAATCAGCGCATAAAAAGGCCGGCATGGACACCCCACACGCATCAACTTCCCACCAGCCGCTGCACGGATTCCGCGTGCTCGACCTGACCCAATTTCTGTCGGGACCCTATGCCACGATGATCTTCGGTGATCTCGGCGCCGAAGTGATCAAGATCGAACCGCATGGCGGCGATTCGGCGCGCGCGATTCCACCGCACTTTGTCGACGGCGACAGCGCCTACTACCTGAGCGTCAACCGCAACAAGAAGAGCGTCGCGGTCGACCTGAAGCAGCAGGCCGGACGCGACATCGTGCGCGAACTCGCGCAGCACTGCGACGTGGTGCTGGAGAATTTCCGCCCCGGTGTCGCGCAGAAACTCGGCCTAACCTACGAAGCGCTGCGTGCGGACAACCCGCGCCTCGTGTGGTGCAGCATCTCCGGTTTTGGCCAGAACGGGCCGTACCGCGACCATCCCGCGTACGACATGATCGTGTAGGCGCTCTCCGGCGGCATGAGCCTCACCGGCGAACACGGCGGGCTGCCGGTGCGCTCGGGCGTGCCGCTCGGCGACCTCGCCGCCGGCATGTTTTCGGTGATCGGCATCCAGGCCGCTCTGCTCGAGCGCGCGCGCACGGGCCTCGGCAAGCAGATCGATGTGGCGATGCTCGATTGCCAGGTGTCGATGCTCTGCTACCAGGCCGCCTATCACCTGATCGCCGGGGTCGTCCCCGGCACCCAGGGCCGCGGCCACGATTCCTTCCCCACCTATCGCGCGTTCGTGGCGGGCGACGACATCAATGTCGTGGTCTGTGCCAACACCGAACGTATGTGGGAGGACATGGCGGGCGCGCTGGGGCTCGCCCATCTCACCACCGAGCCGCGCTTCAAAACCAATGCCGACCGCCACCGCCACCGCGAAGCACTGTGGCCGCTGCTCGACGCCGCGTTCCGCAAGGGGACCTCGACACACTGGGTGGAACGTTTTCGCGCCAAAGCGATTCCGGTCGGCGTGGTCAATTCGCTGGACCGGGCGCTGAGCGATCCGCAGGTGCAGCATCGCCACATGGTGCTAGCCCTGGAAGATGGCGACACGCGGCAGATCCGCGTCGCCGGCAACCCGATCAAGTTCATGGGCGAAGACGAGCCGCCGGCACAATATCCGCCGCGCCTCGGTGCCGATACCCGCGAGGTCATCACGCGGCTGCTCGGCTGGCCGCCGGAGCGGGTGACAGCGCTGCTCGAACAGGGCGTGTTGCTCGAACCCGCGCCGTGAACAACGCTTAGTAATAATTCAACAAAAAAACCAAAGGCGATATTACGATGGCCAAGCCAGCGACAAACGACACCTCCGACATGATGCAGCAGCTCTCCGCCTACATGGCGGCTGCGGC
>JAQBGW010000170.1:0-7765 GCA_032128415.1 Betaproteobacteria bacterium | reverse complement strand
CGAAACCCCAAGTATTGATGTGCACGGACTCTACGATGCCGTCGATTACCGAAACCATCAACTCACCGCGGACATACGCTGGCGTCCCGGCGCTGGGCAGAAACACGCGATAGTCATGCCCGACCCCTGCTGCGGCTGCCTCCGGGTTCTTGACGAAGCAACGCCTGGCTGGATAGCTGCCATCTTCGGGGCCGCATTGGGGCAGGTCGAACCGTGCGCCGAGTTCTATGCCAAACATCGTGCGGTCCTGTGCAGCAGCCGGCACCGCCGTTGCAGCCAACAGCAAGGCGGTGATAAATCCAAAAACCGTGCTCATTACCCGCATGATATTCCGAGGCTGGCCCCTTTTATTGACCGGGTCAGTGACCCTGCCATACGATGGCAGCGCCTCAAGCCAGCGTCGTTGATGGGTTCGGTACCAACCTAAGGATAATCGATACCGCCGATCCAC
This sequence comes from Betaproteobacteria bacterium, assembly GCA_032128415.1. Taxonomy (GTDB): domain Bacteria; phylum Pseudomonadota; class Gammaproteobacteria; order Burkholderiales; family SG8-41. Next base: position 7,314 of record JAQBGW010000170.1, on the reverse strand, counting down.
CAGGCGGTAATTGGCGATAAATAACACGAGATGGAAAGCTAGGCAGATGGCATTGGATCTCATAATTCGAAACGCCAGGCTTTCAAGCAGTGGGCCTGATAATCCGACGGTCGATATTGGCGTGCGGGGCGGCGTCATTGTTGCGGTAGAGCCCAACCTCGCCGCGGATGGCCCGGAACACGATGCCGGCGGCAAGCTTGTTTCGCCCGGCCTCATTGAGAGCCATTTTCACCTCGACAAGGCGATGATCGTCGATCGCGTGCCGATTCAGCCCAACCGTAGGGTCCGCGATCATATGGAGCGTACCGCTTCGATTAAGCATACCTTCACGCTGGAAGACATTTACGCGCGGGCGCAGGCGACACTCGAGCAGTCTCTTCTACACGGCGTCACCCATATGCGGACGCAGGTCGAGGTCGACCCGAATGTGGGACTGCTCGGGTTCGAGGCGATTGAGCAACTGCGGAAGGATTACGCCTGGGCTATCGATATCCAGCCGTGCGTCTTTCTGCAGGAAGGTTGGACGGACGTGCCCGGCGCCGACGAGAATCTGGTCGCCTGCCTGGATCGCGGCGCGCCGGTGGTGGGCGGCGGCATCCGCTATGACAAAGATGGACCCGGACAAATCCGTCGCGTTTTCGAGTTGGCGCAGCACTATGACATCGACGTGGATTTCCATCTCGACGGCGGATACGAAGTGGACGATCTGGATTACCCGCAAGTTTGCGAGATCACGGATCGGATTCAGTGGCAGGGAAGAGTCGCATTTGGGCATGGGTCCAAGATTTCCTGCATGCCGGTCAAGCAGCAGGCAGCCGTCGGTAAGCGACTCGGGGAGTCCGGAGTGTCGCTTGCGGTCTTGCCGTCGACCGACCTCTACCATGCCGGACGGCACATGGAGCATAGCGTGCTGCGCGGCGTGACCGACGCCAATACGCTGATCGAAAACGGCGCGAACTGCACGATATCAACCAACAACGTGCTGAACCCCTTTACGCCCTACGGGAATTGCTCTCTCACCGGGATCGCCACTCTTTATGCCAATATCGTCCAGAGGTACGGGCCGAAGGATTTGAGCGTTTGTTTCGAGATGATCACGGATCGGGCGGCGAAGTTGATGCGGCTTGGCGATTACGGTATCGAAGTGGGGAAAGCGGCGGACCTGGTGGTATGGAATGAGAAATTGGCCTCCGACGTTATCGCAAAATCCGCGTTGCCGCTTTCCGCGTTTAAGCGCGGCCGGCGTTTATTTTCTCGTGACTTGCCCACGCTCCTACGGCCTGGATGATGCTCGAAGTGACTCGTTGATCAAGCAGTAACCCGGCCAGCCCTTCCCTCACCGGTTGGTTTTCCTCACCGTTATCTGTCTTGCTGCTGTGCTATCCTTTTCCAGCGCTTGGGGCTATCCCGGCGCCGGTTCGCACGAATCATCCCGGCGCGGATCTTCAAACTCCTTCATCTCTGAGGCTCGTATGTCTCGACACTTGCGAATGGCGGCGGCACAACTTGGACCGCTACACCTCTCCGACACGCGATCCTCGGCTACGAAGCGACTCGTGAACCTGCTGCGCGAGGCACACGGCATGGGCGCGCAGTTCGTGGTGTTTCCCGAACTCGCGTTCACGACATTTTTCCCGCGCTATTGGTTCGAAAACGGCGCCGAAGTTGATAGCAGGTTCTTCGAATTCACATTGCCATCCGCTGACACACAGCCGCTCTTCGACGAAGCAAGGAAACTGGGGGTGGGGTTCTATATCGGTTACGCTGAGTTAGTTCAGGAGGAAGGCCGCACGCGCCGTTTCAACACCGCGATCCTGGTCGGGCCGGACGGGTCGATCGCGGGAAAATACCGCAAAATCCACCTTCCCGGTCACGCTAACCATAAGCCGGAAGCGGCTTTCCAGCACCTGGAGAAGAAATACTTCGAAGTCGGCAACCTGGGGTTTCGCGTCTGGCGTTTCATGAACACGATCACCGGCATGCTGATTTGTAACGACCGGCGCTGGCCCGAAGCATTCCGCGTGCTGGCGCTCCAGGGTGCCGAGGTCGTCGCGCTCGGTTTTAACACGCCGAGCGAAAACCTCGATTATCCGGAACCCCCGGCGCTCCGCGTGCATCATCATCTCATCCTGGCACAATCGATGGCTTACCAGAACGCGACCTGGCTGGTCGAAACGGCGAAATGCGGATTCGAGGACGGCTATCGCATGTTCGGGCACTCGCTGATCGTCGCGCCTACAGGCGAGATTGCAGCAAAATCACGCACCGAAGGCGACGAGGTGATCTGCTTTAATGCGGACATCGACCTCGCCGCCGATCTCAAGCGCACCATGTTCAACTTTGCAGCGCACCGCCGGCCTGAGCACTACCGGCTGATCATTGATCGCATTGGCGCTGAAGTCACGCCGGCGGAAGGCCCGTGAGCGATCAAAGGTTCGCGGTTGCTGTACCTGAATTCTTTGAGATACGATTGCGTAAGACCATCTAATTGATTATGAATTCCTAGTTTAGAGAAGGAAAGGCATCGTGGCGGAAAAAGAAATCAGCAAAAGGGACGAGTGGATTTCGTTTCTAATTCTTGCCGTGATCTTGGGTCCGGTTTTGTCCGTAATGATCGTAGGGGGTTATGGCTTTATGGTTTGGATCACGCAAATCATCATGGGTCCGCCGGGGATATAGTGTAAGCGGGGAGCGGTAGGAATGGATGGTCAGCGACGTAACTGGTTGCGCGGGCGATTTTCCTCCAAGCCGGCAACGTTACATTTACCCTGGTTGAAATCGGCCGCGTCATTTTATGACGACTGTAGCCGTTGCGGAGAATGCGAGAAGGCCTGCCCGGAGCGGATCATCGTACACGGCGATGGCGGTTTTCCGGAGATCGACTTCAAGAATGGGGAATGTACTTTCTGTGCGCGCTGCACGCAGGCATGCCCGGAAGGCCTGTTCGAGTTTGATCCAGGACACCCACCCTGGAATTACATCGCATCAATTGGTCAGAGTTGCCTGGCTTACCAGGGCGTATCCTGCCAGAGTTGTCAGGACAGTTGCGACGTCAGCGCCATTAAGTTTTCTTTCCAGGTCGGTAAGCCCCCGCAGCCACGCCTGAATCAGGAACAGTGCACGGGCTGTGGCGCGTGCGTCTCCGTTTGCCCGGTATTTGCGATTTCAGTGTTACCGAAACAATAGGCTGTCGTGGAGGCCATTTTTTATGTCTGTTGATGCACAACAGGTGCATATTTCCAGCCTGGTGGTGCGCTGTTTGCCGCATCGGCTTGACCAGGCCGTAGCCATCGTAAAGAAATTTAAGAATGCGGATGTGCGTGCGCACGACCCGGTGGGCAAGTTTGTAGTCTTGCTCGAAACGGAAAATGAAAGCCAGATTTTATCTATCATCAGTCGCATCGAGTCAATCGATGGCGTCTTGAGCGCCGCCTTGGTTTACCACGAAATCGATTAATGGGGTATGGGAAATGAAGCTGACACGCAGAGACTTTATTAAACACAATGCGACCGCCACCGCGGCCGCGGCGGCGGGCATTGCGCTCCCGGCAGCGGCGGCGAATCTGTTGACGGATGTCACGAAAACAAAATTGAACTGGGCCAAGGCCCCGTGCCGTTTCTGCGGCGTCGGTTGCAGCGTAAACGTCGCCACCAAAGACGGCCGCGTCGTCGCCACCCACGGCGATATCAAATCACCCGTCAATAGGGGACTGAATTGCGTCAAAGGCTATTTTCTCTCAAAGATCATGTACGGCAAGGACCGTCTTACCACACCCTTGCTGCGGAAAACCAACGGCAAATACGACAAGAACGGCTCATTCACGCCGGTCTCCTGGAAAGAGGCCTTCGATGTCATGGAGGAAAAATTTAAGGCCGCGTTGAAGGAGAAGGGGCCCCGCGGCGTGGGTATGTTCGGTTCCGGTCAGTGGACGGTGTGGGAGGGGTATGCCGCGGCCAAGCTGATGAAGGCCGGTTTTCTCTCGAACAATATCGATCCCAATGCGCGTCACTGCATGGCGTCGGCCGTGGCCGGATTTATGCGTACCTTCGGCATCGATGAGCCCATGGGTTGTTACGACGATTTCGAGCATGCCGACGCCTTTGTGTTGTGGGGCTCTAACATGGCGGAGATGCACCCGATCCTGTGGACCCGCCTCACGGACCGGCGTTTGAGCTATCCCCACGTCAAAGTGGCCGTGATGTCCACGTTCGAGAATCGTTCGTTCGAACTGGCCGATATTCCGATTGTGTTTACACCGCAAACGGATTTAGCCATTTTGAATTACATCGCCAATTACATTATCCAGACTAAACGGGTTAATCAGGACTTCGTGAACAAGCATGTGAATTTCCGGTTGGGGAATGCCGATATCGGCTACGGCCTGCGTCCCGAACATCCGTTGGAAGTTAAAGCTAAAAATGCCAAGAATGCGGGGGGTTCCAAACCCATCGGCTTTAAGGAGTTTGCCGCGTTCGTAAAGAAGTACGATGCCGACTATGTGTCCAAACTCTCCGGCGTCTCAAAAGACAACCTAAAAAAACTAGCCGAGTTGTACGCCGACCCGAAAATCAAGGTTATGTCGCTCTGGACCATGGGTGTGAATCAGCACACGCGCGGGGTGTGGGCCAACAACATGATCTACAACGTGCATTTGCTTACCGGAAAGATTTCAACGCCCGGTAATAGCCCATTCTCCTTGACCGGGCAACCTTCCGCTTGCGGAACCGCGCGCGAGGTCGGCACTTTTGCGCACCGTTTACCGGCGGACATGGTGGTTAACAATCCGAAGCACCGCGACATTGCCGAGAAGAAATGGAAGCTCCCTGGCGGCTTATTGCCCGGTTGGGTCGGTGCTCATGCGGTGTTGCAGAATCGCTTGCTGCGCGACGGAAAGATCAATGCCTATTGGGTGCAGGTCAACAACAATGTCCAGGCCGCGCCCAACATGAATGAGGAAACCCTGCCGGGGTACCGCAATCCGAAAAACTTTATAGTCGTCTCGGATGCGTATCCCACCGTCACGACCCAGGCGGCGGACCTGATTCTGCCCACGGCCATGTGGGTCGAGAAAGAGGGTGCCTACGGCAACGCCGAACGTCGCACGCAGTTCTGGCACCAGATGGTTAGCGCGCCCGGTCAATCGAAATCCGATCTTTGGCAACTGGTGGAATTTTCCAAGCGCTTTAAAACCGACGAAGTCTGGCCCAAGGAGATTTTGAGCAAGAATCCGCAATACAAGGGCAAGACCTTGTACGAGGTGCTGTTCGCCAACGGCCAGATCAACAAATACCCGCTGTCGGACATGGACCGCGAATTCGACAATCACGAGGCCAAGGGGTTCGGCTTCTATATCCAAAAGGGACTGTTCGAGGAATATGCCGGCTTCGGGCGCGGCAAGGCGCACGATCTCGCCGATTTCGACCGCTATCACGCGACCCGCGGTTTGCGTTGGCCCGTGGTCGACGGCAAGGAAACCTTGTGGCGCTTCAAGGAAGGCAGCGATCCCTACGTGAAAAAAGGCAAGAACTTCGAGTTCTACGGCAAGCCCGACGGCAAAGCCGTGATATTCGCTCTGCCTTATGAACCTGCGGCCGAATCGCCCGATCGCGAATACGATCTTTGGCTCTCGACCGGCCGGGTGCTGGAGCACTGGCATTCCGGCTCCATGACCCAACGGGTGCCGGAGCTCTATCGCGCGTTTCCGGATGCCGTCGTTTTTATGCACCCGCAAGACGCACGGAAGCGCGGTTTACGCCGGGGCGATGAGGTCAGGGTCATGTCGCGACGGGGAGAAATAAAAACCCGCGTGGAAACGCGGGGGCGTAACAAACCGCCGCAAGGCTTGGTGTTTGTGCCCTGGTTTGATGCCAGCCAGTTAATCAACAAAACCACGTTGGACGCGACCGACCCCCTCTCGAAGCAAACAGACTACAAAAAGTGCGCGGTCAAAGTGGTTAAGTCCCAATGAGAGGTGACGCCATGATGAAACAACTGATTGCCGGTTTCGCCGTATTGGGTCTCGCCGTTTTTTCGGTTTATGCCGATGACTCTGTATCCAAGCTGCGGGGAGAGACGCCGCTTAATGAGCAGGGCACGCCGCCAATGATGCCCAAGGTCCAGAACACCGACATCAAACGCAAACGCAGCTATCCCATGCAGCCGCCGACCATCCCGCACAAGATTGACAACTATCAGGTGGACCTGAGGACCAACATATGCCTGTCCTGCCACAGCCGCAAACGCACCGAAGACAGCCAGGCGCCGATGGTAAGCGTGACGCACTTCATGGACCGCGACGGGAACTTCCTGGCCGACGTTTCACCACGGCGCTATTTTTGTAAGCAGTGCCATGTCCCGCAAACCACCGCGGTGCCGCCGGTCGGCAATGATTTCATGGACGTTGACGACCTCCTGAAGGTCAAAGCGAAGAAGTAAACGAGGCGTAACGTGATAGAAAAATTAAAATTCTACTGGCGCGTCATCAGCCGCCCGAGTGTGCACTACAGCCTGGCATTCTTGACCCTGGGCGGTTTTGTCATGGGGATTGTGTTCTGGGGCGGTTTTAACACCGCCATGGAGCTCACCAACACGGAAGAATTCTGTACCGGCTGCCATGAAATGCGTAGCAACGTCTATGAGGAACTGCAAAGCACCATTCATTTCACCAATCGGTCGGGCGTGCGGGCGAAATGCTCCGATTGCCATGTGCCGCACGAATGGACCAATAAGATTGCGCGTAAAATGCAGGCGTCGAAAGAAGTTTGGGCCCATTTATTCGGCACCATTGCTACGCGCGAGAAATTCCAGAAAAAACGCCGCGAATTGGCCGAGCGCGAATGGGCCCGGCTCAAGGCCAACGATTCGCTCGAATGCCGCAACTGTCATGGTTTCGACTTCATGGACTTCACCCGCCAAAGCAAGCGCGCCGCGGACCAGCACTCCACGGCATTAGCCAAGCGCGAAAAGACCTGTATCGATTGCCACAAAGGTATTGCGCATCAACTGCCGGATATGGCGGGGGTGGGGGGTTGAGGTTGATGCATAAGGCGGAACTATTTTCGGATCAAAGGGGCCAGGCTCGAAGTTTTGATAATTCGAGCCTGGCCCCTTTGATCGAAGAAGTGACGACTGACGACGGACGGTTTAGTCCATTCATCATTCATCATTCATCATTCACGAAGTGCAAGGCCCTTCCGCCTTGCTTTCACGTGGGCCACACTGGCTGGTGGTAGCCTAGCGGCACTGTGGGCCGGGCCCATCGGGGCGGTGTTTCGGAGAGGTGAACCACTGGCCCGAGGTGCTGCAGCCGACCC
>JAQBGW010000169.1:0-7972 GCA_032128415.1 Betaproteobacteria bacterium | reverse complement strand
AGCACGGCGTCAGCGGCCTGACGCGAACGATGTCGCTGGACGGACGCAAATACGGCATCGCCTGCTGCCAGGTGGATGTCGGCAATGCGATGACTGAACTGGCGGCGCGCATGTCCAAGGGCGTCAAGCAGGCCGACGGCGACATCAAGACCGAACCGATGATCGACGTCGGCGACGTGGCCCGATCGGTGCTGTTCATGGCCAATCAGCCACCCGGCGTGAACATCTATCACCTGATGGTGATGGCGACGAACATGCCCTACGCCGGCAGAGGTTAACGGGTTACCCCTCCACAGTCAGCCGTCGCGTCAACCAGCCGGCCATGCCGGTCAATCCATCGCGCGAGGATAATTCGCACAGGCCGTCGATCAGCGCCTGCAACGCCATCGGATCGTTGATGCCCTGCTCGAACGACGCACTATGGCCGGCATGGCGCAGCAAGCGCAATGCTTCTTCCAGTTGCAGCTCGCCGTAGTCAGCGAATGTATGACGCAATGAGTGTTGCGATGTGCTCAAGGTGCGCACGACGCCAGTAAGCGTCGCCCCCGGGTTGGCCGATGATCGATTTACGGCACAGACGGGACATCACTTGAGTGCGACCGGTCAGCGGAGGCTCTAAAATTAATGAATTAAATCAAATACTTATAACTTATCGCTGGTTATCCACCCAAGGCGGCAATCATGCTGACTGACGCCGCACCAGGCCTAATTCTGTGAGTAGGACACCAGTTCGTGGCGTTCCGTGCGTGAGTTGCGGTTGTTCTGGTTATTCGTGTTCACCAGTTCCCGGGCGATGACAGACCGCACGCCGGCTGCGACCCAGTAGCGTCGCTGGATGCTGACTTCGACATTTGGATTCTTGCTGCCCTGAGTCCATCCCTGACCCTCAATCCTGAACGCCTCAAACGTACCGGCAGGAACAGTGATCCGTTCTTTATCGATCACTCGCAGGTCAAACTCTATGTTGCGGATTCGACCGTTTGGCGACACACGCTCCCAATTTACTATCCAGCGCTTGCCCACGCTGTATTCAGGAATAAAAAACTGATTACCGTTGAACCGCATACCTTGGCGATTACGGATGGGGTTGCCCAGCAAATCCGTGACTGGGGCTCCGTCATTAAAAATCACTTCATTATCGGAAATGGCAGTGACGCGGCGGCCATAGGTACGCTCCTCTATCCCCGTGAGCAGGTCGGCCACACGGTAGCGGAACACATCTCCCACCTTGTAGGCAGTATCAACCCGCAGTGTGCCCTTGGAATACGGGTTCTTGGCATCCGAGATGACCTCGACGCGATTTTCACCCTTGCGCGCCAGCACACGATCAAGCTGAAACTGCGCCAACTCGGAGAATCGTCCGCTTGGAAACCGCAACAAAAAGGCAACGAATGGTTCGGGCTCACTGGTGTTATTGAGTTGTTCCCAGACCGCCAGCTCTTCCTGGTATTGGCGCTCGGCGAGCACTTTCGGATCAACAACTGCAACGGATTGTTGCGCACGCTGGCGCTCCGCCTCCCGCCGCGCGACGTCTTCTTTGCGCCGGCGCTCTGCCTCTTCCTCTGCGCGTTTTGCCTCACGCAAGGCTTCATCTTCCCTGCGCTTGCGCTCTGCTTCGTCCGCCAGCCGCTGTTGCTCGCGCCGCGCAAATTCTTCCTGGTAATGGCGCTCGGCCTCGGCCTGCGCCCGTTGCGCTTCGCGCCGCGCCTCGTCCTCCAGGCGGTTGCGTTCGCCTTCCTGCGTCGCGCGTTGCGCTTCTTGCAGGGCCAGTTCCTGCTTGCGCTTGCGTTCCACCTCGTCAGCTAGCCGCTGCCGTTCCAGGACAGCAAGATATTCCTTGCGTTTGCGTTCCGCTTCTTCCGCCGCAAGCTGGGCTTGCTTACGCGCCTCTTCGACTTTGCGTTTGCGTTCCGCTGCCTCAGCGAGGCTCTGCTTTTTGCGTGCTTCTTCGCGCGCTCTACGCTCGCCCTCCAGGTCTATTCCTGCCTTGGACGCCAGCGCCAACGACGGCACGAAATAAAAATCCTCTTCGAGCGATGTGCTCTCCCACGGAATTTGCCGGCCGCTCGTGCTCCGCCGCACCTGCAACCGCACGCGCTTGAACACGTCCTCAACCTTGGCCTCGGGTACCGCGATTTCTCTCAGTAGATTCTCGGTGTAAAGACCATTGGCACCCTCACCATCGCTCGCCACATTGCCCGGCGCAGTGGCATAGGCCAGCAGCGTACCCAGCGGCGCGTCCATCTGCGACAGGCCTTTTTGATTCGCGCCCGCGAGACTGCCGAACGGATTGTCACGACAGGCATCAAGAATAATGATATTGAGGGGATTGCGTGCCTTGGTAAGGCCGGCCATCAATTCCCCCAGTTCTACGCATTGTGTCTGTATGTCCGCAACTTCGGACAAGCGCGCATCGACCGGCACCATGTAGTTACGCCACGCAAGCTGCAAGCCGTGTCCGGCAAAATAAAACACGCCCACAGCTTGCCGTTCGGCCAGCGCCTGCGTATAGGCCTGCACCGCCGCAACGATTTCTCTGCGCGGCGCATCCAGCTTGGTGGTGACCTCAAAACCCCCATTTCTTAACGCTGAGCCCATCGCGCGCGCGTCATTTACCGGGTTCTTGAGCGGCGAGCCGGGGTAAGTACCGTTGCCGATCGTCAGCGCCACCTTGGGTGCGCGCATGATCTTGATCGTACCTTCCGTCTGCGCCCATACCCACGCAAAAGGCACGGGCAGGAACAGCGCTGTAGCACCGAGACCGGCCTTAAGAATAACTCTGCGTGAAATCATCACGGTTTATTCTCCAATCACATCAATCGGTATTGAAAGCCGATGCGCGCTTTACTTGGACGTCCGCGCCGTCACAATGGGCGAGAAATGGTCGATCACCGCCTTGTACGCAGGCACGCCGCCGAACTCGGCCAGCACTGCCTTGGCGCGCGCGTACTCCTTTATTTCGATCAACCCCGAGAGCAGAAATACCTCCGGCGTGGTGTCATCGGCGGCGGCGCTTGCTTTCAATTCTTTGTACTGTTTTTCCAGATGCGTGGCGTCGGGTTTGGCCAATGAGCGCATGCGCACCATCCCGGCCTTGCCGGTCTGGCCTGCCGCCGGTGTCTTGGCGAGTTGATTGATGACCAGTGGCGGCAACTGCGAAACCCGTGGCGTGAGCGCGCTCTTGCTTTCCAGGCTGCCCACTTCCACTTTCCCGGCACCCTGCCACACCTCCTGGCGACCGTTGCCGAAATAAACCATCTGCACACGCGCGTTGGCGCCGAGCGTGAGCTTGTCGCCGGCACTGACCTTGGAAAACGGCACCACAGCCCGCGTGGCGCCCGTGGAAACAACGGAGACTTTCCCGCTCAATTGCGTAACCATTCCGACATCGGCCCATGCGCTGGCGCATCCCAGCAGCAACATCACGGCTATTCCTCTGAAAATTCGCATGCTGCTCTCCTATGCCTTGATGGCAAGAATTTCGTACACCTCGACCGGCTCGGCGCGCCCCTTGACCTTGAGCGTTTCATGGCGGCCCGTATGTGCAATATCGCCCGCAGCGCGCACGGTATCAGCGCTCGCCACGATAACGCAGCTTAAGGCCTTTGTCTCGCCTTCGAGCCGGGAAGCCACATTCACTGTATCGCCGATAGCGGTATATTCCATACGTCGTGCGGAGCCCAGATTGCCCACCACCGCATTGCCGGTGTGGAGGCCGATGCCGACGCCGAACTCGGGCAATCCCCGGTCCGGGAAACGCTGCCGCATCCAGCCCTTGAAATCCTCGGCAACCTGCCGCATGCCGGCGGCGGCTCGAAGAGCGCGCGCAGCGTGGTCCGGGAACGGATAGGGTACGCCGAATTCCGCCATCACCGCATCACCGATGAATTTGTCGATTCTTCCGCCCTCGGCACGGATGACATCGATGACCCGCTCGAAATAGACGTTAAGAAACTCTACGGTTTCGTGGGCGTCGAGTTTCTCGGTGATGGTGGTGAAGTTGCGGATATCCGAAAACAGCACGGTGATATGCATGGTCTGCCCGCCCATGTCGAGCCGCTGTCCGCTGTCGAGCAGCATATTGACCACGTCGTCGGATACATACCCCTCGAACATGTTGCGGATGCGCGCCTTGTCACGCTCTTCCCGCGTCAGGCGCAGACCCAGCACCATGAAAAAGGCTGCCGCCAGTCCCAGTTGCAGGTGCGCCACAGGAAACAGCTGAAACTGCTGAAACGCGGCATAGCCGATGACCAGCGCCAGCAGCGAGGCTCCGGACACGGCAGCCAGTCCTGCCCAGGGCGTCGTGCGCAGCAGGATGGTCGTAGTCAGCAGCAGCACGATGGCAAACACCCCCCAGCGCAATGCCGCGGGTGCGTCCGCAGTCGCTCTGCCCGAGAGCAGGGTTTCGACGATGTTCGCCTGAATCTCCGGACCCGGCGTGCCGGCGACATGCGTGCTCAGTCGCCCCGCGAGCGAGCTGCTGTACGGCGTGGAGTGAATATCGTTCATGCCCAGAAAATCACCACCGATGATCACCACCTTGCCGCGCAGCGCCTGCACGGCCGGATCGGTCAGCGCATCTTTCTCGAGCAACTTGTGAAACGGCACGCGCGGAATCGTGCCGGGTGGCCCGGTGTAACTGATGTGATGCACGCTGGCTGCCGCGTAGCCGGAACCGCCGATGGTCCACTCGCTTGCGGCAGCGTCTTGCCCCGATGCGCGCACCGCGAGCAGTGCGGCAAAACTGAGCCGCGGCGCCCCCGCGGCAAGCTGCGGCAGCAGCATCATCTGCGGTGCAATCCGAAAGCGGCGGATCACGCCATCGGCATCGGGTTCGAAATCAGCAAGCCCGATGCCGGCCGCCAAATCCATATTGGGCAGCGACAGCAGATAATCCGAATGGGGCAGCAGCAGATTGTCGGGCTTGCCGTTCTCGCCATGGATGACGGAGCCGACCAGGGCAATTTTTCCCGCATTCAGTTCCTGCCGAAAAGTGAGATCGTACTGGCGCAGCGCTTCACTGGCAGTGAGGTTCATCTTCTGGAGCCAGTTCTCCGGCGTCAGCGAAAACAGGAAATCGATGCCGATCACCGTGGCTCCGGCTTCGCGGAGCGTCGCCGCCGCCTTGGCGAAATGCGGCGGCCAGAACACCAACGGATCGTCCGGGAAGCGCGCAAGCGATTCCTCGTCAACGACCACCAGTGCCGTGCGCGTGGGTTGATAGCGCACGCCGCTCCAACGATGCCATAAATCGGTATAAGCCTGATCGAGCCCGGCCAATGCGCCGCCATGATAGGTCGCTTCGGCAATGCCCCATGCGATGGCGGCAATCACCAGCATGAGCCGCAGCGAACGGGATGCCCGTCGGCCGGAACCAGTGTGATCAGCGTGCGCGCCGGGATTGTTCACACTGTCATTTTATAGACTTCGGGATGGCGTGGATGCATAGACTTGATTGTCGGGACACCAACGGCGGGCGGAACTACTGCCGCCCCCGGATTGGCCGATGATCGATTACGGCTGCGGCGATGGTTTCCTGAGCACGGGCGGCAACCCGCCGCCCAGCACCTCACGCACGAGGTGGTAATAGGTATTGAATTGCCGACTGCCCTCGGCGGTGATCGGATGCGGGCAACTCGCAAACCCGTAAACGCCGATGAACAGTCCCAGCGGACCGCCGTGAAAAATCACGGAATGCGCTTCGGCGAGGATTTTCCCCGAAACACGCTCGGCGATTTCCGTGCGGGCAACGTGTATGGAATTGGCGCGCACCTCAACTCCGCTGCTTACCACATACGTTGCCGTCAGTGCAGGGATAGCATCCGTCGCGATCTTGCTGCCGTCCCTGCGGTAGCGGATGAACTGCCCGCGATGATAAATATCCTTGGCTTCCATCCACGCAAAACCTTCGTCACGCAGATAGCGCTGGCCAAAGCTGTTGGCGGTGAGGTCGTCGATGTAGAAACCCTCGGCTTTCACGCGCGCGTAAATGCGCGGCTCTGCCAGTTCATCACACAAACGGGAGAATTCAAGGCGACCGGGCAGCCAGGTCACCACGATCACCACGGCGACTGACGTCAATGCCAGCAACCCATGCACTGCCTTTGCCGATCCGCGCTGCGTATTGCCTAACCGTTGCGCCAACCCATAGCGGCGGAACAACCAGTACAGCGCCGCGATTGGCAACACCAACAACAAGGGACCGAAGATCGACAGCAACAAACCTGCTGCAAACCAGTAATCACCCATCGTTCACTCTGCCTCAGGGGATTACAAAATAATGAATAAAAACAACAAGTTACATTATGATTTCAAAGGCTTGAAACGCAAGCGCTTGGGCTTCGCGCCTTCTTCACCGAGGCGCTTGCGCTTGTCGGCTTCGTATTCCTGATAATTGCCGGAGAAGAACACCACTTGCGATTCGCCCTCGAAAGCGAGGATGTGTGTAGCGATGCGATCCAGAAACCAGCGATCGTGCGATATCACCAGCACGCAACCGGCAAATTCCAGCAGCGCATCTTCCAGCGCGCGCAGCGTTTCGACGTCGATGTCGTTCGACGGCTCATCGAGCAGCAGCACGTTGGCGCCGGTCAGCAGCGTCTGCGCCAGATGCAGGCGGCCGCGTTCGCCGCCGGACAGCGTGCCCACTTTTTTCTGCTGATCCTGCCCTTTGAAATTGAACCGGCCCAGGTAAGCGCGCGACGGCATTTCGAATTTGCCGACATTGATGATGTCAAGTCCGCCGGAGATGGCCTCCCACGCCGACTTGTCATTGGGCAGTGCATCACGTGACTGGTCCACCATGGCCAGCTTCACCGTAGAACCAATCACCACTTCACCGGAGTCGGGCTGCTCTGAGCCGTTGATCATGCGGAACAGCGTCGTTTTACCGGCGCCATTCGGCCCGATGATGCCGACGATGGCGCCCGGGGGGATCGCGAACGACAGCTTGTCGATCAACAACCGGTCGCCGTAACCCTTGGATACGTTTTTGAATTCGATGACGCTGTCGCCGAGGCGATCGGCGACCGGGATAAAAATCTCCTGCGTCTCGGCACGCTTCTGGTAATCGAAAGAAGACAGTTCCTCGAAGCGCGCAATCCGCGCCTTCGATTTCGCCTGCCGGCCTTTCGGATTCTGGCGCACCCAGTCGAGTTCTTTTTTCAGCGCCTTCTGCCGCGCCGACTCGGTCGCTTCTTCCTGCTGCAGTCGCTCCTGCTTCTGCTCCAGCCACGAGCTGTAGTTGCCTTTCCACGGAATGCCAGCACCGCGATCGAGCTCGAGTATCCACTGGGCGGCATTGTCGAGAAAATAGCGGTCATGGGTTACGGCCACCACCGTGCCCGGGAAACGAAACAGAAACTGTTCCAGCCAGTCCACACTTTCAGCATCCAGATGGTTGGTCGGCTCATCGAGCAGCAACATGTCGGGTTTAGACAACAACAGCCGGCACAACGCCACGCGGCGTTTCTCGCCGCCGGACAATTTGTCGATTTTCGCATCCCACGGCGGCAGGCGCAGCGCATCGGCAGCGATCTCGAGTTGATGTTCGGTGTCAGATCCGGCATTGGACACCAGCGCCTCATACTTGGCCTGCTCGGCAGCGAGTTTGTCGAAATCAGCATCCGGCTCTGCATACGCCGCGTAGATTTCCTCCAACTTCGCCTTGGCCTGAAACACTTCGCCGAGGCCTTCCTCGACGGCTTCGCGCACCGACTGTTTGGGATTGAGCTGCGGCTCCTGCGGCAGAAATCCAATATTCAAATTCGGCATCGGCGTTGCTTCACCGTCGAACTCCGTATCGACGCCGGCCATGATTTTCAGCAGGCTGGATTTACCGGAACCGTTCAGTCCCAGCACACCGATCTTGGCGCCGGGAAAAAACGACAACGAGATATTCTTGAGGATGACGCGTTTGGGCGGCACAATCTTGCTCACCCGGTTCATTGTCATTACATACTGGGCCATG
>JAQBGW010000168.1:0-4232 GCA_032128415.1 Betaproteobacteria bacterium | reverse complement strand
GGCGGCCATGAAATTCAACCGCGTGTGGGTGTTTGATCTTGACAACACGCTGCACAATGCGAGTCCGCTTATTTTTCCGCACATTAACCGCGCGATGACGGCCTATCTGCAGACCCACCTGGGGCTGGACGAGTCAGGCGCGGGCGAGTTGCGCCGGTACTACTGGCAGCGCTATGGCGCGACCCTCATCGGGCTTATGCGCAACCATGCGACCGACCCGCGGCATTTCCTGCGCGCGACGCACGACTGTTCCGCGCTCAACAGGATGGTCGTGCGCGAGCCCGGGCTGCGCGCGACGCTGACGCGTCTGCCGGGCCGCAAACTGGTGTTTTCCAATGCGCCGGTGCATTATGCGTATGCGGTGCTGGATGCGCTGGGGATCGCCGACCTGTTTGACGACGTGTTGTCGATTGAACATACCGGCTACCGCCCGAAGCCGGACAGCCATGGTTTTCTCAAGCTGTTTCGCCGGAACCGGGTGCGTGCCGGCGCCTGCATCATGGTCGAGGACACGCTCGATAATCTGAAAACGGCGAAGAGGCTCGGCATGTCGACAATCTGGGTGGCGCGGGCGGCACGGGTTCCCGCCTATGTCGACTTCAGCGTCCGGAATCTGCTGCAACTGCCGCGGCTCGCGTGGCAGCTGAACTAGGTCAATCACGGGAGAGCGTTATGGGGAAGCGCGGAGACCGTAAGTTGCAGATTCTGCAAACGCTGGCGCAGATGCTGGAAGCGCCGGCAGCGGAAAAAATCACCACCGCGGCGCGGGCCGCCAGGCTCGACGTGTCGGAGGCCGCGCTCTACCGGCATTTCGCCAGCAAGGCGCAGATGTTCGAGGGCTTGATCGAGTTCATCGAGGAAACGCTGTTCGGCCTGATCAACAAGATCACGAGCGAGGAGAAAAGCGGATTGAAGCAACTGGAGTCGGTGACGGCCATGCTGCTGGGTTTTGCGCAAAAAAACCGCGGCATGACACGCGTACTGATCGGGGACGCGCTGGTGCACGAAAATGAACGCCTGCAACTGCGCATCAATCAGCTGCACGACCGTGTCGAGTCGACGCTGAAGCAGGCGCTGCGATTTGCCGCCGGGCAGGCCGAGCTGCCGCCGACGCCAGACCCTGCCGCGCGCGCCAACCTGATCATGAGTTTTGTTACCGGACGGTGGCACCAGTTTGCGAAAAGCGGGTTCAAGCGCGACCCGATGCAATACTGGGCGGAACAATGGCGGGCGCTGCTCCCGGGTTGAAGCGCACTTAGAGTGCCTAACGACTAAGGTTAGATCGCGCGAGCGTAGCGAGCCGCGATCTGAACCGTTTGTTGGACGAGCCCGGTCCCGGAGTAAAGGCGGCGGCTCCTAGAAAATATGTTTTTGAAAATGGGCCCGGTTTGAAGTTGTCCGGGAAGACAGGAGTCCGAGCGCGCGTTTTATGCGAGCCGCTGCGGCGGGCAGCGGTGGATGTGGGCGCGATATTGGCCTGTTGAGTCAGATGCAATGCGAGCGGATGCCTCAGCTTGTGGGCGCTGAACTCCCGGGCCATGCCGAGGGTCATGGTGGTTTACACGGCTGCGGCACCGTGGGTGACAATGGGGGCGGCGACTGGCGCGTGCAATACTGACCGAAGCTGCGTTTTTACGATCACCATCACCGCCCCGCAGCAGGCGCACAGGATCGGTGCGCGTTGCTTGAACCAGTCCACGGCGGGCGGAACGAATTTGAGCATCAGGTGCAGCAAAGCGATCAGGCGTTTACAGTTCGGATGCAGGAAGCCAAAGTTGCGCGCGCGCCGGAAGCCTTTGGGCAGCACATGCTGCAACACCAGCCACAGGAAATGCGCGCCGGACTCGGTGCGGAATTCGATCCTTCCGGTCTTAGCGTTTCGATACCGGAAACTTACCTGACCATTGCCGCAAGCGACGATATCCTTCTCGGCGATGACGCCGCGATAAAGATAGCGCCCGAGGTAGATCAGCGCCTTCTCGCCGCTGCCGACGGATTTGCAGTCCACCACCCACGTTTCGGGGTGGCGAGGGGGCAACATCAATCCGGCCGACTGGATGGCGGCCAGCATCTTCGCCCGGAAGACCTTGGCCAGTGCCTTGTGGTTAAACAGATAGCCTGCCTTGGTCTTGCCTCGTCTTTTGGTGCGCCATCGCTTTTGCTTACCGTCGAGCGCGGCCGCCGGCATGACCAGATGAACGTGAGGATGAAACTCCATCCGACGTGTGTTCGTGTGCAACACCGCAATCGCGCCGGGAGTGCCCTGCAGTTGCCGGTCGTTGTGGCTGAAGGTACGCACCGTGTCCCAACAACAGCGCATCAGCAGTTCGTAGACAACACTCTGGTGCGCCCAAGCGAGCGCCCGGAATTCGGCGGGCAGCGTAAACGTCAGCAGAAAGTACTCGGCGGGCACCTGCTTCTTCAGTTGGCGTTCCAGCCACTGCTGGCTTTCGTGATGCTGGCAGTGGGGACAGTGGCGATGACCGCACGAGTGCGGCACCAGTTTCTGATGGTCGCATTCGGTGCATTGGACCTGCATCTGGCGGCTGGCGTCCGTGCGGCACTGCTTCAAGGCCGCCAATGCTCGATAGTGCGCGGGGGTGAGCCGGTTGCGGTATTGCGCCAGAAAGTCCGTCTCGAAAGTTGCAATGACTTTGGCCAAGCGGATCATTTCAGCCGCCCCCAGTCGATGGTAAAGCCATCCATCAGGGTGTTGATCCGTTCCAGGGCGTGATGCTTGGTACGGTCAGTCAGATGCGTATAGCGGGCGGTCGTGAGAATGGAGTGGTGCCCGAGGAACTTCTGGACCTCGATCAGATCGACACCAGCCTCGATCAGGTGCGTGGCATAGCTGTGGCGAAGGCTGTGCGGCGTGATCTTTTTTTTAGCCCGCAGGTGAGCGCTACCTTGCGCAGAGTCTTCTGCACACCGCCACGATCCAGCGGCGTGCTTGCCGCCGCCGCGCCTTTCAGACCGACCTGTCGGTTGGGAAACAGCAGCACCGGGTTGCGGTGCACCAGCCAGAAGCGGCGTAACAGCTGATGGGTCGCCTGCGGCAGCGGAACAAAACGATCCCGATTGCCTTTAGCATCGCGCACGTGCACACGTGCGCGCACGGCATCGATATCGCCTACCTGCAGGCGCAGGCCTTCACCCAGGCGCAGCCCCAGACTATACAACGTGAAGAACAACACCCGGTAACTGAGCACACGAGTGGCCGAGAAAATCCGCCGTGCTTCCTCCACGGTAATGATGTCGGGCAGGCGCTGGCTCTTGGGCGGCTTGATCAGGCCGGGCGCCACCCACGGTTTGCGCAGGACATGCTCGTAGTAAAACTTCAATCCGTACAGGTCAAGCTTGACCGCGCTCCAGGAGTGTGACGCCAGCAGTTCGGTGAAGAAGTCGGTCAGTTGCTGTTCGGACAGACTGTCGATTTTATGATCGAAGCGCGCGCCAATGCGGCGGATGGCGCGAGCGTAGGCGTCGATCGTCTTGGGTTGCAGCCCTTTGAGTTTCAGGTGCTGCAGGTGGCGCCCGTAGTTCTGCTTGAATGTCGCTTCTGACAGTGATTCCATTTTGGGGTAACCTCATCGTTCGTTTCGAACAACCCCTCTGATGAGGGGGCGAGGTTACATTGTGTATCCCAATCACCATCACTGCTTTCTCCGCGTAGCGGCTTCGTCCAACAGCGCCGACCAGGCGTTTCGACCGGTCACGATCAAACGGAATCACCGGTCACGATCACCGGAATACGCAGTTAACCTCCTTGAACTTGTCGATATCGATGAATACGGCAGTGATGGGCGTGCCTTCACGCTGCGCCTGTGCCAATGTCTGGGAGCCTAATTCGTGAAACTCGCGTCGGTTCGATAGGTGGGTCAGGGCATCTTTGTGCGCCAAGTGCCTTTCGGAATCAAGCAACTTGCGTAACTGCGCCAAGAGCCAAACGCCGATGCAGTAGATCGCCAGCCGCACACCACTGTTGAGAATCAACGGCAGTGGGGAGGCTTGATCGCCGCCGAGCATCCGGTCCGCCGCGAACCATAAGCCGACCACAAGGATTGCCAGGGCCATTCCCCAACGTAGTCCGAGGAACCACGCCACCAGAGCCAGCGGTGGCGCGAAAAAAACATGGAACTCATACGCCAAGCCGGCAAGGGTGTGCAGATAAGCCAATAGCAGTACGAGCGCCGCGCTCGCACAGAGAATGCCGAAGCGCCCGGCGCTGCCGG
>JAQBGW010000167.1:0-6205 GCA_032128415.1 Betaproteobacteria bacterium | reverse complement strand
TCCTGAGCGGCTATTGAGAATTACCAAACCTTGTGACATGTTGAAGCATGGAGCTTGCCTCCCTCACCCTGGCCCCTCTGCTTCGCTTCGAGTGTCCCCTTGTCCCGGAGGGCGAGGGGTGAAAAGCCCTTCTCCCGCCGGGAGAAGGGTTGGGATGAGGGAAAAAGTTGTTATATAGATACCCAATAAACATGCCGAAAATTGCCGAAATCGAACCGACCCCGAATCCCAACGCGATGAAATTCATCCTGCGTGAGCCGCTGACCTGGGGCGTCACACGTTCGTATGAAAATCCTGCGCAGGCGGTGGGTGATCCGCTGGCGCTGGCGCTATTCGACGTCGAGCATGTAACCAATGTGTTTTATGTGGATCACTGGGTGACGGTGACGCAGGATGGCAGTGCCGACTGGCAGGAACTGATGCGCCGCCTGGCGGTGCCGATCCGCGATGCACCCTCGGCAGATGCGCATTCGGAAGCACTCGCGGCGCAAGCCAGCGAGGCTTTGGATCCGGAAAAGCTCAGCCCCGAAGACCGTGAGCGGCTCGATAAAATCAATGCCATCCTCGACGAGCAGATTCGGCCGTACCTGCAGGGCGACGGCGGCGATTTACATGTAGTGGGACTCGAAGGCAACAGGCTGTCAGTGCACTACCAGGGCGCCTGCGGCAGTTGCCCGAGCTCGCTGTCGGGCACGCTGGCCGGGATCGAAAACCTGGTGCGGCAGATCGAGCCTGACCTCGAAGTCATCGCGATCTAGTCATGTCCGGCTGGGTTACCGTTGCCACGGTGGGTGAACTGGCGCCGGGCGCCAGCAGGGTGGTCGATGTCGATGGCGTCACGGTTGCGGTATTCAATATCGGCGGCGAGTATTTTGCGATCGAAGACGTCTGCACCCACGACGGCGGCGAACTGGCGAGCGGTGTACTCGAAGGCGATCAGATCATTTGTCCGCGCCACGGCGCGCGTTTTTGCGTACGTACCGGGGAGGCACTGTCGGCGCCGGCCTATGAACCCACGGCAAAATTTCCGGTGCGCATCGAAATGGGTGTGCTCCAGGTCAGGGACGACCGCTGGGACTGAAGGGCAATGCAAAGTGCAGAGTGCAAAGTGCAAAGTGGGAAAACCATTGCTTGGCCCCGGTTTTTAATTTTGTACTTTGCATTCTGCACTTTGCACTGTTCCTGACATGGATACCCTGACCCACGCGCTGTCTGGCGCACTGCTGGCGCGCGCCACGGCCGGGAGTGATAAACCAGGCCACGCAAAACCGGCGCTGCCATTGGGTCGCCGCGTCGCCATCGGCGCATTGATCGCGGCGTTTCCCGACATAGACGTCGTCGCGTCGTGGATTTCGCCGCTGTCGTATCTCTACCATCATCGTGGTGTCACCCATTCGCTGGTGATGCTGCCGCTGTGGACTATCCTGCTGGCGTGGATCTTTGCACTCATCTGGCGTGGCGGGCCGCGCTGGCGAGCCTATGCGCCGGTGGTGGCCCTGTCGCTGGCGGCACACATCGCCGGGGACTGGATTACCAACTTCGGTACCATGATTTTTGCACCACTGTCTGATTTCCGGCATGGCATCGGCACCACCTTCATCATTGACCTGTGGTTCTCCGCCATCATCGTGGCCGGTCTGGCGGCGTCGCTGATGTGGCGCCGCTCGCGTGTCCCGGCTGTGACCGGGCTCGCGGTACTGGCGGCTTATGTGGTGCTGCAATACGCGCTGCTGCAGCAGGCCGTAGATTTTGGTGAGCAATACGCGAAAGCGCAGGGATTGCGCGACGTGCGGGTTACGGCATTGCCGCGCCCGGTTTCACCTTTCAACTGGATGGTCATCGTCGAGAGCGCTGCGGGATACCGTTACGCCCACGTTAATCTGGTGCGCAAGCAACCGCGTCCGGCATTGCCCGGTGATGGACTGATTGCCAGGCTGGATACCGCATACCAACCACTGGATCAGGCCGAGTGGGACTTTGATGTCCGCTATGGCGCGGGATCGAACGGCGTCGTGGTGCGTACGGTATTCGAACATCCCGATTTCGCATTCTTCCGCTGGTTTGCGGCGTATCCCGCGCTGCATGAAATTGACAGCGATGCCACCCATCTGTGCATCTGGTTCAAGGATCTGCGCTTTCTGACGCCGGGTCGCGGCGTGCTGCCGTTCGTCTATGGCATGTGCAGCGAGGGGGCGGGGCCGTTGCGGTCATACCGACTGGAACAGGGTGCCCGCTTCCCGGTTTATTGACGCCGCGAGCCCGGCTGTGCGCATAAAACTGTAACTATTTGTTTTTATTGATATTTATTTCTGCTCTGCGGAAAGCAGCCAGAGCATGGCGTCCAGTCCGGAATGATTCAGCGCGTAGGTGGTCTGCTCACGCACCACAGGTTTGGCGCGATACGCGACGCTGACGCCACATTCAGCGAGGAATTTCAGGTCATTGGCACCGTCGCCGACACCGGCAATTTGCGCGCGGGAGATACCGAGTTCACCGGCGACGCGCAGCAGCGCATTGCGCTTCACATCGGCATTTACGATTTCACCGACAACAGTTCCGGTCAGTTTCCCGTTTTTTATTTCCAGTACATTGGCATGCGTGTAGTCGAGTTTGACGCGCGTCTGCAATCGGTCGGTGATGTAGGTGAAGCCGCCGGATACGAGCAGCGTCTTGATACCCGCAGCGCGGATTTTTTCCAGCAGGCGCTCCGCGCCCGGTGTGAATCGCAGCCGCTCATCATAAACGCGTTGCAGTGCGGATTCGTCCAGACCTTTGAGCAGCGCCAGCCGTTGCCGCAGGCTTTCGTCGTACTCGATTTCGCCGCGCATCGCCTGTGCGGTGATCGCCGCGACTTCAGCCTTGATATTGACCATGTCGGCCAGTTCGTCGATGGTTTCCATGGTGATCAGTGTCGAATCCATGTCCATTACCAACAGGCGGAAATCAGTGAGACGGCGTTCCGTGGGCACGAATCCGTAGTCGAGTTTTGCGGCGGCGCAGAGTTCGGCAATACCAGCAGCGGGTTGCGCGCTGGTCAGTCGGAATGCGGTATCCGACAGCCGTTCGATAGCGTCGGCGCCGGAGAGCCTGGCGAGTTCCTTGAGGTCGCGTGTTTCGATATCCGCGCCCTGGATGACGAGATGCATGGGGATTCCGCAAAAAGAGCGGCGATTATAACGGAGGTGCCGTGGTGATCCGGCGCGTTACGGCGCGGTGATCCACGCGGCGATACGCTGGACGACGTCCCGCGCGATGCCGTTGAAGCCGTAATGGGCGCGCCCATGGCAGGGGTCGCCCGTGCTGATGCCACTCTCGAATTCCATTAATTCCTTGCGCGGCTGTCCATGAAACAAGCAACAGCAGGGCTAGGAATCGCGTTCATCGGGTTATCCTATCGAATTCAAGTCGATAGGCTGAATCATCCGCGGGTACTTGACGTGCTTCGCTGTCGCGCGGATGCTGGCGGCAGTTTACTCATTCGAGGAGGTCCGCCATGTCAGAACCGGTCTGTGCACAGAAAGACCCGTATGCGCTGGAACTCACACCGGGAGATTACTGGTGGTGTGCCTGCGGCCAGTCGAAGAAACAGCCGTTCTGCGACGGCTCGCACAAGAGTACGGCATTTACACCGGTGAAATTCAGCGTGACCGAGGCCGGAAAGAAATGGCTGTGCGGCTGCAAGCGCACGAAAAATCCACCGTTTTGCGACGGGACGCACAAGTCGCTGTAAGTCATCGCTGCCATCAAGCTGGACGTGGTGCAAACATGATGATGGCCATGCCGGCGATCGCGACGGCGGCTCCGGTCAAATCCCAGACGGTCGGTCGTATGCCATCGACAGCCCACAGCCAGAGAATCGCCGTGGCTACATAAATACCGCCGTACGCCGCATACACCCGGCCTGCCGCTGCCGGATGCAGTGTCAGCAGCCAGACGAACAACGCCAGCGCTACCGCGGCCGGCATCAGCACCCACACCGGCGCACCCTTGTTGAGCCACAGGTAAGGCAGGTAGCAGCCGACGATTTCGGCAAGCGCGGTAGCGACGAACAAGGCAGTGGTTTTCAGTTCAAACATATCTGTTGTTCTCCCGTTGGCACTGGCAATCGATTTCGTAGGCCTTCTCAGCAACCACATCGTTAATCAGACAGCCACTGCCTGCACGAATTCCCGCGGCGCTACAGACCGGAATTGTGTCGATATGCGCAACCCTTGAGTAGGCGCCGGAAAATCCGACCTGTCATTTTTCTTTTTCAGGGCGTCTCGCCCCGTCCAGCATGTCCATGCCGGGGCGATAGGTCGAGGATTCTATTTCAAAGAGGCCGAGCACGGTGTGAAAGACATTGTTATGTGTGAACCGCTTTTCGATTTTCGTGCGCAGCACCGGCAGGTTGACCTCTTCGAAATTTGAGCCTATCCACATCAGCGCGGGGATGTGAATCTGCGTATTGGGTGCTATGGCCTTGGGTAATCCGTGCAGATAGAGCCCGTTTTCGCCCAGCGACTCACCGTGATCGCTGACATAGAGCAGCGCAGCCTCGAACCTGCTGTTATTTTCTTCCAGAAACTCGATGGTTTTGGTCAGGAAATGGTCGGTATAAAGAATGGCGTTGTCATAGGCATTGCCGATTTCCTCCCGAGTGCAACGACTGAGGTCGCTGTTCTTGCATGTGGGCTTGAATTTTTCGAACTCAGGCGGATACCGGCGAAAATAGGCGGGGCCATGGTTGCCCATCTGATGCAGCACTATAAAAATGTCACCCTTGGGATGTGAGTCGATATAGGACTGCAATCCAGCGAGCATGCCCACGTCCCGGCATTCGGTGTCGCAGACCGGATTGATTTTTGGGGATTTAAAATCCTGATAGGGTGCGCGACTGGCAACGCCTTTCGAGTCAGA
The DNA here is from genome assembly GCA_032128415.1 of Betaproteobacteria bacterium. Lineage (GTDB taxonomy): Bacteria > Pseudomonadota > Gammaproteobacteria > Burkholderiales > SG8-41. Next base: position 1,306 of record JAQBGW010000167.1, on the reverse strand, counting down.
GTTGTTATCCAGCCACAGCACGTTGACGTTGCTGCGCTGCAGGACATCCAGCAGATTCTCCTGTCTTTTTATCGCAGAGGAGCCCTTGGACTCTCCGTCAAGCAAAAACATGCACGGCACAGACACTGCTGTGGACGTGCCGCACGCCCAGAAGTTGGTGTAGCTGATCACATTCTTTTGTCTTAGCTGCGGGTTCGTGTCGCGTTGATAGCCATTGAGGGAAAAGCGGTCAGCCCGTGCTGTTTCGCCTATCACCATGATGATCAATTCCCGGTCCACGTCCGAGGCGGGGATCGCTGCGTCTGCGCCTACAACAAGCATAGGTGCATCCGACCTGGATTCCAGCAGCCGGGCTGTGTATTTGATCGCCGAATAAACGTAGTAGGTTGGATTGGCGTGCGCGCGCAGCTCTTTGTGTTCCCTCAGAAAAGATGCGTAAAAGCTGCCGAACACCAGTGCTGTTCCGATCACCAGCGCGAGTGTGATGCCGAATAGTTTCAGGCGGGAAGTCAATTCGATGCGCAAGCCGCGCCATTTCAGCGGTACCCAGCCGACCGCCAGTGCCGGCAAAATACCCAGAACGATCAGATAGGCCAGTAGTTTTACGTTGAATAACTCCAGAGCTTCAGCGGTGTTGGTATGCGCAATATTCTGCAGCATGTCATCACTGATGACGACACCATAGCTGTCCATGAAATAGGCGGCGAGCGAGGACAGCAGCAGGATGATCACCAACACCGGTTTCGTTAACTGTTTGAAACACAGGGTTGCGAGCAGGAGGACGGTGGCGCCGCCAATCACCACGATAAGGGAAAGCAGGGCCCAGATATTCCCGCCATCCATCGGGTACGCTTTCAGTACGTTCGTCACAAAGGTGCCGTTGCCGAAGCAGGTCAGGAACGCTGCGACCAGAAGAATCAGGGTATTGCTGGACAGGCTGGTCTTGATCATAAAAGTCTGCTGGGTGTTTGATTTCAGGTGAATAATCTTGTGCCCGTGCCCGGAGTCAGGCGTTGCCCGCGACTCCCCGCCGGCACTGGTAAATGACCTCGTAGGCTTTTTCAGCGACTGCGTCGTCGATCAGACATGCCACCGCCTGCACAAAATCACGCGGCGCTTCTGCGATCAACAGATCCGTCACCCACGCATGCACCACGCCCTGGCGCTGCGCATCGGGCATGGCCAGTAGCCGTTCCAGCGTGGTATTGATCTGTTGATCCTCGCAGGCCGCTTTCAACAGATCGATGAAGCCTTCGATCTCGGCGACGGAGCGCGGCAAGTTTACAGTCATGCCGGCATTGTAGCG
>JAQBGW010000166.1:0-8505 GCA_032128415.1 Betaproteobacteria bacterium | reverse complement strand
CTGGTGCATCCGGACAAGGTCAAGCGCAATGATCGTGCCGCGGCAGGTGATGTGCTGATCCTGGGCAAGGGTTTGGGAGTGGGCATCATGAGCGCGGCGATGAAAAAAGGTGAGTTGCGCGACAAGTCCTACCAGCAGATGCTGGAAACCGCGACCAAGCTCAATACGCCGGGCATTGCGCTGGCCGACATGCCCGACGTACATGCGTTGACCGATGTCACGGGTTTTGGTCTGCTTGGGCATTTGCTGGAGATTTGCCGCGGTTCTGGACTCACCGCTGAAATCGAATGGAACAAAGTGCCGGTGTTGAGTGCTGCGCGCCATCTGCTCAAGCAGGGTTTCGTCACCGGCGCGTCCGAACGTAATTGGGCAAGTTATGGCGCGCAGGTCACGCTGTCGGGTGATGATGCTACGGAGCAGCAAAAACTGCTGACGGATCCGCAGACCAGCGGAGGTTTGCTGGTGGCGTGCAGCGCGGCGGCGGCGGCCGCAGTGCTGGAGATTTTCCGCAAGGAGGGGTTTGCAGAAGCCGCAGTGATCGGACGGCTGGCTGCGGGATCACCTGGGGTGCGGGTAATATAACGTAACCTATTGTTTTAATGCATTTTTTTAAGTACTGGTGCAAGCGCTTTCCAGACGGTTTCCAGCATCAGCGGCTGAGCAATCGCTGCCGGATGTAACTGGTCAGCCTGAAAGTATTCGCTGCGTTGGGCAAAACCTTCGAACAAAAACGGCGCCAGCGGCACGTGCTTCGCTTTTGCTACAGCGGTGTAAGTCGCCTGAAATTTTTCTGTGTAAGCGGCGCCGTAGTTGGGCGGTATGCGTATGCCGACCAGCACCACGCGCGCCCGCGCACGCTGCGACACGTTGATCATGCGTTCAAGGTTGGCGTGCATGGCCGCGAGGTCAGCACCGCGCAGTCCGTCGTTGGCGCCGAGGGCTAGTATGACCACGGCGGGCCGGTGCGCACCCAGCGCATCATTGATGCGGTTGACGCCGCCCAGCGTCGTTTCACCGCTGATACTGGCATTAACGACCGTATAATTCAGCTTCTTTTCCTGCAGGCGCAGTGCCAGCAAATGCGCCCACCCTTCATTGCGTGCAAGGCCATAGCCTGCGGACAGGCTGTCGCCGAAAACCAGAATGGTGGCAGCTTGCGCGTTGGATACGCACAGCGTCAGTGATATCAACAGTAACGCAACACGGTGTAAACGCATGAACGATGTTTCCCAAAAACCGATAGTGGAGGTGGCGCACCTGGGCAAGCAGGTTACCACCGGCGATTCCGTATTGACCATCCTCAGCGACGTGAGTTTCAGCGTGGCGTCGGGTGTAGCGGTGGCCGTGCTCGGCGCCTCGGGTTCGGGCAAGTCCACGCTGCTGGGTCTGATGGCGGGGCTTGATCTGCCGACGACGGGCACAGTGCACATCGATGGTCATGATTTGTTTGCACTGGACGAAGACGGGCGCGCGGCACTGCGCGGGCGTCTGCTGGGGTTTGTATTCCAGTCGTTCAATCTGCTGCCGGCGATGACGGCGCTGGAGAACGTGATGCTGCCGCTGGAATTGGCGAATGCCCCTGATGCCGCCGGCGCCGCCCGCCTGTTGCTCGAGCGTGTGGGGCTGGGCGCGCGCATGCACCATTATCCGCAGCAGTTATCCGGCGGTGAGCAGCAGCGGGTGGCCATTGCGCGCGCGTTCGTGATCAGTCCGGCGCTGCTATTGGCCGATGAACCCACCGGTAATCTGGATGCGGCAACCGGCGCTGACATCATCGACCTGATGTTCGAATTGAATCGCGAACGCGGCACGACATTGATACTGGTGACGCACGATGAGGCTTTGTCCCGGCGCTGCGGCCGATCGCTGCGGCTGGCCGGTGGCGTGTTGCAGCCATGAGACGTTTTGCCGATATCGCGATGGCGATGCGCTTGCTGGCGCGCGATTGGCGCGCAGGCGAGCTGACGCTGATTGCGGTGGCGGTGTTCATTGCGGTCGCCAGCGTCACCACGGTGGGATTTTTTACTGACCGGGTGCATCAGGCGCTGACCCGCCAGGCCAATCAACTGCTGGGCGCGGATCTGGTGATCAGCAGCAATCGCCCGCTCAGTGAGCAATTTTCCGTGGAGGCCTCGCGGCGCGGTTTGCAGGTCAGCAATATGCTGCGTTTTCCGAGCATGGCTGCCCGCGATATGAACAGCGTGCTGACCGAAATCAAAGCCGTCAGTTCCGGTTACCCGTTGCGTGGCGAGCTGCGTATTGCCGATGTAACACAGGGCGTGGAGCGCACCGCGCAGGGCATTCCGGCGCCGGGTACGGTGTGGGTGGATGAGCGTTTATTGTTGCGTCTTAAGGTGCAGCCCGGCGACAGCATAGTTGTCGGCCGCAGCCGGTTGCGCATAGCCTCGATCATCACGCATGAACCGGATAGCGCAATCGGTTTTATCAACTCCGGTCCGCGCGTCTTGATCAATGCAACGGATCTGCCGGCGACGGGCCTGGTGCAGACCGGCAGCCGCATCCGTTACCGCGTACTGGTGGCGGGGGATGCCGATGGCGTTGAGCGCTATCGCGCGTGGGTTGCCACACAGCTGGCGCCGGGCCAGCGTGTGGAAAGCATCCATGATGCCCGTCCGGAGATTCGTTCCGCACTGGAACGCGCCGAGCGTTTTCTCAATCTTGCCGCACTGCTAAGCGTGGTGCTGGCGGCGGTGGCCATAGCGCTCGCGACGCGACGCTTTCTGCAGCGCCATCTGGATGCCAGTGCCATGCTGCGTTGTCATGGCGCATCCCGGGGTCGCGTGGTGCGATTGTACTTCTGGCAATTCATCGCGCTGGGTACGCTCGCCAGTGCTGCCGGCAGTGTGGCCGGTCTGCTGGCGCAACACGCACTGGCTTTGTGGCTGGGCGGTCTGGTGACGGTCGAGCTGCCGGGGGCCGGGCCGGTGCCGGCGGTGCATGGTTTCATTACCGGACTGGCGTTGTTGCTGGGTTTTGCCTTGCCGCCGCTGCTGGCGCTGGGGCGGGTGCCGACGTTACGCGTGCTGCGGCGGGATATCGGCGCACCGGATGGCCTCGGAGTGTTGGCTTACCTGCTGGGTGCGGTGGTGATCTGCGCGCTGATCGTGTGGCGGGCCGGTGAGTTGCGCATGGGGATGATCGTTGCCGCTGGCTTTGCCGGCGCAATACTCATCTCCACGCTGATGGTATGGGGTGTCCTGGCGGCGATTGCCCGTCTCAAAGTCTCCGGCGTGTCGTGGCGTTTCGGTATTGCCAATCTGCGGCGACGGCGTCTGGCCAGCGTGTTGCAGGTGGTGGCGCTCGGTGCGGGGATCATGGCGCTGTTGACGTTGACCATTATTCGTACTGAATTGCTGCAACTGTGGCAGACCAGTCTGCCGCGCGATGCGCCGAACCGCTTTATTGTCAACATCCAGACGGATCAGATTGCGCCGTTGCGTGATTTTTTTGCAGAACACGGCATGGCCATGCCGGAGTTGCATCCGATGGTGCGGGCGCGGTTGGTGCGCATCAATGAGCGGGTGGTGGCGCCGGCGGATTACACCGATGAGCGGGCACGGCGACTGGTTGACCGCGAGTTCAATCTGTCGTGGGCGACCCGCATGCAGAAGGACAATCTGCTGTTGGCAGGGGACTGGTGGGACGTACCGGAGTCACGGCGCGATCAGTTCTCCATGGAAGAGGGCATTGCCCGTGCCCTGGGCGTAGTCCTCGGTGATACGCTGACCTTCGATATCGCGGGGCGCAATGTCACTGCTGCGATCACCAGTCTGCGCAAGGTGGATTGGGATTCGTTCAACGTCAATTTTTTCGTGGTGGCACCGCCGGGGCTGCTGGAAGCGTATCCCGTCAGTTATGTTTCCAGTTTTTATCTGCCGCCGGGAAATGCCGCGCTGCTCAATGCCATCGTGCAGCGCTTCCCGAATTTCCTGTTGATTGATGTGGCCCAGGTGATGACTCAAGTGCAGAACTTGATTAATCAAGTGGCGCGTGCAGTGCAGTTTGTATTCCTGTTTACCCTGGCTGCGGGCCTGATCGTGCTCTATGCGGCGATTGCCAGCACGCAGGACGAACGGCTCTATCAGGCGACGATCATGCGTACGCTGGGGGCGAGTCGCGGTCAGTTGCTGCGCGCCAATCTCGCGGAATTTGCAGTCATCGGCGCTTTGGCCGGAGTGATGGCCGCGGCCGGCGCCAATGCACTGGGCGCCATACTCGCGCAGAAGGTGATCAATGTCGGCTATGCCTTCAGTCTCGACACATGGGCGGTGGGCATTGCCTGCAGCATGGCAGGCATCGTGGCGGCGGGATATCTGGGTACGCGCAGAGTCGTTGCTATTGCGCCATTGCGGGTACTGCGGGACTTGTCTTAAGGAAACTCTGAACAAGTCCTTCGACAGGCTCAGGACGAACGGCAAATTGTTGATTCCGTTCGTGGTGATGCTGAGCCTGACGAAGCATCGAACCATGAGCGGAATCCACTTGCTCAGAGTTTCCATAAGCGCTTGTCGTTTCCCATCCGGCGGGTGCGGGCGATATACTTCGCCGGTGAATGGCCGATACCATGACTGAATCCCAGATATACGCTATCTTATTGTTTTTATTGATATTATTCATTGCTCTCGGGGCAATCCTGTGGCTGCAGGGGCGCACGCTGGCGCGGACGGCGCGCGCACTGCAGGACGCTCTGGAAGACAAGCACCGGGCCATGCTCAGTGATTTGCATAACGGACTGACGCAGCAGGGTGACCGGCTGGGTGTGCAAGTCACAGAATCCGGCGAGCGGCTGCGCCACTCGGTGCATACGCTGCAACTCACCCTGACGGAAAATTTGGGTACGCAACGTGAGGCCATGGCGGAAAAACTCACGGCAACCACGGGCGCACTCACCGCCAAAATTGATGAACGGCTGGAGCAGATTTCGGGCAAGGTCAGCGAGCGTCTGGACGAAGGCTTCAAGAAGACCAACGAAACCTTTGTCAACGTGATGACACGGCTGGCGACCATCGATGAAGCGCAGAAAAAAATTGAAAGCCTGACGGGCAGTGTGGTCAGCCTGCAGGAACTGCTCGGCGACAAGCGTGCCCGCGGTGCCTTCGGCGAAGTCCAGCTCGAAGGTCTGGTGCGCAATGTGCTGCCGCCGAATGCCTATGAAATGCAGGCGACGCTGTCCAACGGTACCCGCGTCGATTGCCTGCTACGGCTGCCGTCACCCACCGGCCTGGTCGGCGTCGATTCCAAATTTCCGCTGGAAAACTATCACCGCATGTTCGAGCCGGGAACGAACGACGTCGACCGTGCACTGGCGCAGAAACAATTTCGCGCCGACATTAAAAAACACGTGGACGATATTGCCCGCAAATACATCATCCCCGGCGAGACTTCTGACGGCGCGGTGATGTTCGTGCCGGCGGAGGCGGTGTTTGCAGAAATACACGGTCATCATGCCGAGACCACCGAATACGCGATCGGCAAGCGGGTATGGATCGTGTCGCCGACCACCCTGATGGCGGTGCTTAACACGGCGCGCGCGGTGCTGAAAGACGTGGAAACCCGCAACCAGATTCATGTTATCAAGGACGAACTGATCAAGTTGAGTCATGATTTTGCGCGTTTCGATGATCGTATGCGCAAGCTGGCCGATCATGTGCGCCAGGCGCACGAGGATGCCCAGCAGGTGCAGGTCAGCAGCCGGAAAATTTCGCAGCGCTTCGCGCAGATCGAAGGCGTCGATCTCGACGAGGAAGCGGAAATAGAAACAGCCAAAGTGCTGAAGCTGGGCGACGGACGCGATGGTGCCTGAGGCGGGGACGATGACAAACTGGTTCGGTCGCTGGCGCCGCTCGCGCGCGGTGGAGCGCCAGGCCATAGCCGACGCGCCGTGGCAGCGCGTGGTGGCGCGGTTCTCCTTTCTGCGTGCGTTGTCTGCGGATGACCTGCGCCGGCTGCGCGAATTGACCGCGCTGTTCCTCGATCGCAAGTCGTTCAATGGTGCCGGCGGACTGGAGATGACGCGCGAGATGCAACTCATCATCGCCGCGCAGGCCTGCCTGCTGGTGTTGAATCTCGATCTTGATCTCTACGACGACTGGGTCGAGGTCATCGTCTATCCCGACGCGTTCGTCACTGATCACGAAGTCATGAGCGAGGATGGCGTAGTGCACCGCGTGCGCGCGCCGCTCTCCGGTGAGGCCTGGGAACACGGTCCGGTAGTCCTGTCGTGGCGTGACGCCCAAGGTGACTATGGTGATGACGGCTACAACGTCGTGCTCCACGAATTCGCGCACAAGATCGATATGCGCAACGGTGCCGCCAATGGATTTCCGCCGCTGCATGCCGACATGGATCGCGATGCATGGACGCAGGCATTCGAGTCCGCCTATGCCGATATGCAGCACCGGCTGGAACGCGGTGAACGCACGCTCATCGATTCCTACGCGGTGGAACATCCCGCAGAATTTTTTGCAGTGCTCAGCGAGAATTTTTTTGAAACGCCGGACGCCATCCATGCGGATTATCCGGAGGTCTACCGGCAACTGGCGGCTTTCTACCGGCAGGATCCGCTTACCAGGGAGAAGTCATGAGTTCAGGCCCGGTGCTGGTGCTGGCTGGCGATATCGGCGGCACCCATGCCACGTTCAGGATCGGCGAGCTGCGACCCGATGGCAATTTCGATACCGTGGTCGAAAAATCATACGCGAGCCGCGACTACGAGAATTTCGACAGCCTGATCAATCGCCTGTTCAGTACCAGCGACACACTGGCCGCGCGACCGCGGCTTGCGGCCACCTGTTTGGCCGTCGCGGGGCCGGTGAAACACAACACCGCAACGCTGACCAATCTGGGCTGGAAAGTAGATGCCGCCGAGATCGGCAAAAAGTACGCCCTGAAATCGCTGCGGCTGATCAATGATTTTCATGCGGCCGGATATGGCGTCATGGCGCTTGGCGAGCATCACCTGTTCAACCTGCAGGTCGCCGAGCCTGACCCCGATGGCACCATCGTCCTCATCGGCGCGGGCACCGGGCTGGGCGTGGCGATCCTCGCGCACGACGGCGCGAGTTATCGGGTGCTGCCGTCGGAAGCGGGCAACGCCGATTTTGCGCCCATCGACGAATTGCAGGACCAGCTGATGATCCACCTGCGCCGCACCTATGGCCGCGTGTCATGGGAACGGGTGGTCTCGGGGCCGGGCTTGATGCGCATTTTCAGTTTCCTCCAGGATGCCGGTTATGGCATACCGACGAAGGAACTGCGGGAGGCCACGCAACGGTCGGCCATCGATTACGCCGACGTCATTGCTGACTTCGGCCTGCACAAGCGCGACCAGCTGGCGGTGCGGGCGCTGGACCTGTTCATCTCGGCCTACGGATCGTTTGCCGGCAACGTGGCGCTCAGTGCACTCGCGCACGGCGGCGTCTACATCGCCGGCGGCATCGCGCCGCGGATCATCCACCGGCTGAAGGAGGGTGTCTTCACGCGAGCCTTCACCGCCAAGGGCAGCTTCGCGCCGCTGCTGACCGGCATACCGGTGAATGTGGTGATGGATGCGCAGGTGGGGTTGAGGGGGGCGTTAAGGGTGGCGGCGGGGGCGGTGACCGGCGCGTAAGGATGATGAGTTCAGTGAAAGTGTTTAATGGGGTCAGAGTAAGTTTTCGAAAGCTACGCTGCTCCTATTTATCAATACAGAAATTACGACGGGTCGAGCGGGGCTGACCCGTCCGCGATCCTACACCCCGGTAAACTCCATCGAGCTGACGCGACCGATTCTTCTTTTCGCGTCAAAAAAAATTAACAAGCAAAGGATCGCGCATGACGCTGCAAATCGGAATTCTGGACGGCGATGACATCGGGCTCGAGGTCGTTCCCGAAACCATCAAGGTGATGCGCGCGGCGGCGCAGAAAACGGGGCTGTCGGTGCAATGGCACCCGGTGCCCATCGGCAAGAAGGCCTATGACGAGCTGGGCTACACCCTGCCGCCGGGGACGCTGGAGAAGCTCGACACACTCGACGGCTGGGTGCTCGGGCCGATCGGGCACCAGGCCTATCCGAAGGGCAAGCCGAACGCGATCAACCCGCATCCGATCCTGCGCAAGCACTACGACCTCTACGCCAACATCCGTCCGGCGAAGTCCTACCCCGGCCTGCCTGCGCTGTACAAGGATGTGGACCTGATCATCGTCCGTGAAAACAATGAGGGCATGCCGCCCGACCGCAACGTGTTCATGGGCAACGGTGAATTCAGGCCATCGCCGGACATGACCATCGGCATCCGCGTGATCACGCGTCAGGGCTCGAGCAAGGTGGCGCGCGCAGCGTTCGAGCTCGCGCGCACCCGTCCGCGCAAGAAACTGACCTCGGTGCACAAGGACACCGTGTTCAAGCTCGCCTGCGGCATGTTTGCCGAGGAATGCCGCGCGCTGGCCAAGGAATATCCGGATGTGGCGTATGACGAAGTGCTGGTCGATACCTTCGGCATGAAG
>JAQBGW010000165.1:0-70936 GCA_032128415.1 Betaproteobacteria bacterium | reverse complement strand
CGCCGTCGGCCTGCTTGACGCCCTTGGACATGCGCGCCGCCAGTTCAGTCATCGCATTGCCGACATCCACCTGGCAGCAGGCGATGCCGTATTTGCGTCCGTCCAGCGACATCGTTCGCGTCAGGCCGCTGACGCCGTGCTTGGACGCGGTGTAGGGCGCGGAATCCGGACGCGGTGCGTGCGCCGAGATCGAACCGTTGTTGATGATGCGCCCGCCCTGCGGCGTTTGTGCCTTCATCGCGCGAAACGCCGCCTGCGCGCAGAGGAATGACCCGCTCAGGTTGGTATCGACGACCGCTTTCCATTTGTCGTAAGGCAGATCTTCGAACGGCACGCCGGGCGCGTTTTGCCCGGCATTGTTGAACAGCAGGTCGATGCGGCCGTAGCGCTTGATGACCTGTTCAAACAACGCGGCAACGGATTGCGGATCACTGACGTCGGCAGAGACGGTGATACCGCGCCCCTTGTCGGCACCGGCCTCGGTGAGCACCCCATCCAGCGCGAATTGCCGCCGTCCGGTCAATGCAACGTTCCAGCCGTCCTGCAGAAAGGCCAGTGCAGTAGCTTTGCCGATGCCGCTGCCCGCTCCCGTGATGATTGCGGTTCTGGGTGTTGTGCTCATGGGGTGTGCTCCGGTGTGTCGGTGAGAGTGCCGAAGTAAGAGCAAGCTTGTCCCAGCGATTCGCGGCGCACGGTGACGCGGCAAAGTCCAGGCAACTTGCGTTTGAGGCTGTTCCAGATCCAGATTGAGATGTGTTCGAGGCTGGGGTGCGGCAGATCTGGAATGTCGTTCAGCATGCGGTGGTCGAGTTTTTTGCGCAGCGCGAGACACGCACGTTCGACTTTTGCAAAATCAGCAGCAAAACCATGCGGTTTGCGTGGTGTGCCCATCAACGCGATCTCGGCCTGGAACGAATGGCCATGCACGCCGCGGTACAGATGGTTCTTGGGCTGGCTGCGAAAATGGTGTGCAGCGTCGAACCCGAAGCGGTACGACAGTTCCACCACCGGGACGCTGCGGGCGGTCTGTTTGCGCGGTGCGCTCATGGGATTCCGATCATTTTGTGAGTCTGGACCGAGAGCCGCCATTGCGGTTTGCGTTTGCAATAGGCAATGGCCAGCCGGGTATGGTGTTCGCGGCGCGGCCCATCCATGGGTTGCAGAAAAAAATGCTTGAACCGGAGACGCTGATAGCGTTCCGGGGCAATGCCGGCCTGCGGGTACACCAGCTTGAGTTCGTCGCCGTGCCGCAGTTTGAGCGGCGCGCGCGCCTTGGGACTGACGCAAATCCAGTCGATGCCTGCAGGCGGGTGCAACGTGCCATTGGTTTCAATCGCAACACGAAAGCCCCGGGCGTGGAGTGCCTCCACCAGCGGCGCGTCGAGTTGCAGCAATGGTTCGCCACCGGTGCAGACCACGAGCTTGTGCGCCTTTCCCCGCGTCGGCCAGTGTGCGGCCACTGCGCGGGCCAGCGCCGCAGCGCCGGTAAACCGGCCGCCGCCCGGCCCGTCGACGCCGACAAAATCGGTATCGCAGAAGCGACAGACGGCACGCGCACGATCCTGCTCGCGGCCCGACCACAAATTGCATCCGGCGAAACGCAGGAACACTGCCGGCATTCCGGCTTGGGCGCCTTCACCCTGCAGGGTATGAAAAATTTCCTTGACGGCGTACATGCGGTGCCCGCTCAGCGCGCGGCCCACGAATCGCGCAGCGTTACCGTGCGATTGAACACCGGCACACCGGGGCGACTGTCTTCTGAGTCGGCAATGAAGTAGCCGTGACGTTCAAACTGGTAACGGTCTGCGGGGGCTGCGTTGATCAGCGCGGGTTCCAGTTGGGCAGTAATCACGCGTCGCGCATCCGGGTTCAGGTCGAGCAGGAAATCGCGCCCGCCGGAGCCCGGGTGTAGATCCTTGAACAAGCGGTCATAAAGCCGGATCTCGGCGGTGTGTGCATGGCGCGTGCTGAGCCAGTGGATATTGCCCTTGACCTTGACGGTTTCAGCTCCCGGCACGCCCGATTTGGTGTCCGGCAGGTAGTTGCAATGCACCGCCGTAACGTTGCCGGTGGCATCCTTGTCACAACCGGTGCACTCAATCACGTAACCGTAACGCAGTCGCACACGGTTACCGGGAAACAGACGGAAGTAACCCTTGGGCGGTGCTTCGGAAAAATCCTCGCGCTCGATCCACAGTTCGCGTGACAGCGGCAACTCACGTTTACCGAGCTCCGGTTTTTGTGGGTGATTGGGGGCGAAACAGTCTTCCTGTTGTGATTCCGGGTAATTATCGATGACCAGTTTTACCGGATCGAGCACAGCGATGCGCCGCTCGGCGACTTCGTTCAGGTGCTCGCGCATGCAGTCTTCAAGTATCGAATATTCAATCCACGAGTCGGCTTTGGATACGCCGATGCGCTCGGCAAACCGGCGCAAACCTTCCGGCGTGTAACCGCGGCGGCGCGCGCCGGCGAGTGTTGGCAGGCGCGGATCGTCCCAGCCGGTGACGTGTTTTTCTTCAACCAACTGAATCAGTTTGCGCTTGGAGAGCACTACGTAGGTCAGGTTGAGCCGCGCAAACTCGATCTGCTGCGGCAGCGGCCGCGCCAGCAGGCCGCCGTCAGCGAGTTTGCCGAGCAGCCAGTCGTAGAATGGTCGTTGGTCCTCGAACTCCAGCGTAGCGATCGAGTGGGTGATGCGCTCCAGCGCGTCTTCAATCGGGTGGGCATAGGTGTACATCGGGTAGATGCACCACATGTCGCCGGTGCGGTGGTGCGTGGCTTTGCGTATGCGGTAAATCGCCGGGTCGCGCAGGTTGATGTTGGGCGAGGCCATGTCGATCTTCGCGCGCAGCACCATGGCGCCATCGGCATGTTGACCGGCACGCATTTCACGGAGGCGGGCGAGAGACTCTGCGGCCGGGCGGTCACGCCACGGACCGGCGCTACCCGGTTCGGTCAGCGTGCCGCGGCTGGCGCGTATCTCCTCAGCGCTACGCTCATCGACATAGGCGTGGCCCGCACTGATCAGGTGTTCGGCCGCCTCATACATGAAACCGAAATAATCGCTGGCGTAATAAAGATGTAATCCCCAGCCGAAGCCCAGCCACTGCACCAGGTCCTTGATTGAATCGACGTACTCCTGTTCTTCTTTTTCGGGATTGGTATCGTCGAAGCGCAGGTGACAGGCGCCGTCGTAGTGTTGCGCCAGACCGAAGTTCAGATAGATCGATTTGGCATGACCGAGATGCAGATAGCCGTTAGGCTCCGGCGGAAAGCGGGTGCGAATTTTTGCCGGATCGGCAGCAGTGCCGCTGTGCGCTAGCGCCGGGCCAGGCCTGCCGCCCCAGCCGCGCCCCGCGTACTTGTTCGCCGCCAGATCGGCATCGATATGGCTGCGGATGAAATTGGAAGTGGATGCCGCGGCAGGACTGTTGCCGGGCTTTGCGGGCTTGGACATGCTGGGCGGGGTTGCTGAAAAGGCGTCAGGTTATCGAAACAGCGTTATTTTAACCCGCAGTGTCGCCCAAGTCGGCGATCATTGCTCCGGCAGGCGTTCGTGTCTGGCGGCGAGCAACGTGTCGAAATTGAATGGCCAGGTCATGTAGTCGTCGCCGCCCACAACCTGTTTTTTCATGAGTTTCCCCTGGGTGCTGGGGCACCATATGGGCGCTCTTGAGCTATCCTATGCGACTCCCATGAATACCATGGCATTTCAGACCTTGCGTGCGCTTGCCGACGGTGCGTTTCACTCCGGCGAGGATATTGCGCGTGCGCTCGGCGTGACGCGCAGCGCGGTGTGGTATGGCATACGCGAAATCACCGGTGCCGGATTGGCGATCGAGAGTGTGCGCGGCCGCGGCTATCGGCTCGAGCATCCGGTTTCGCTGCTCGATGCGGCGCAGGTGCAGCGCGCGCTGAGCAGCAGTGCTGCCACGGTGGTCGTCGAAATCAGTGACACGGTGGATTCGACCAATACGCAATTGATGCGGCGCGCCGTAGCGGGCGCGCGCAGCGGCCTGGTGCTGGCAGCAGAAGCGCAGACAGCGGGGCGCGGCCGACGCGGCCGGGTGTGGCATTCGGGTATCGGCAGCACACTGGCGTTCTCGCTGTTGTGGCGTTTTGCACTGGGTGCGCGCGAGCTGGCCGGATTGAGTCTTGTCGTGGGCTTGGCGCTGGCGCGGGTTTTGCGCTCCACCGGCGCGCGCGAGGCAAAACTGAAGTGGCCCAACGATGTGGTGCTACCTGAGGGTAAGCTGGCGGGCATATTGATCGAAACGCAGGGGGATGTGCTGGGGCCCAGCGCTGTAGTCATTGGTGTCGGTGTCAACGTCAGGTCTGATCCACGCGTGCGTGCCGCCGTCGATCAGCGGGTGGCCGATCTGGAAACCGCGGCGGGTATGCCGGTGGACCGCAATGCGTTGCTCGTTGCCATGCTCGTGGAGCTTACAACCGTGCTGGACCGGTTCGGGCAAGAGGGTTTTGAACCGCTGCGCGCTGAATGGCAGCGATTGCACGCGCATCAGAACATGCCGGTGCAGTTGATGCTGGCGGATGGGCGGACAGTGACGGGAGTGGCGCGTGGTGTGGCGGACGATGGCGCGTTGCTGCTGGAGACGGTCAGCGGCGTCAGTCGTCATCACAGTGGTGAAGTCAGTCTGCGTGAGGGCGGAGTTGCCGCATGAATATTCTGGCCATCGACATCGGCAACACGCGCATCAAATGGGGATTTCACCAGGATGGCGATTGGTTGCGGCAGGGCTGGGTCAAAACAGCGCAGGCTGACACGCTGGCAGCGGAATTCACTGCGCTGCCCTCGACTGACCGCATCGTGATTTCGAATGTGGCCGGTGGGGCTGTGCGCGATCAAGTAAGCGCAGTGCTGCACGGCGCGGCGGACTCCCCGCAATGGATAGTCGCTGTGGCGGCACAGTGCGGCGTGACTAGCGGTTACGCCGATCCGGCGGCGCTGGGCGCTGACCGCTGGGCGGCACTGATCGGCGCGTGGCAGATGCTCCGATCCGCCTGTGTGGTGGTCAACGTCGGCACCACCATGACTGTTGATGCACTGAGTGCTGAAGGCGCATTTATTGGCGGCTTCATCGTGCCGGGCTATGACTTGATGCGTAGCGCGCTGGCGCGCGACACGGCCGATCTGGCGGTGCGGGAAGGTACATTTAGTTTCTTCCCAGACAACACCGGTGATGCCATTGCCAGTGGTGCGGTTAATGCATTGGCCGGTGCTGTAGAACGCATGAGTCGTTACGTCGCGGAAAGCGCAGGCGTTGAGTCGCCGGTGTTGCTCTCGGGAGGCGGCGCGGAATTGATCGCCGCCAGACTTAACGCGCGCGTTACGGTAGTGGATAATCTGGTGCTGGATGGGCTGCTGCAAATCGCTCTGCAACCCGGCCACTGACCAAATGACCACGACACGACTTTTTTTTCTGATATTGCTGATCGCCAACTGCGGTTTTTTTGCCTATCACTATTTGCTCAGCGAAACCGATGAGGCTGCGATCCAGATTGCGCTGTTGCAGATCAGTCCGGAGCGCATCAAATCGACGAATTCCAGGGCCGTTGCGGCGGGCGCACTCGCGCAGAAACCCACGCCAGTTCCAGGGCCGGCAACTGCACTTGCACCAGACATGGCTCCGGCATCAGCAGTTTGCGTGGAGTGGGGCAGTTTCGCCGGAGCTGAGGCGCCGCGCGCCGATGCTGCAATTGCTGCGTTGGGGTTGCCTGAAGCAGCGGTGCAACGTCGTGTCAGCGATGAAGACGGCTACTGGGTACACATGCCGCCGCTGAAGAACAAGGCCGAGATTGATCGCAAGGTAGGTGAGCTGAAAGCGCTGGGTATTTACGATTTTTACGTGGTGCAGGATGCCGGGCAATGGCGGAACGCCGTGTCGCTGGGCTTGTTCAAAAGTGAGGAGGCGGCCAATATACAGCTAGCCGTGCTGCGCGAACGCGGCGTGCGCTCAGCCACAGTCACGCGGCGGGCAAAATTCCTGAAGCAGGTGGTGTTTATCGTGCGGGAATCCGGCGGCGACACGGTGACGCGGGTATCAGAACTGCGGCGCGACTTTCCGGCGTCCGAAGTGAAGACCAGCGCTTGCCCGCCGGCCGTACTGTGAAAATACCGAGTCCGAAAATATGGTAAGGAATTACTGAACAAGCGGGCGACGCCCCTTGTTAATCCCCCGCTTCCGCAAGTAATTGGGTCAGTGGCCGCGGCGCACGCGCGCGAGCAGCGCGGTGGTCGAGCATTCGTGCATAAAAGCGATCGAGTGTACTGTGCCGCCCCATCCGAGAACTTCGCGGCCGCCAACGATGGCCTCCGGTTTCCAGTCGCCGCCTTTCACCAGCATGGTGGGCTGCAGCGCGAGGATCAGTTCCAGCGGGGTGTCGGCGTCGAACCAGGTCACCAGATCCACGCAGCCCAGCGCTGCCACTACGGCAGCGCGGTCGGCCAGCGTGTTGAGCGGGCGATCGTCGCCTTTGCCCAGACGTTTTGCAGATGCGTCACTGTTCAATGCCACAACGAGGCTGGCGCCCAAGGCGCGGGCCTGTGCAAGGTAGGTGACATGACCGCGGTGCAGGATATCGAAAACACCGTTGGTAAACACCAATGGTCGTGCCAGCTGCGCTGCGCGTTGTGCCGCGTCGGCAGGGGTGCAGATACGCCGCTCAAAATCCGGGAGGGGCTGCATCAAGGACGCAGCCTGTGCTGGTACAACAAATGATCCCGGTCGGCGTTCAGTCGAGGTACTCGAACACTCGGACTACCTTGCGCACGCCACCAGTGGTGCGTGCAACCTCGGTGGCATCCGCGGCCTCCTGGCGTTTGACCATGCCCAGCAGATAGACGACACCGTTCTCCGTTACCACTTTGACATGCAGCGGGCCGAACTTTCCGGCGTCGATGAAGCGCACCTTGACCTTGGAAGTCAGTACGGTGTCGTTGGTGCGTGCCTGCAGCGAACTGTTACCCGCAACCTGCAATTCATTGAATACGCTGCGCACATTGTCCACGGCACGTGTGGTTTGCTCGGCATCTGTTCTCGCCGCCGCACTGGGCACTTCGCCGGTCAGCAGCACAGCACGGTTGTAGCTGGTGACATTGATGTGGCCGTCTTTCACTTTTTCATCGATCCGGCTTGCCGCCTTGAATTCGATGCCTTGGTCTTCGGTCATGGTGCCGACCGTGCGACGGTCTTCCGCCACAATCATGCCGGTTGCGGCGCCACCGACCGCCATGGCCATGCAGCCGGAGAGGACCGGCAGCAATGCAATGCAGGAAAGTGCAATCAGGTTACGCATTTATTCGACTCCCAAGAGTAAACAATCAATCCCGTCACACAAACAGTGCAGCGTCAGGAGATGCACTTCCTGGATGCGTGCAGTGCTGTTCGCCGGAACACAAATGTGGACATCATTACGCGCCAGTATTTCGCCCATCTTGCCGCCGTTGCGCCCGGTCAGTGCCACCACCCGCATGTCGCATTCGTGAGCCGCCTCGATTGCCGCAACCACATTCGGCGAATTGCCACTGGTTGAAATCGCCAGCAGCACGTCACCGGCATGTCCCAGCGCCCGCACTTGTTTCGAAAACACCTGCGCAAAATCGTAATCATTGGCAATGGACGTCAGCGTGGAGCTGTCTGTAGTCAGCGCCATTGCTGCGAGTCCCGGTCGTTCGACCTCAAACCGGTTCAGCAGTTCCGCGGAAAAGTGCTGCGCGTCAGCCGCAGAGCCGCCGTTGCCGCAAGCCAGTATTTTGCCGTCGTTCTGCAGGCAGCCCACCATTAACTGGACGGCTGCCGCTATGGGCGCGGCGAGCGCGTCCATGCTCTGCAGTTTGAGATGGGCGCTCTCGGAAAAGTTCTCGCAGATGCGGCTGATCAAATCCATGATGACCGCTATTGTACCCGCATGACGACAGATTGCACGGTCCTAGTATCGGGTAGCTTTATTCCTCGATCGCGTTCTGCAGCCACTCGATGTGCGGCGGTTCACCTGTGAGCAGCAAGGCATCAAACCGGCAGGGCGGCGCCGGTTCGATGCCGGCAAGATAGTGGCGGGCGGTCTTGAGCAGGCGCTCGCGCTTGGCCGGGGTGATGCTTGCGGCAGCGCCCCCGTAAGCATTGTTGACACGACTGCGCACTTCCACAAAAACTACGGTGATGCCGTCGCGGGCAATCAGGTCAATTTCACCGAACCGGCAGCGGTAATTGCATTCGCTGATGCGCAGACCGCGTTCGACCAGCCATGCTGCGGCGAGCGCTTCGGCACGTTCACCGCGCGGATTCACGTTCGCCCCGGCCTGTAACCTGGGGACGGCCGTCGATGTAGCGCGCCGCAACCAGTCTGCGCTCGAATTGGCCGTCCGGGCCCAGCGTCAGTGTTCCGGTAACACCGTCAAGACGGATGTTGCGTGCGCCCGCAAGCAGCAACTGGGTGATACGCCAGGCGTCAATGCCCAGGGCGTAGAGGCGCTCAAGGTCAATGGCACCCTGGAGTTGCGGACGCGGGTAGATCATCACTGCGGCATGGTTGGGTTCCAGCAGCCAGGGCATATCGACGAATGTGACCCCCGCGAGATCGAATCCTGCGAGCGGATCCGGGTCGCCAACATGCACGCTGGAAGTCGCGTAGATGGGTGCTGCGCCGAGATAGGCGCGCGCCGTGCGTGCTTCGGTGTAGTTCAGCGCCAGGAAATACATGTCTTCGCTGCTGCTTGCGATGGTCAACAGTCCTGGTTCTGGCTTGTCGCTGCTTTTGCTATTGCTGCTGCTGCGCGGGGAGGGGTTCGGTTTTTCGAATTCCGTCAAGGTAATGCTGCTGCGCCCGATCAGGTTCAGTTTTTCAGATTCTGCCGAATATGCCACCTCAGTTACCTTGCCACCCAACATCGAGAATTCGGCGGTAAATGCAGCCTGTGTGCGGAATTGCACCGAGCCGCTGCCGCTGATGATGACAGCGTTGCGTCGGCCTTCGCGCCAGGCTAATCGGGCAACCTGCCGCGCCTCGGTTTCAACTTGCAGGCTCAGCATGTAGAGATTGCCCGGTATGCGACCGACGTTATCGGCGACATTGAGTGCCAGTGTGGGCACTGGAACTGGCTCACCGAATGCCAGCGCGGTAACGGCATCGCGAGTGAGCGGCCCTACCACCACCTGTGCGCCGCCGTTCACAGCAGTACGGTATCCCTCCAGCACATTGCCGACATCCTCCGACACGGCATACTCGCGAATCGCCAACAGTTGCTGCCCCTGTGCCTTGGCGGCTGCCTGAAATCCGTCGCGAAGCGCAGCGGCGTGTCTGCCGAAAAGCTTCGAACTCGTGGGCAGCAGCAATGCAATGTGCGGGGTTTGGGCAATGGATACGGCAGGGCGCAGCGCTGCATCGCTGGCCAATGCAACGGGCGCTCCGTATAGTAGGTGTGCCAGCGCTGCGACGACGGCACAACGCGACGAGCAAATGGTCATTCAAAAAATCCGATGGCGAGACAAGGTGTGAATACAGGAAGCGTGACAGACCAGGCTACATTATATGTAGTCTCTACCCCCATCGGGAATCTGTCCGACATTACGTTGCGCGCACTGGAAACGCTGAAATCCGTCGATGTCATCGCAGCCGAAGATACGCGCATCACGGTCAGGTTGCTTGATCGCCATGGCATTTCCGGCAAACTCCTTGCTGTGCATGAACACAATGAACGCCGCGCTGCCAAGCGTCTGATCGGACTGCTGGCCGAGGGTAAGACGGTAGCTCTGGTGACCGATGCCGGCACGCCGGGGGTGGCCGATCCGGGTGCGCAGGTGGTCGCTGCGGTCAGCGAGGCAGGCTACAAGGTAGTGCCTCTGCCCGGGCCGAATGCGGCGGTTGCGGCCATCTCGGCCAGTGGTTTTTCTGCAGACCGGTTCCTGTTCTGCGGTTTTCTGCCGGCGCGCGCTGCGGAACGGCGGCGAACTCTTGCCGAGCTCACGACGCAAACCGCGATGCTGGTGTTCTACGAGGCGCCCCATCGCGTTGTCGATAGCGTCGCTGACATTTGCGCTGCATTTGGCGGCGACCGCGACATCGTCATTGCACGCGAACTGACAAAAATCCACGAGACCGTGCATCGCTGCAGACTGGATACCGCTGTGGATTGGCTGCAGGCCGACGAAAACCGCCAGCGCGGCGAGTTTGTGCTGATCGTAGCCGGCGCGCGGGAAGAGCCGCAGGACGATGAGGCGGACGTGACGCATGTACTGAAGATCCTGCTTGAGGAACTGACGCTGAAACAGGCAGTGGCCTTGGCCGTAAAGCTGACCGGCGGCAATCGCAGCGCACTGTATCAGCGCGCCCTTGATCTCAAGGGTGGCGATTGAGCAGCACTGCAAACATGCGCGAATTTACTGTTTGCCGTGCAACGTTTACCATTCGTCGCGCCATGAGATCGATTACCCCATGAATATAATTACCATCACCCGGCCCGACGACTGGCATCTGCACTTGCGTGACGGTGCGGCCATGCGCGACGTGCTACCGCATACTGCAGCGCGCTTTGCGCGCGCGATTGTCATGCCTAACCTTAAGCCGCCGGTGACGACGACGGCTCTGGCGCTCGCCTATCGCGATCGTATTCGTGCTGCATTGCCTCCGGGCAGCGGTTTCGAACCGTTAATGACGCTGTATCTGACCGACAACACGAGTCCGGACGAAATCATCAAGGCGAAGCAGGACGGCGCGGTCAAGGCGGTAAAATATTATCCAGCAGGTGCGACAACCAATTCTGCTGCAGGCGTAACCGCAATCGAGAAATGTTTCGTGGTACTGGAGGCGATGGAAAAGGCCGGCATGCCGCTGCTGGTGCACGGTGAGGTCACCGATGCCGCCGTTGATGTGTTTGACCGCGAGCGTGTGTTCATCGAACGCACACTGGCCCCGCTCGTTGAGCGCTTCAGCAGCCTGAAAATAGTCATGGAGCACATCACCACCCGCGAAGCCGTGGCGTTCGTGACCGCCGCACCGCCACGCATTGCCGCAACCTTGACGCCGCAGCATCTGCTGCTCAATCGTAACGCGATGCTTATCGGCGGCATGCGGCCACATCTTTACTGTTTGCCGATCCTCAAACGGGAGATGCATCGCGAAGCGCTGGTGGCTGCGGCGATCAGCGGCAACCCGAAATTCTTTCTCGGCACCGACAGTGCGCCACATGCGCGGCACACCAAGGAAAACGATTGCGGCTGCGCCGGTATGTACACTGCCCATGCCGGCATTGAGCTCTACGTCGAAGTTTTTGCTGCGGCGGGAGCGCTGGATCGACTTGAGGGATTCGCCAGTTTTTACGGAGCCGATTTTTACGGGTTGCCGCGTAATACCGGGAAAATTACTCTGCTGCGCGAGTCGTGGCAGGTGCCGTCGAGTGTGCCGTTCGGCGCTGATACGCTGGTGCCGATGCGTGCCGGCACCGCGGTCGAATGGAAGATTGCCGACTCTTGAGTCCTCAGCCGAAGCGCCCCGGCAACATCGCGCTCGATGTGTTGCCGCAGGATGACCCTTTTCATTACAGCCAACTGGATTTACCGCGCGGCGATCTGTGGATATTTACGTACGGCTCGCTGATGTGGGATCCCGGATTTCGTTTCATTGCTGCGGCGCCCGCATTGTTGCGCGGATATCACCGCACATTCTGTATTTATTCGAATCGCTACCGTGGCACGACAGCCGCGCCAGGCCTGGTGCTTGGCCTGGACCGGGGCGGCGCCTGCAGGGGCACGGCCTATCGCGTCGCTGCAACGGAACTTTCTGCAGCATTGGCGGCGCTATGGCAGCGCGAAATGCGCCGGCGGGTTTATGTGCCGCGGTTGTTGCCGGTGAATGTGGGGGCAAAGCGGGCCGCTCGCCGCCGGATGGCGCTGACTTTTCTCGCCAATCGCCAGCATGTCGGCTACGCGGGGCATTTGGCGCTCGACGCAACGGCGAATATTATTGCCGCATGTAGCGGAGATCGCGGACCCAATATCGATTATCTGGCGAATACGCTGTGCCATCTCGATGCGTTGGGCGTACACGATCATCATCTGCATCGCCTGCTGGCGGCAGTGCGAGCGCGGCAGGCGTGCTGAATTCTGTTTGCCGGAGTAGCGGTGTGCACATGATAAAATCCGCAGTGAAGCTGGCTAGGCAGCCGCTGTGTGCGGAAATAAGCGGGTGACGTAAGTCAACCGTACCGCATGCAGAGGAAAGTCCGGGCTCCATAGGGTAGGGTGACGGGTAACGCCCGTCCGCCGCGAGGCGAGGAATAGGGCCACAGAGACGAGTCCGCTGGACGAACCGGGCTGCGCCGCCGCAAGACGGCAAAGTCCCAGAATGGGGTAGTGAGTGCGGCGACGTACTCATTTATCCGGTTCGTTCAGCGGGGTGAAACGCGGTAACCTCCACCCGGAGCAACACCGAATAGGCAAGCGATGACGCGTCCCGCCGAGCTTGCGGGTAGGTGGCTTGAGCCGCACAGTAATGTGCGGCCCAGAGGAATGGCTGTCCACGACAGAACCCGGCTTACCGGCCAGCTTCACCTTTCTGCGGAAGGGTAAATCCCGTTTCAGGACGATTTAGCAGGGTGTCGCCGGGTGGCGTCAGCATCAGCTCGACGTAATCGCCTGATTTTTAAGCACATTTAGTTAATGCGCTACTTTCAGTACGCGCTATATCCCATTGTTTTTATTACGCTATTTCTGAGAGAAAAAATGCTCAAATCCAGCATCAATAAGTGGCCGTAAGTCATTGTCGTAAAAAAGAAATTTGGCAATTCGCCCCTTGACCATTCCCCCTTGGTTATTTATAGTGGGACGAAGTGGTAGAAAGTGGGGGAAATGGTTGTCCGGGTGCCCCGGCAGCCTGTGCCCCCGCTGATACAAGGGGGGCTCGTGTTTCGCGGAGTTGCACAACTACATCTCGACAGCAAAGGCAGACTCGCCGTGCCGGCGCGCCACCGCGACACCTTGCTCGAGCGTTGCGGCGGCCATCTGGTCATCACGGCTGATGCGGACCGCTGCCTGCTGATGTATCCGCTGCCCGACTGGGAACTCATTCAGCAAAAACTCGAAGGTCTGTCGAATCTCGACCCGCGCGTGCGCGAGTTGCAGCGCCGCTTGATCGGCTTTGCCGTCGACGTTGATATCGACGGCGCCGGACGCGTGTTGATTTCACCGGAGTTGCGCCGATATGCGCATCTGGAAAAAAACGTGGTGCTGGTTGGACAGGGCCGGAAATTCGAGTTGTGGAATGACGAGCGCTGGGCACAGCTGATCGACAACGCCGGTGGTTTCGGCGCTGGCGGTCTGCCGGCCGAGCTGGAGGATTTCTCCTTGTGACGGACAGCGGCCATGCCGCAGTCCTCGCGCAGGAGGCGATTGAAGCTTTGAATGTTCGCAGCGACGGCGTTTACGTCGATGGCACCTATGGCAGAGGCGGGCACAGCCGCCTGATTCTGGAGCGGCTGGGTAGAGGAGGACGACTGATTGCGCTCGATCGTGATCCGGATGCGGTGCAGGCGGGACAGGCGGTGACTGATCCGCGGTTCACGATTCTGCGCAGCCCGTTCAGCCTGATGGCCGATGCCGTATTCGCACAGGGTGTAGCTGAAGTTGATGGTGTGCTGCTGGATATTGGTGTGTCGTCGCCACAGCTGGACGACGGCAGGCGCGGTTTCAGTTTTCGGCACGATGCGCCGCTCGATATGCGTATGGATCCGGAACACGGCATTAGCGCTGCGGAGTGGATTGCCACGGCGGGCGAAGCAGAAATCAGGGAGGTCATCAGGGATTATGGCGAAGAACGGTTTGCTAAACAGATTGCAGCAGCGATTGTTGCGGCTCGGACGCGAGGACCTGTTGACACCACACGACAACTTTCCACGCTCGTGGCAGAAGCCGTTCCCGCGCGCGAGCCACGCCAGGATCCGGCGACGCGCACGTTTCAAGCTCTACGGATTCACGTCAATCAGGAGCTTGAGGAGTTATCGGTAGTGTTGCCGCAGTGTGTAGACCTGCTCAAACCGGAGGGCCGGCTGGTGGTCATCAGCTTTCACTCTCTTGAGGATCGCATCGTCAAGCGCTTTCTTCGCGCACAGTCGCAGGCCGATGCGTTGCCGGCGCGCCTGCCGGTTCGCGCCCGCGATCTGCCCCAGCCGCGCATGCGCCTGGTTGGCCGCGCGCAGCGCTCTGGCGCAACAGAGGTCGCAGCAAATCCGCGTGCACGCAGCGCCGTGATGCGCGTGGCCGAACGGACGACGTCCCCCCGGCAATGACAGCCCGCCTGACTTTCATTCTGCTGGCCCTCCTGATGGCGTGCGCACTGGGAGTGGTTACTTCGCAGCACAAGGCACGCAAGCTGTATGGCGAGCTGGAGAAGGAGCAGACGGTGGCGAAACAACTGGATGTGGAGTGGGGGCAACTGCAATTGGAACAAGGTACGTGGGCGACCCATGCGCGGATTGAGCGCATTGCTACCCGTGACCTCAACATGCGCGTGCCGTCGGCAGCTCGTGTCGAAGTGGTTCCCGCGCGGCGCACGGAGGTTGAACCGTGAAGCCAGCATCCACTCGTGTTGAGAAGCCAAATCTGCCGGCGTGGCGCACCCATTTCGTGTTGCTGTTACTGCTCGCCTGGTTTGTCGGGCTGGCCGGTCGTGCTTTATGGTTGCAGGCGCTCAATAACGATTTTCTGCAACGCAAAGGTGAGTCACGCTATTCGCGTGTAGTCGAGATTGGCGCGAGTCGCGGCATGATCGTTGATCGCAACAACGAACCGCTGGCGATATCGACGCCGGTCGAGTCGGTGGCAGCCAGTCCAGGCGACGTCGAGGCCAGCCCTGCAGATCTGCGCAAGCTCGCACAACTGCTTGGCATCAGTGCAAATGAACTACGCGCGCGATTGTCGGATACGCAGCGGGAATTTGTTTATCTGAAGCGTCAGTTGCCGCCTGAGCAAGCCGAGCGCGTCGTGCAACTCGGTATTCCCGGGGTGTTCCTGCAACGCGAACACCGGCGTTATTACCCGGCAGGCGAAGTAATGGCGCATATCGTTGGTTTTACCGGAGTTGATGATAAAGGGCAGGAAGCGCTGGAGCTTGCGTTTGAAAATACGCTCGCCGGCAAATCCGGCAGTCGGCGCGTGATCAAGGATCGCCTTGGTCGCATTGTCGAGGACGTCGAAAGCATACGCGTGCCGCAGAACGGCCAAAAGCTCACGCTGTCGATAGACGCGCGCATCCAGTATTTGGCGCACCGCGAACTCAAACGAGCGGTGGCGGCACATCGCGCCAAGGCTGGAGGCATAGTTGTACTCGATGCCGAGACGGGCGAAATTCTGGCCATGGCGAATCTGCCAGGCTACAACCCGAACAATCGCGGCAAACTGGATGCGCGCCGCACGCGCAACCGCACCGTGACAGATTTGTTCGAGCCCGGCTCGACACTGAAGCCGTTCACTGCGGCGGCAGCGTTGGAGGCGGGTCTGTTCGAGCCCAGCACGATAATTCAGACGGCACCCGGCCAGTTGAGTATCGGCAATCGCACGATTCACGACGCTCATCCGCAAGGCGCGTTGACCGTGTCACAGGTGATCCAGAAATCCTCCAACGTGGGTGCCGCAAAAATGGGGCTTGCGCTGCCGTCCGAAGTCTTGTGGAGCCTGTTCAGTCGCGCCGGATTTGGCGTGCCGCCGCACTCGGGTTTTCCCGGCGAGGTCTCGGGACGGTTGCGTGCTTACGCGACGTGGAGGCCGATTGAAAAGGCGACGATGTCCTACGGATACGGCCTTTCGGTTTCGTTACTGCAACTCGCCCGCGCTTACACGATGTTCGCCACTGACGGTGAATTGCGTCCGGTAACGCTGATCAAGCGCGAGGTCGTGGCGCAGGGTGTCCGTGTAGTGTCCGCCAAGACGTCGATGGCGGTGCGCAGGATGTTGGAGCTGGCTGCACTCCCCGGTGGCACGGCACTCGGCGCGCAGGTTTCGGGTTATACCGTTGCCGGCAAGACCGGCACCGCGCACAAGCTTGAAGGCAAAGGGTACGCCGCGGATCGTTACGTGGCCTCGTTTGTCGGCATGGCGCCGGCATCGCGTCCACGCGTGATTATTGCGGTCATGATAGACGAACCTTCCACCGGTCAGTATTCCGGCGGGGCGGTGGCTGCCCCGGTATTCAGCCAGGTGGCCGCCGGCACTTTGCGATTTCTCGTGGTGCCTCCGGATGCGCCGGGCAAGACCACCGTGCTGGCGCCGGAAGAAATTCCGCTGGTGCGGGAGGAGGTGTGATGGCGGCTCCCGCAATCGACATGCGCGCGATCACTGCTCTTGGCGTACGCAGGCTGGCGACCGACAGTCGTAGCGTGCGACCGGGCGATACCTTTCTGGCTTACCCGGGCGAAGCGCGCGACGGCCGCGACTATATTGCACAGGCTATAGCCAATGGCGCCACGGCGGTGCTGTGGGATGCCGAGGGTTATGCCTGGAACTCGCGGTGGCGGGTGAACAATCTGGGCATTCCGCACTTGCGTCGCGAGGCGGGTGTGATTGCGAGCGCGGTGTACGGCAAACCAAGCGGGAAACTGTGGACTGTGGGTGTTACCGGAACCAACGGCAAGACTTCATGCAGCCACTGGATCGCCCAGTCGCTAACCCGTGCGCGGCGCAAATGTGGCGTGATCGGCACGCTGGGCAGCGGATTCCCGAGGCGCCTTGATGCCCACGCCAATACCACGCCCGATGCGGTGACGCTCCACGGCCGCTTGCGCAAGCTGGTGCGCGCTGGCGCCAAGGCCGTATGCATGGAGGTGTCTTCGCACGGACTGGAGCAGGATCGGGTCTCCGGTGTCGAGTTCGACGTTGCCCTGCTGACCAATGTGACGCGCGATCATCTTGATTACCACGGTACGATGCGGCGTTACCGCGCAGCCAAGGCGCGCCTGTTTCGCTGGCCTGCGCTCAGCCACACTGTGCTCAACCTCGATGATGCTTTTGGCCGGGAAATGGCGTTGACACATCGATGCGGTGAAGCACTGGGTTATGGTTTTCGCGCACCGCCGGCGCATCTGCGGGTGCCGCGGGTGCAAGGACGCAATCTGCGTCTGGGTCTCAACGGACTTTCCTTCGAGGTGACTTCGCCCTGGGGGCGCGCCACAGTACACAGCGCCATGATAGGCGGCTTCAATGCCGCCAACCTGCTGGGATCGCTTGCCACATTGCTGGCCAGTGACGTCGGACTTGAACAGTCGGTGTCCGCGCTGGGAAAATTATCGCCGGTGCCGGGGCGCATGGAGCGTTATGGCGGCGGGCGCAAGCCGCTGGTGATTGTCGATTATGCACACACACCTGATGCGCTCGAAAAAGTGTTGCTTAGCCTGCGCCAGATCGCAGGCGCGCGCGCACGGCTCGTCTGCGTCTTTGGTTGCGGCGGAGATCGTGATCGCGGCAAGCGGCCGATGATGGGTGCTGTGGCTGATCGTCTTGCCGACCACATTGTGCTTACCAGCGACAATCCACGGACTGAAAATCCGGCGGCGATCATCACCGATATTGCGGAGGGCATTCGCAGCGCCCACGAACAGATCGTTGACCGACGACTGGCGATTCGATCAGCGATTGCGCAGGCTCGTCGCGGCGATGTGGTGCTGGTCGCCGGCAAGGGCCATGAACGCTACCAGGAGACCGGTGGCGTGCGGCGCCGCTATAGCGAGGCCGCGGTGGTGCGCGCTGCGTTGGAGGGCACGCGGTGATGACACTCGCCGAAGCGGCCACCGTATTGGGCGGCACACTGCGCGGTGACAATGTGACCTTCACTGCGGTGAGCACCGATAGCCGCGCAATTGCTGCGGGTGATCTGTTTGTTGCGCTGCGCGGCGAACGGCACGACGGCCACGCATTCTTGCCGCAGGCGGCGGCGGGAGGCGCGGTCGCGGCGCTGGCAGATCGCGCATATGAACAAGTGCCGACACTACCGACGGCCGTGGTTGCAGATACCACGGTTGCGCTAGGGGCGTTGGCAGCGCATTGGCGCGGCAGGTTCCGGATCCCGCTGATTGCCGTGGTGGGATCCAACGGCAAGACCACCGTCAAGGAAATGATCGCGGTGTGCCTGCGCGAGCATTTTGGCGCTGACGCCGTGCTCGCGACGCGCGGCAATCTCAATAATCACATCGGCCTGCCGCTGACGTTGCTGGCATTGCGTGCTGCGCACCGCGTGGCTGTGGTTGAGGTAGGTATGAATCATCCTGGTGAAACCGCGCAGCTCGCGGCGCTGGCGCAACCGACCATCGCCGTCATCAACAACGCCCAACGCGAACATCAGGAGTTCATGCGTTCCGTCGCTGATGTAGCCAAAGAGCACGCCAGCCTCATTGCGGCACTACCGAGTGATGGCACGGCGGTGATCAACGCCGACGATGCGCATGCCGCAGTATGGCGCACCACTGCCGGCGCTCGTGCCGTACGCGATTTTGGGTTGGGCCACGCGACCGTAACCGCAAAGTGCAGTATGGATGCCGCGACGGCGACACTCGACGTCAGCATTCCCGGCGCAACAGCCCGCATCGCTTTGCCGTTGGCCGGAGAACATAACGTGCGCAATGCGCTGGCCGCAGTGGCTGCCGCCACGGCTGCGGGGGCGACACTGGATGCCTGTGCCCGCGCGCTGGAGCGTTTCGTGCCGGTGCGGGGGCGGCTGCAAATGAAGCAGGGTGTGCGTGGGGCCGTGCTGATTGATGACACCTACAACGCCAATCCCGATTCGGTGCGCGCGGCGACCGACGTGCTGGCACGTGCGTGCGGCCGCAAGCTGCTGGTGCTCGGGGACATGGGTGAGGTTGGAGCGCAGGGCCCGGCATTTCATCAGGAAGCGGGCGCCTATGCCCGGGCAGCCGGCATCGACGGGCTCTATACCCTGGGTGAACTGGCTGCAGATTCCACTCGTGCTTTCGGCGAGGGCGCGCGGCATTACCCGCGCATCGAAGAGCTGCTGGCTGACGTGAAAAACGCGCTCGACGCGCAGACCACGGTATTAGTCAAAGGATCCCGCTTCATGCAGATGGAGCGGGTAGTACGCAGTCTGGAAAAGCAGGCGGAGAAGGCATAGACGATGCTCCTTGAATTGGCACAGTGGCTCGCGAAGGACATACGCGCTTTCAATGTATTTAGTTATCTGACGCTGCGCGCCGTGCTGGCGTGTCTGACTGCGTTGCTGATTTCTTTCGTCGTTGGACCGGCGCTCATTCGCAAGCTGGCCGTGTACAAAATTGGCCAGTCCGTGCGTGATGACGGTCCGCAGAGCCATCTGGTGAAGGCCGGCACGCCGACCATGGGCGGCGCACTGATCCTGGTATCGATCCTCGTCACGACGTTGCTGTGGGCTGATCTTCAAAACCGCTTTGTCTGGGTGGTGCTGTGCGTGACTGCCGGATTCGGTGCAATAGGCTGGGTTGACGATTACCGCAAGGTAGTGCGCCGAAATCCGAAGGGGTTGTCGGCAAAAACCAAATTTTTCTGGCAATCGGTGGTTGGTCTGGCTGCGGCCATTTTTATTGCGTATTCGACGAACCTGCCGGCGCAGACCACATTCATCGTGCCGTTTTTCAAGCAGGTGACTTATCCGCTGGGCGCTGTCGGTTTTATCGTCATGACCTATTTCGTCATCGTCGGCACCAGCAATGCGGTGAATCTGACGGATGGTCTGGATGGCCTCGCCATCATGCCGACGGTCATGGTGGGCAGTGCGTTGGGCGTATTTGCCTATGTGGCAGGCAATGCGGTGTTTGCCCGGTATCTGGTGTTTCCATATATCCCCGGAGCCGGCGAGCTCACGGTGATTTGTGGCGCCATCGCGGGCGCCGGTCTTGCTTTCCTGTGGTTCAACGCCTATCCCGCGGAAGTATTCATGGGTGATGTCGGTGCGCTCGCCCTGGGCGCGGCGCTGGGTACCATCGCCGTCATCGTGCGGCAGGAGATCGTGCTGTTCATCATGGGTGGCGTATTCGTAGTGGAAACGCTTTCGGTGATGCTGCAGGTAGCCTCGTTCAAGTTGACCGGGAAACGGATATTCCGAATGGCGCCGCTGCACCATCACTACGAACTGAAAGGCTGGAAAGAAAACCAGGTCGTCGTTCGCTTCTGGATTATCACGATGATGCTGGTGCTCGTGGGGCTTTCGACATTGAAGCTGAGATAGATGACCAGAATAGCGAACGACGAGGTGGTTTCGGCGAAGGCTGACCTGCTTGGCAGGTTAAGTCATGTTGCGCCTGCGCGACATGGCGGCCGGAGCCAAAACCGCCCAGTGTGCTTCTGGATTATCACGATGATGCTGGTGCTCGTGGGTTTGTCCACGCTGAAGCTGCGATGAGATGCGCAGTGACCTCTACAGACACGAACCCATTGCACACCGGCATGGCCATCTGCGCCGAGTCCGTGACTGCGGTCGTAGTGGTGTACGGGAGCCACTGCTGATGCTGATCCTTAAAGGCGCAAAGGTGCTGGTTGTTGGCCTCGGCGATTCCGGACTGTCGATGGCGCGGTGGGCGCACCGGCGCGGCGCGGTAGTGCGCGTCACCGATACCCGCGCCGCGCCACCACACGGTGAAACCCTGCGGCGCGATTTTCCGGACATGCCGCTGACGTTGGGAATAACCCCGGACGCGCAGGTGGCAACTGCGGATGTGATCGCGGTCAGCCCGGGCGTTGATCGTCGCGGCGGCACCATTGCCGCAGCTGCGCGACGCGGTGTACCGGTGGTGGGCGATGTTGAATTGTTCGCGCAGGCGTTGCGTGCGCGCGGCGATGCACCGCCGATCCTCGCCATTACCGGCTCCAACGGCAAGAGCACCGTGACGGCCATGGTCGGTGAAATCTGCGCTGCGGCAAAACTGCAGCCGGTTGTAGCCGGGAATATAGGACTGCCGGTACTCGACGCGCTGGCCGATATTGAAGCAGGCACAGCGATGCCGGGCATATTCGTACTGGAGCTGTCGAGTTTTCAACTGGAAAGCATAGACACGCTGGATGCCACAGCAGCGACGGTGCTCAATATTTCAGAGGATCATCTCGATCGCTATGACGGGCTGCGCGAGTACGCGCAGGCCAAGGCGCGCATCTTTGCCGGCAGCGGCGTACAGGTCATCAATCGCCAGGATGTGTGGAGCGCCGGCATGGCGCGGCAGCAGCGCCGGGTGGTGAGCTTCGGCCTTGATCAACCGCGGGCAGCCGATGATTGGGGTGTAATCGCATCTAAGACAGTGTCGCACCTGGCGCGCGGGGCGACCGTGCTGGCCGGCATAGACCGGTTGCGCGTCAGCGGCATGCACAACGCGGCGAATGCGCTTGCGGCAGGCGCGTTGTGCCGGGCCGCGGGTATTGCAGATGACGCCATTGTTGCCGGCTGGGCGCAGTTCAGCGGACTGCCACATCGGGTTAAAAAGATTAATGAAATCAATAAGATAGAGTTTTACGACGATTCCAAAGGCACCAATGTCGGGGCCACGGTCGCCGCGCTGCGCGGCATGTCGCAGACGGTGGTGCTGATCGCGGGTGGCGACGGCAAAGGCCAGGATTTTGCGCCGCTGGCAGCGGCTGCGCGTGGTAAAGCGCGCGCCGTGGTGCTGATCGGTCGCGATGCTGCACGCATCGCCGCCGCCATCGGCGCCGCTGCTCCCGTATTGCGTGCAGGAGACATGACGGAAGCCGTGGCCTTGGCGCTGGCTGCGGCGCGGCCCGGCGACGCTGTGGTGTTGTCGCCGGCCTGTGCCAGTTACGACATGTACCGCAACTATGTGCATCGTGCAGAAGTATTCGCCGCAGCGGTGACGGTGATCGCGGAGCGGCAGTCATGAGCGCCTATTTCGCTACGGCCGGATCCCGAGCCGCGTTGCCGGAGTACGACCGCGCGCTGATCTGGGTCACGCTGCTGCTGCTCGCCATTGGCGTGGTCATGGTGTATTCGTCATCCATCGCGATTGCCGAGGCGAGCCGCATCACCGGCAACAACGCGACCCATTACCTGACGCGACACCTATCGTTTGTGTTGATCAGTCTCATGGCCGGCACGATGGTGTTCCAGATTCCGCTGCGTCTGTGGCAGCGCACCGCACCGTTCTTGTTTATCAGCGGACTGATATTGCTGGTGCTGGTGCTGGTGCCGGGTATCGGGCGCGAGGTCAACGGCAGCCGGCGCTGGTTGTCGCTGTTCGTGATCAATGTGCAGCCGTCCGAACTGATGAAGCTGTTTGTAGTGATCTACGCTGCCGATTACACGGTGCGCAAGGCAGCCTTCCTGCACAGTCTGCGCAAAGGGTTTTTGCCGATGTTCGGCGTGATGTTGCTGACCGGAGGCTTGCTGTTGCGCGAGCCGGATTTCGGCGCGCTCGCCGTCATCACAGTGATTGCCATGGGCATCCTGTTTCTCGGCGGCATGAACTGGCGCCTGTTTGCGGGTTTGATCGTCATGTTGGTGTTCGGCTTTCTGCTGCTGATCTGGACCAGTCCTTACCGCATGCAACGCGTGATCGGCTTTATGGATCCGTGGGCAGATCCGTACGGCAAGGGTTACCAGCTCTCCCACGCGCTGATCGCCTTCGGTCGCGGCGAATGGCTGGGCGTGGGTCTGGGCGCCAGCGTGGAGAAGCTCTTTTATCTGCCCGAGGCGCATACCGATTTTCTGCTGGCGGTGATTGCCGAAGAACTCGGCTTTGTCGGAGTCCTGACGCTGGTACTGTTGTTTGGGTGGATGGTATGGCGCGCCTTCGTCATTGGCCGCCGCGCCGCCGATAGGGAGCGACCGTTTGCTGCGCTCGTAGCGCAAGGCATCGGTCTGTGGATCGGTGTGCAGGCGATCGTCAACATGGGCGTCAACATGGGCGTGTTGCCGACCAAGGGTCTGACACTGCCGCTGCTGTCCTTCGGCGGCAGCGCAATTCTCGCCACCTGCTGCGCGCTGGCTGTGTTGCTGCGTGTGGACTGGGAGAATCGACAGTTGGCGCGGGGGTTTACGGTATGAACCGCACCTTGCTGATCATGGCGGGCGGGACCGGGGGACATATTTTTCCCGCACTGGCGGTTGCGGATGTGGTGCGCGAACGTGGCTGGAAAGTGGTTTGGCTCGGCGCCCGCGGCGGCATGGAGGAGAGGCTGGTGCCGTCCCGCGGTTATCAGACTGTGTGGATCCGTTTCAGCGGTGTCCGCGGTAAGGGTTTGTTGCGCCAAATATTTCTGCCGGTGACGCTGTTGATCGCGTTCTGGCAAAGCGCGCAGGCGATTTTCCGCCATCGACCGGATGTGGTGCTGGGCATGGGCGGTTATGCCGCATTCCCCGGCGGCATGATGGCGGCCTTGCTCGGAAAGCCGCTGGTTATCCATGAGCAGAATGCAATTCCCGGTTTGGCCAACCGCGTGCTGGCGGGTGTTGCGGATCGCGTGCTGGCGGCATTTCCCGACGCTTTCAGCGGGCGGGTTGACGTGGTGTGGTCCGGTAATCCGGTGCGCGCCGATATTGTGAATCTTCCGCCGCCGGAAGCGCGTTTCGGCAACCGCAGCGGCCCGTTGCGTGTACTGGTGGTCGGCGGCAGTCTGGGTGCAAAAGCGCTCAATGAACTTGTTCCACAGGCGCTGGGGTTGTTGTCCGCGGCAGAGCGCCCGCGGGTGACGCATCAGGGGGGGGCTGCACATGCGGAGGCGTTGCGTGCCGCGTATCGCGCAGCAGGAGTCGATGCGGAAATCCTGGCGTTTATCGACGACATGGCGTCGCGTTATGGTGAAACCGACCTGGTCATTTGCCGCGCCGGTGCGACGACCGTCACCGAGCTGGCCGTTGCGGGCGTCGGCAGCATCCTCGTGCCGTTTCCGCACGCGGTCGATGATCATCAGACGCGCAATGCCGGATACCTCGCTGATCGCGGTGCGGCATTGCTGATGCCGCAGCATGAACTGACGCCGCAGTCACTGTCCGCGGCGCTGCGCGGATTGACGCGAGCCCGGCTGCTGGAGATGGCGCGGGCAGCACGCGCAGTCGGTAAACCTGATGCCGCGCAGAAAGTCGCGGACCTGTGCATGGAGCTTGCGCCGGCATGAGACACAAGGTTCGACATGTGCATTTCGTGGGCATCGGCGGCGCCGGCATGAGCGGTATCGCCGAAGTGCTGCTGAATCTCGATTATGTCGTCAGCGGATCGGATCTGAGCGAAAGCAATGCGACGCGCCGTCTCACCGGTCTCGGTGCGCAAGTCCACATCGGTCATTCCGCGGAGCATGTCGCCAGTGCAGATGTTGTGGTGATATCCAGTGCCGTCAAAGCCGACAACCCGGAGGTGTTCGCGGCACGTGCCCGTCATGTGCCGGTGGTTCCCCGCGCGCTGATGCTTGCCGAACTGATGCGCCTGAAAAAAGGCATCGCAGTTGCGGGTACGCACGGCAAGACTACGACAACCAGCCTTGCCGCCAGCGTGCTTGCGGAAGGCGGGCTGGATCCGACATTCGTGATTGGCGGCCGTCTGGAAAGCGCCGGCGCACACGCCCGGCTCGGTGCCGGTGAATTCATTGTCGCTGAGGCTGATGAATCCGACGCATCATTTCTGCATCTGCAGCCAGTGTTGTCCGTGGTGACCAATATCGACGCGGACCATATGGAAACCTACGATCACTCGCTCGACAAGCTCAAGCAGGCTTTTGTCGATTTTGTGGAGCGATTGCCGTTCTACGGTGTGGCGGTGCTCTGCAGTGATGACGTCAATGTGCGCTCGATCATGCCGCGACTGACTAAAACCGTGGTCACTTATGGCGTTGCGGAGGGCGCGCAAATACGGGCGCACGCCGTCGTCGCCGATGCCGGCAGGATGCACTTCCGGGTCGTGCGCAGCAATGGCAAGCGGCTGCCTGATCTGGATATCACGCTGAACCTTCCCGGCGTGCATAACGTGCAAAACGCGCTGGCGGCGGTTGCCGTCGGCATGGAAGTCGGTGTGCCCGACGGGAAAATCGTCAAGGCGCTGGCTGATTTCAAGGGTGTGGGCCGCCGTTTCCAGCGCTACGGCGCCATCAAACTCGCCGGCGGCGGAATTATTGAACTGATCGACGACTACGGCCACCACCCGGTCGAGATGGCGGCAACGATCGCCGCGGCGCGCGGGGCGTTTCCCGGGAGGCGTTTGCTGCTTGTTTTCCAGCCGCACCGTTATACCCGCACCCGCGATTGTTTCGAGGATTTTGTCCGGGTATTGACCGACGTGGACGGGTTACTGCTGACCGAGGTGTACGCCGCAGGAGAGGCGCCGATCATCGCCGCAGATGGACGCTCGCTGGCGCGCGCCGTGCGCGTATTGGGTAAGTTCGAGCCGGTTTTTGTGGAGCAGGTCGCCGATTTGCCGGCAGCGATCCACGCTGCGGCGCGCGATGGTGATGTCGTGCTGGCCATGGGCGCCGGGTCGATCGGGACTGTTGCAAGCCGATTGGCAAAGGAGGCGCATGCCCATTGAGATGCCACGCCGGCGCCTAGCGCAGACATGAACATGAGCGAACACACGCAGATATTGCATTCCGGGCTGCGCGGCGAAATGCGCAGGGACGAATCCATGGCGCGGCATGTCAGTTGGCGCGCCGGCGGCCGTGCGCGATGCACGTATGCACCGGCGGATCTGAGAGATCTGGCGCTGTTCCTGCGCGGTTTGCCGGAGCGTGAACCCGTACTGATGGTCGGACTGGGCAGTAATCTGCTGGTGCGCGACGGCGGGCTTGATGCGACGGTGATTTTCACCCATTGGGCGTTGCGCGGGCTGCGGCTGCTGCGTCAGGACGCGATGGGCGGCGAACTGTGGGCGCAGGCCGGGGTAGCCAGTCCGAAGATTGCGCGCTTTGCCGCATTGCACTCACTGGGTGAGGCGGAATTTTTCTCCGGCATTCCCGGCACGCTCGGTGGCGCCCTGGCCATGAATGCCGGTTGTTACGGCGGCGAGACCTGGAATGCTGTGACTCGGGTTGAAACCATCGATCGCGCCGGCAACATACATGTACGCACGCCGCAGGATTACGCCATTGGTTATCGCAGCGTGGAGCGCTGCAGCCATGCGGTGGCGGATGTGCTAAGCAGCGATGAATGGTTTGTCGCAGCGACGCTGCGTCTGCCGGCCGGCAACAGCGCCATGGCACGGAACAGTATCAAGGCGCTGCTGGCGCGGCGTATTGCTGCGCAGCCGCTGGGTGAGCCCAACGCCGGCTCGGTGTTCCGCAATCCGCCGGGCGATCATGCCGCGCGTCTGATCGAGGCCTGCGGTCTGAAAGGACATGCCATCGGTGACGCAATCATTTCCGGCAAGCACGCGAATTTCATCGTCAACCGGGGTGCTGCGCGGGCGGCGGATATCGAGGCGTTGATCGAACTGGCGCAGCAAACCGTGTTGCAACGCTACGGTGTCCAGCTTGAACGCGAAGTGCGCATCATTGGAGTGCGCGCATGAGCGGGTTTGGAAAAGTCGCAGTGCTCATGGGCGGCCGCAGCGCCGAGCGGGATATCTCGCTGATGAGTGGGAAAAATGTGCTGGAAGCGCTGTGTGCCGTCGGTTGCGATGCTCATGCCTTTGACCCGGCGGAACGCGAGATTTTCGATCTGAAGCGCGAGGGATACGCGCGTGTGTTCATCGCTTTGCATGGACGCTATGGCGAGGATGGCACCGTGCAGGGCGCGCTGGAGCTGATGGGCATCCCGTACACCGGTAGCGGTGTGCTGGGCTCGGCACTGGCGATGGACAAGGTACGCACCAAAATGATCTGGGCGACCGTCGGCATTCCGACACCTAAATTTGAGGTTATCGACGCGCGGAGCGACTGGTCGGGCGTGGCGGCGCGTCTCGGGCTGCCGATGATCGTCAAGCCGGTGCGTGAGGGCTCGACCATCGGCCTGACCAAAGTGGCGCGGGCCGCCGATTTGCCTCAGGCGTACGCGCTGGCGGCGCACCATGACGCACAAGTGATGGCGGAAGAGTTTGCTGCCGGCGACGAACTCACGGTCGGTTTCCTCGGCGAGCAGGTGCTGCCGATGATCCGTATTGAGGCGCCGCAGGGCAACTACGATTATCAGAACAAGTATTTCAGCGACGACACCCAATACCACTGCCCCTGCGGACTGCCGGAAGTTGAAGAACGCCGCATCGGCGATCTGGTCATGCAGAGTGCTCGCGCGCTCGATTGCGCGGGGTGGGGGCGCGCTGATTTGATCCGCCGCGCGGACGGCAGTGTGCAGTTCCTGGAAATGAATACTTCACCCGGTATGACCGGACACAGCCTGGTGCCGATGGCGGCGAAGCAGGCCGGGCTGTCCTTTGCTGCGCTGGCCACGCGCATTTTGGAGCTGGCTCATGTGGGATAGGCCCGGCGCACTCAACCTGATGGCCGACGCGCTGTTTGTGCTGGCGTTGGTCGGTGCACTCGGCGCGGGCGTGGCCTGGGTGGTGCGTTTGCCGGCGTTTCCGGTGAGCAATGTGCGCGTGATGACACCGCTCACGCATGTCACCCGGCAACAAGTGGAGGACATAGTGCGGCGCGAAGTCCGCGGCACATTCTTCATGCTGAAACTTGATGCTGCGCGCGCGGCATTCGAAACCCTGCCGTGGGTACGGCATGCCGAGGTGCGCCGGCATTGGCCGAGCCGGATCGAGATTGCGTTGATCGAGCACGTGCCGCTCGCGCGCTGGGGCAAGACGGCTCTGGTCAACAAGCATGGCGAAGTTTTCGAGGCGGCGTACGAAGGCGCCTTGCCCGTGTTCAACGGTCCTGCGGGGGCAGCCAAGGAAATGGCGATTCAGTATCACCACTTTCACCGGAATCTGGTGACGATCAGCAGGACACCGGGCGAGGTCAATGTATCGCCGCGTCGCGCCTGGCAGATCCGACTCGATGACGGCATGACGCTGGTTCTTGGGCGTGAGCATGTCGAAGAGCGTTTGCGGCGCTTTGTGGCGACCTATGCACAGACCATTGCGCGCGTACCGCGCACTGTGGATCGCGTCGATTTGCGTTACGCCAACGGATTTGCCGCGCGGATACCTGGGTTGCAACCCGCGGATACCGAGAATCGCCGCAAGCGCGGCGTTTAGGAAATGACGGGGATCATGAGCAAGACGAGAGAAAATAAAAAACTGGTGGTGGGCCTCGACATCGGCACATCGAAGATCGTCGCCATTGTCGCTGAACTCAAGCCGGAAGGCGGCTTCGAGATTATCGGCATGGGCAGCCATCCGTCGCGCGGTCTGAAGAAGGGCGTAGTGGTCAACATCGAGACCACGGTGAATGCGATACAGCGGGCGCTGGAAGAGGCTGAGCTGATGGCCGACTGCAAGATCAGGGAGGTATACACCGGAATCGCCGGCAATCACATCAGGAGCTTCAACTCGCAGGGCATGGTCGCGATCAAGGACAAGGAAGTCACGCAGATGGATATCGATCGCGTGATCGAGACTGCCAAAGCGGTGCAGATTCCCAACGACCAGCAGATTCTGCATGTACTTAACCAGGAATTCATTATCGACGGGCAAGAGGACGTGCGCGAGCCTTTGGGCATGTCCGGGGTGCGGCTCGAGGTCAAGGTGCACATGGTGACCGGAGCAGTGTCGGCGGCACAGAACATTGTCAAATGCGTGCGCCGCTGCGGCCTTGAGGTCAATGACCTGATTTTGCAGCCGCTGGCATCTTCGGTGGCCGTGCTGTCCGAGGATGAAAAGGATCTGGGTGTGTGTCTCGTCGATATCGGTGGGGGCACTACCGACATTGCGGTATTCACTCATGGCGCGATCCGCCACACGGCGGTGATCCCGATTGCCGGCGACCAGATTACCAACGACATTGCGATGGCGCTGCGCACGCCGACCAAGGACGCTGAGGACATCAAGCAACGCTTCGGCAGCGCGCTGTCGCAACTCGCCGATCCGCAGGAAATGGTTGATGTGCCGGGAGTGGGCGACCGCAGCTCGCGACAGTTGTCGCGCAAGACGCTGGCCGAGGTCATTGAGCCGCGCGTCGAGGAACTCTATTCGCTGGTGCAATCCGAGCTGCGCCGCAGCGGTTACGAGGAATTGCTCTCGTCGGGGGTAGTGCTAACCGGCGGTTCGAGCGCTATGCAGGGCATGGTCGAGCTGGGCGAGGAAATTTTTCACATGCCGGTGCGCATCGGCCTGCCGCATTACACCGGCGGACTTGCCGAGGTCGTGCGCAGCACGCGCTATGCAACCGGTGTGGGGCTGCTGATTGCCGGAGCCAATGAGCATCATCAGCGCGAAGCGGCGCGCGCACATGTCGGCAGCATTCAGCAGGTTCTGGAGCGGATGAAAAACTGGTTTACAGGGAATTTCTGATGAAGACGGCACGCGTACGGGTCGAGAGATTCAAGGATTTTGTGGTTGCAGGATTTTTTCAACATCACTTCGTTTGGGGAAAAGGAGATTCACATGATTGAACTGATTGATGCACAGGCGCAGGAAGCGGTAATTAAAGTGATCGGGGTCGGCGGTTGCGGTGGTAATGCAGTGGACCATATGATCGTGCAAGGCGTGCAGGGCGTGGAGTTCATCTGCGCCAATACGGACGCCCAGGCGCTCAAGCGCAATCAGGCCAAATCCCAGTTGCAGTTGGGCGGCGAGATTACCAAGGGACTTGGTGCTGGTGCCAATCCTGAGATCGGCCGCAAGGCCGCGCTGGAGGATCGCGATCGCATTGCGGAGATGATCGGCGGTGCCGACATGCTGTTCCTGACCGCAGGCATGGGTGGCGGCACCGGGACCGGCGCTGCTCCGGTCGTGGCCGAAATTGCCCAGGAACTCGGTATTTTGACGGTGGCAGTGGTGACCAAGCCGTTTGCTTTCGAGGGTAAACGCCAGCGAATCGCACAAGAAGGACTCGAAGCGCTGGCGCAGCATGTCGATTCGCTGATTGTCATTCCGAACGACAAACTGATGCAGGTGCTTGGCAACGCGATCACTCTCGACGAAGCGTTTCGGGCCGCCAACGACGTGTTGCACGGAGCAGTCGCCGGGATTGCTGAAATCATCAGCTGCCCCGGCATGATCAACGTCGATTTTGCCGACGTGCGTACCGTCATGGCGGAGATGGGAATGGCGATGATGGGCTCGGCGAAGGCATCGGGTGCCGGGCGCGCCCGCGAGGCTGCGGAACAGGCTGTAGCCTGCCCGCTGCTCGAGGACATCAACATTTCCGATGCGCGCGGTGTGCTGGTCAACATCTCGGCAAGCAAGGCTACTTTCCAGTTGCAGGAAATGTACGACGTCATGGAAACCATCAAGGCCTTTGCGTCCGAGTCGGCCACGGTCATCGTCGGGACGGTTTACGATGAAAGCCTGGAAGACGGACTGCGGGTGACGATTGTCGCGACAGGTTTGGGCAAACCGATGGTGCGTCAGGCAGTGAAGCCGCTGGTCATGGTGGCGCAGAAAACCGGAACCGACAATATGGTGATGGAGGTCGATTACGGGGCGCTGGAACAGCCCGCGGTGATCCGCAGGCGTAACCGCGATGCTACCGTTGAGGCGATGCGGCAGTCCGGTGTCGAAATGCTCGATATCCCGGCATTTCTGCGCAAGCAGGCCGACTGACAGCGGAATGACGGCAAAAACCGGCGGGCGTGCGGACTTCCCCACTGTCCGCCCGCCGGGATGCTCCGCCCGCAAGGTTGCAGCATGGTAAAATCGCCGGCCCGACCCGCCAAGTCGCATGGCATCGATTGCAGAGGCTGCGGTAATTCTGATCATGATTAAACAGCGCACATTAAAAAACACGGTTCACGCCACGGGCGTAGGTCTGCATACCGGCGAAAAGGTTCACCTGACCCTGCGCCCGGCACAGCCGCACACCGGCATCGTGTTCCGGCGCACGGATCTTGATCATCCGGTTGAGATCAAGGCGGATCCCTATGCTGTTGGCGATACGCGCCTGTCGTCGTGTCTGGAGCGTGATGGTGTGCGCGTGCAGACGGTTGAACACCTGATGTCCGCGCTGGCTGGGCTGGGCGTGGACAATGCCTATGTGGATGTCACCGCACCGGAAGTGCCGATTATGGATGGCAGCGCCGGCCCCTTTGTATTTCTGCTGCAGTCGGCGGGCATTGAGGAGCAGCTGGCGCCGAAGAAATTCATCCGCATCCTGAAATCGGTCGAGGTCCGCGACGGTGACAAATGGGTGCGTTTCGAGCCCTATAACGGATTTCGGCTGGAACTCGCCATCGATTACGCGCACCCCGTGTTTGATGCTGCGGCGCAGACGGTCATTGTTGATTTCGCCAGCACGTCGTACGTCAAGGAAGTGGCGCGCGCCCGGACCTTCGGCTTCATGCAGGACGTCGAGAGCATGCGTTCCCAGGGGCTGGCGCTGGGCGGCAGCCTAGACAACGCCATCGTCATGGATGAATACCGGGTTCTGAATACCGACGGATTGCGTTACGACAATGAATTCGTCAAGCACAAGGTGCTCGATGCCATCGGCGACCTCTACCTGCTTGGTCACCCGGTGATCGGCGCATTCAGCGGGCACAAGTCGGGTCATGCCATGAATAACCGCCTGCTGCGTTGCCTGCTGGAAGAAATAGCGGCATGGGAATACGTCAGTTTTGACCGCGTGGAAGATGCGCCACCGTTTCTGGCCTGGCAGCCCCAAACCGCCTGATTTTGCCGCCGGCTGGTCTGCGGTCGGAGGTGGTCCCGGATGCTGATACTTCGCGTATGTGGAATCCTGCTGCTGATTACAGTGGTGGCTTCCCTTGCCCTGTATGCGATAACCCGGCAGCGTCGCTATTTGCGTTTTGCCTGGCGGACGTTCCTCTTTGCATTGATTCTGGTGCTGCTGGTGATGGTTTTTTACGTCGCCGAGCGGCTGTTGATGGTGGTGTAGCCGCGCTGGGCGGGCCGGCATCAGGGCCGACTACGACGCCGGCTGGCGAATCGGCCCAATGCTGCGCTCAGTCCTGGATCCTTGACGCGCCGCGACAAATCCTCAAAATTATCAATTAAATCAACGGGTAATAGTGGTTTTTCGGGCCGAGATACCGAATCCTGCCGACCCCGGCTAACTTGAACTTCCACCCGGATTCCAGTAACCTCAACTGCTTGATTTTGCAGGTTCTTAAGCAGTCGGGGCGTCAGTTGCTGCAGTTTCGCCGCGATTGCGCCGTTATCTGTTGCTATGACCAGTATGCCGTTGCGGTCGCTGACCACACGACTTGCCTGTGTCAGATCAGGGGGCGCGCAGATTACATAGAGCCGTTGCAGCGCTGCGATGCGCTGCGTTGCCTGGGTTAGTACCGATAAGCCCTCAGTATCTACAAGCAGGGCGCTGAGTTTTCGGGTGGGCATGGCGAATAGGGAGTTTTGAACTGTGAATATTATTCTGGTTTCCGAGAAGCTGCCAAAGGCCCGCACTATTACTTTGGGCTGGCCGCACCTGATTGCATCCGTTGCGCTGATGCTGGCGACGATATTGGCGTTGGCCGGCGCGATGAATTATGGACTGTTGCGCTACGCTGCCGAGCTGAATATTCCGTACGTCAGGGATATGCTGGTGGTGATCCAGGAGCAGCAGCAACGGCGTACCCAGTCCTATCTGCAGGACAATCTGAACGCAATGGCGATCCGTCTGGGCCAGATGCAGGCACAGTTGCTGCGGCTGGATTCGCTGGGCGAACGCCTCGCCAAGCTGGCGGGTTTCAAGCAGCAGGAACTGATGTTCAGTGAGGTTCCGGGACGAGGGGGCGCAATTTCCTCGGTGCCCAGCCAGAATATTTCGCTCGGAGATTTCACCGCGCAGATCGAATTGCTGACGCACCAGTTGGAGGATCGCGGCGATAAGTTGGGTTTGCTGGAATCCATGTATACGCAGGAAAGCGCGCGTAAAAAACTGACCCCCACCAAGCTTCCGGTCGCAGGCGGATGGTATTCGTCCAACTACGGATGGCGCATCGATCCGTTCACCGGGCAGCGTGCTTTTCATGAGGGTATCGACTTCCTGGCCGAAGTGGGTACACCGATCCACGCGGCGGCTGCCGGAGTAGTTGTCTACGCAGATTTTCACCCTCAATATGGTAATATGATAGAGATTGATCACGGCAATGATTTGATCTCGCGTTACGCACATGCATCCAAGCGGTTTGTTAAAATTGGCGACGTGGTGTTGCGCGGTTCGCGAATCGCCGCAGTAGGCAGAACCGGTCGCGCAACGGGCGCACATCTGCATTTTGAGGTGCGCCAGCGTGGTGCGGCACGCAACCCTTCGCAGTTTTTGCAATTGCCCGGCTGATCGAAGGCACTGAGTTCAGGAATTGCGGGGTGGGATTATCCCACCCCTTTTTTATTCGGAATTTTGATGATTACCGGTTTATTGAAGAAAGTATTCGGCAGCCGCAACGATCGCCTGCTCAAACAATATAGCCGTACGGTTCGTGCCATCAATGCGCTGGAGCCGCAAATGGCGGCACTGTCGGACGATCAGTTACGGGCCAAAACCGCAGAATTTCGCGATCGATTCGCAAAATCGGTAGCTGCAGATGGCGCGACCGAGGTTGAGCCAGCAGCGCAGGATAGGCTACTCGAACGCCGCCGCGCCGCGCTGGAGGTGCTGCTGCCGGAGGCGTTTGCGGTAGTGCGCGAAACCGGAAAACGCGTGCTCGGCATGCGGCACTTCGACGTGCAGTTGATCGGCGGCATTACCCTGCACAACGGCAAGATTGCCGAAATGCGCACGGGCGAAGGCAAGACGCTGGTTGCGACACTGCC
This sequence comes from Betaproteobacteria bacterium, assembly GCA_032128415.1. Lineage (GTDB taxonomy): Bacteria > Pseudomonadota > Gammaproteobacteria > Burkholderiales > SG8-41. The sequence continues at coordinate 37,140 of JAQBGW010000165.1, read as the reverse complement.
AGCGTATCTCAATGCATTGGCCGGTACCGGCGTGCATATTGTGACGGTCAACGATTACCTTGCGCAGCGCGACGCCGACTGGATGGGACGCATCTACCGTTTCCTCGGGCTCACCGTCGGCGTCAATCTGTCGCAGATGGAGCATGAACCCAAACAGCAGGCCTATCTCTCCGATATTACCTACGGCACCAATAACGAGTTCGGCTTTGACTATCTTCGCGACAACATGGTGTATGAGTTGTCGGAGAAGGTGCAGCGCGGCCTGGTCTTCGCAATCGTTGACGAAGTGGACTCGATACTGATCGATGAAGCCCGCACACCCTTGATCATCTCTGGCCAGGCTGAAGACACCACCGACCTGTATCTGCGCATGAACACCATTGCGCCAAAGCTTGTGCGGCAGAAGGAGGAGAAGACCGAGGGAGATTTTTGGGTTGATGAGAAGGGACACCAGGTAACCCTCTCGGAGGAGGGGCATGAACACGCCGAAGCGTTGCTGGCGCAGGCGGGATTGTTGCCGGAAGGCGGCAGCTTGTATGACGCTGCCAATATCGGCCTGATGCATCACCTCAATGCGGCGCTGCGCGCGCAGAACCTGTTCCATCGTGACCAGCAATACGTAGTTCAGGGCAATGAGATCATCATCGTTGACGAGTTCACCGGTCGGTTGATGCCAGGGCGCCGCTGGTCCGACGGTCTGCATCAGGCAATCGAGGCCAAGGAAGGCGTGGAGATCCAGAAGGAAAACCAGACGCTCGCCACGATTACGTTCCAGAACTACTTCCGCATGTACAAGAAGCTCTCCGGCATGACGGGAACGGCTGATACCGAAGCCTACGAGTTCCAGCAGATTTACGGACTGGAGACCGTGATAATTCCGACGCACCACACAATGATTCGCGATGACCGCATGGACCAGGTGTTCCGCACTGCGCGGGAAAAATACCAGGCCATCATCAACGATATTCGCGAATGCCATGAACGCGGCCAGCCGGTTCTTGTCGGCACTACGTCCATCGAGAACTCAGAGTACATCTCGGGAATGCTCAAGCAGGAGAAGTTGCCGCACAATGTGCTCAACGCCAAACAGCATGCCAGCGAGGCGGAGATCGTGATTCAGGCGGGGCGTCCCGAAATCATTACCATCGCCACCAACATGGCGGGTCGGGGCACGGACATCGTACTCGGCGGCAATCCGGAGCCGGAGATCGAGCGCTTGATGGCCGACGACAGTGTGAGTGAAGCTGCCCGCCGGCAGCGCGCAGCAGTGCTGCGCGAGGAGTGGAAGCAGCGCCATGACCTGGTAGTCAAATCAGGCGGCTTGCATATCATCGGCACCGAGCGCCATGAGTCGAGGCGGATCGACAACCAGTTGCGCGGGCGCTCCGGACGGCAGGGTGACCCGGGCTCCAGCCGTTTTTATCTTGCGCTGGACGATGCGCTGCTGCGCATATTTGCGTCCGACCGCGTCGCGGCGATCATGGACAAGCTGAAGATGCCTGACGGCGAAGCCATTGAGCATCCGTGGGTGACACGCTCCATTGAGAATGCGCAACGCAAGGTCGAGGCGCGCAACTTCGACATGCGCAAGCACCTGCTTGAATATGACGACGTTGCCAATGACCAGCGCAAGGTCATTTATCAGCAGCGCAATGAACTGCTGAACAGTTCTGATATCACGGAAACCATCACAGCCATGCGTGGTGATGTGATCGGCAATTTTTTCGGCCAGCACATCCCGCCGGGCAGTCTCGAGGAACAATGGGATGCGGAGGGTCTGGAAAAGACATTGCGCAGCGAGTTCACGCTGGAGGTGCCGGTAACGCAGTGGATGAAGGAAAATCCGCAGCTGGAGGAAGAGCTGCTGCGGCAGCGCATCATTGAGACGGCGCACACGCAATACGCTACGAAAACGGCTGTGGTCGAGTCGGTAGCCATGCGCCAGTACGAGCGCGCCATCATGCTGCAGAGCGTTGACTCGCACTGGCGGGAGAATCTTGCGGCGCTGGATCAGTTGCGCCAGGGCATTCATCTGCGGGGTTACGCGCAGAAAAATCCGACACAGGAATACAAACGCGAGGCGTTCGAGCTGTTTTCTCTCCTGCTCGACATGATCAAGACCGATGTCACGCGCATCCTGATGACGGTGCAGATACGCAGTGCAGAAGAATTGCGCGCGGCCGAGGAGCGTGAGCAACTCGCCAACGTGCAATACCAGCATGCCGATGCCACGACTGATGCTGCAAGGGATCACATTCCCGAGGCGGCCGCGATCGACGACGGCGCTGGAACCGCAGAGGAACCGGCACGCCCTTTTGTGCGTGGTGGCCAGAAAGTGGGCCGCAACGACATTTGTCCCTGCGGTTCCGGGAAAAAATACAAACACTGCCACGGCAAGCTGTCCTGATCCCATGCCAGTCAATCTTGCGCCACCCGATCCACACGCGCTGTTGCCCGTTGCGGGTGTTGAGCTGGGCGTGGCGCAGGCAGGCATGCGCAAGACGGGACGTAAGGATCTGCTGCTGATCCGGCTGGAGGCCGGCGCCCGGGTTGCCGGCGTATTTACGCAAAACCGGTTCTGTGCTGCGCCGGTGGTGGTGGCGAGGCAGCATTTGTCGATGGTCGATCCGGACAATGGTGTGCGTGCGCTGGTGATCAACACCGGCGTGGCCAACGCCGGGACCGGCCAGGCGGGCCTTGCCCATGCGCGGCAAACCTGCGCGGATGCAGCGCAACTGCTCGGCTGTACCGCGACGCAGATATTGCCATTTTCGACCGGCGTCATCATGGAGCCGCTGCCGGTGGAGCGGATCTCTGCCGGCCTGCCGCAATGCCTGGCCGCACTGAAAGCGGCAGCGTGGGCGGAAGCGGCCGAGGCGATCATGACTACTGACACGGTGCCGAAGGCAGTGTCGCAGCAGTTTCCGGTGAGCGGGACCACCATCACGGTGACCGGCATTGCCAAGGGCGCGGGCATGATTCATCCAGGCATGGCGACCATGCTCGGGTTCGTTGCCACTGACGCACGGGTCAGTCATCCGCTGGTCAGGGCAGCAGTGTCCCACGCCGCGCAGCATTCGTTCAATTGCATTACCGTCGATGGCGATACCTCGACCAACGACAGCTTCGTACTGATGGCAACGGGCAAGGCGACAATGCCTGAAATTACCGATGCCAAAAGCGCTGACTATCTGGCTTTTCGCGATGCCGTGACGGCGGTCGCAATCACGCTGGCACAAGCCATAGTGCGTGACGGCGAAGGCGCAACAAAATTCATTACGGTGCGTGTTGAAGCGGGGCGCAACGCAGATGAATGCCGCAAGGTCGCCTATGCGATCGCGCATTCGCCTTTGATCAAGACCGCATTCTTTGCTTCCGATCCCAATCTCGGCCGCATCCTTGCGGCCATCGGTTATGCCGGCATTGCGGACCTCGACGTGGATGGTGTTGAACTCTACCTCGACGATGTGCTGGTGGCGCAGCATGGCGGGCGTCATCCCGGGTATCGGGAAGCAGACGGCCAGCGCGTGATGCAGCAGGCGGAAATCACCGTGCGTGTCGTGCTCAATCGCGGGCGCGCGTCGGCGGTGGTGTGGACCTGCGATCTGTCGCACGATTACGTCAGTATCAATGCCGATTACAGAAGCTAATTAGTTCTTTATAATCAATGTGTTATGAAAACGATAAAGCCACAGCGTGCGCCTCGGCCAGTAACTGTTGAAGCGCTGCTTGCTCGCGCCGAAGGTTTGCTGGTGCGGCTTGAACAACTGTTGCCGGCGCCGGTACCCGATGTGGATTGGCAGGCCTCAATCGCGTACCGCTGGCGCAAGAAAGGGGCGCAGGCTGTACTCGAACCAATACATCACGTGCATCGCATCGATTTGCGCGATCTGTGCGGCATTGACGAACAGAAAGAACGCGTCGAGCGCAATACTCGACAGTTTGTCGACGGTCTGCCCGCGAACAACGTATTGCTGACCGGCGCGCGCGGCACTGGTAAATCCTCGCTGATCAAAGCGTTGCTCAACAAGTATGCGCCGCGGGGTCTGCGCGTGATCGAGGTCGAGAAGCGCGACCTGACAGATCTTCCGGATATCGTTGAATTGATCCACGCGCGGCCGGAACGCTACGTTCTGTATTGCGATGATTTGTCGTTTGAAGCCGATGAGCCCGGGTACAAGGCGTTGAAGGTAGTGCTCGATGGATCGGTGGCTGCGGCTTCCGAAAACTGCCTGATCTATGCCACTTCGAACCGGCGCCACCTGATGCCGGAATTCATGCACGAAAATCTAGAGTATCAGCATGTCGGCGAAGAAATCCACCCTGGCGAAACCAGCGAAGAAAAAGTCTCGCTGTCGGAACGCTTCGGCCTTTGGGTGTCGTTCTATCCGTTCGATCAGGACGAGTACCTGCGCATCGTTCATGTGTGGCTGGATCACTTCAAAGTGTCCGGCAAGAGCGCCGATTTGGAGCACGCCGCGCTGCAATGGGCGCTGTCGCGCGGCTCACGCAGCGGCCGGGTGGCGTGGCAGTTTGCCCGTGACTGGGCGGGCCGCACGCGGCTCTCGCGCCGCAAGTAAATCTGCATGTCTGCGCCGCCCGCCGGGCGCCGGCGCATTGACGTTGTAGCCGCTGTCATCCAGCAGCTGGACGGCCGTTTTCTGCTGGCACAGCGTCCGCCGGGCAAGGCCTATGCTGGCTACTGGGAATTTCCCGGCGGCAAAGTTGAAGACGGCGAATTGCCGCAAGCTGCGCTTAAGCGTGAATTACAAGAAGAGCTCGGCATTACGGTTAATACTGCCTGGCCCTGGTTCATTCGAGAATTTGATTACCCGCATGCTGCCGTGCGCTTGCATTTTTTCCGGGTGCGCGCCTGGCACGGTGAATTGCAGGGTCGCGAAGCGCAGGCATTCGCATGGCAGCGGCTGGGGGCGATTGATGTCGCGCCGGTATTGCCGGCTAATGGTCCGATTTTCGCTGCTCTGGCGCTGCCGGAGATTTACGCGATCACCGGGTTTTCAGCAGCAGATCATAAGCACGCACTCGACCGCATTGCGGTTGCGCTTGATCACGGTCTGCGTTTGATTCAGGTCCGCGCGCAGGACTGGCCGGTCGGGTTGCGGGAAACTTTTGCCGCAGCAGTCGTGACGCTCGCACACCAGTACCACGCAAAAGTTATGATCAACAGTGATGTTGCGCTGGCCGGACGCGTCGGTGCCGACGGCTTACATCTGACGGCCAGCCAGTTACAGGCCATCGACATCCGACCGAAAATGGGGCTGGTCGCGGCGTCGTGCCATGACACTGCGGATATTGCCAGGGCGGCAGCACTGGGGCTGGATTTCGCAGTACTGGGGCCGGTGTGCGCGACGCCTACACATCCGGACGCGGCATTACTGGGATGGGATGGTTTCCGCACGATGGCTGCGGATGCACGACTGCCGGTTTATGCGCTGGGCGGGCTACAACCGGGCGATTTGCCCCAGGCGCTGATTTGCGGCGCGCAGGGATTGGCGATGGTGCGCGGGGCTTGGATTAAGGGCCAATTAACAGGCCCTGACCCGTCAACTAATCCTAGTTCTGCCTGATTCCGGAGTCGCCCGCATCATCCGGCAGCACATCGTCGGATTCGTCAATCTCCACGACCGGTACACGATAACTCTCCGATGCCCAGGCGCCGAGATCGATCATTTTGCAACGCTCCGAACAGAAAGGGCGGAAGCGGTTCTGCAGATTCCACTCGATCATCGTGCCGCACTGCGGGCATCCCACCAGACGCGCCACCATCGTCAGAGCGTACAGAAAGTCAATTCGAATTCCACATCCGTGTCTGACGCCTTCGGGCGGCGCATGCCCTCCTGCGTCGTGAAGCGGATATTCAGCGCATATTTGTTCGCGCTGATCTCAGGCAGACAGCTGTAGTCGCTCGACAGCCGGATGCGCAGCATCTGCGCCAGGCGTCCCGCCATCATCTGCTGATAGACGCCTTGATGCGCCGTTTGCGTCGTGGTCTTGCCGCTCTCGCGCAGTAACCTCAATACGATGCTGATGGCATCGCGTGTCGGCAGGAATGGCGCCAGCCACTGCTGCAGATCGTGGCGTCGCAACTCGGCGTTCTGCTGCAGCCAGTAATGGTAGGACGGCAGATCAAACTCGCAGACCCCGCCGGGGATGCCGGTGCGCTGCTTGATGCTCATCAGCCATTCGTTTTCGCGAAGCTCCTGCCCGACCTTGCCCGATGTCTGGTAAATGCGCGATGAAGCCTGGTCGATCTGCCACAGCACGTTGTCGAGTGCCTCTTCGGAAATGTCCGGATTGTCGCGCAGTGACTCCAGCGTTTGTTTCTGGCGCTCGAGTTCCTGCAGCAAGTCGGATTTGAGATCGGCGCGACCGGCTACCTCGAGAATCTCGAAAATCAGCAGCAGCGCGACATGATGTTCCGGGGCATCGATCTTGCCCATGAAGTAATCGATGCGCTCAAACAAATCCTCCAGTCGCAACAGAGTGCGTACCCGTTCGCTCAGGGGATGTTCGTAAACAATCACGTCCGTGTCGCCCGCTGGGATGGTGTTGGGCATCAGTTGTCTGAGTATCGGACAAAATCCAGAAAAAATAAAGGCTTACAGTGCATTAGTGGTTGTCCGGCTCTGTCGATCCGTACTGTAGATATTGCCGGTGCAAATTCAAGACCTGAGTTTGCAGTTGAGCAATGTCGCCATCGTTGCGGATCACGTCATCGGCGCGGGCTAATCGTTGCGCACGCGGCAGTTGTGCCGCCATGATTGCCCGAACCGCATCTTCAGTAATTCCGCTGCGTGCCATGGTACGGGCGATTTGCTGGGATTCGGAGCAGTCCACGACCAGCACACGGTCGATGAGATCGCGGTAGGCGCCGGTTTCCAGTAGCAACGGCACCACCAGCAGTGTATAGGGTGCTACGGACCGGCGCATCCGTTCGCGCGCGCGTTCCTGGATCAGCGGATGCAGCACATTTTCCAGGCGTTGCCGATCTTCGGAATTGCTGAAGACTCGCTCGCGCATCGCGGCGCGATTCAAGCTGCCGTCAGCAGCAAGCACAGCGGCGCCGAAAGTCGCGCGGATGTCCGGCATCGCGGCGCCATTCGTGCCGGTGAGCTCATGTGAAATTGCATCGGTATCGACTACCGAGGCACCGCCTTCGGCAAACAGTGCCGCAGCGCGTGATTTGCCTGAGCCGATCCCGCCGGTGAGTCCGACGCAGTACGACATGGGTCAGATCGGGCCCAAATAAGCGCGAGTCAGCGCGTCGCCATAGAGCATGGCAATCATGCCCGCGATGGCAAGGTAGGGGCCAAACGGGATAGGCACGTTGCGGCCCTGTCGCGCGAGTACGATCATGCTGATACCGATCACCGCACCGACCAGAGACGAGAGCAGTATCGTCAGCGGCAGCATCTGCCAGCCTAGCCATGCGCCGATAGCCGCCAGCAGTTTGAAGTCACCGTAACCCATGCCTTCTTTGCCGGTGGCCCATTTGAATATCCAGTACACCGCCCACAGAGACAGGTAACCGGCAGCAGCGCCGATGACGGCAGAGGACAGCGATGCATAGGTGCCGCCGAGGTTAATTAGCAGCCCCAGCCACAACAGCGGCAGAGTGATGCTGTCAGGCAGGTAATAGGTGTCGAGGTCGATGAAAGTCAGCGCAATCATCGACCAGGTGAACATCAGGGCGCCTGCGGCGGCCATGCCGTAGCCGAAATGCCAGGCGACGTAGCCGGACAACACAGCGGTGATCATTTCTACGGCGGGATAACGCGGTGAAATGATGGCACTGCACCCGGAGCATTTGCCGCGCAGCAGCAGATAACTCAACACCGGTATGTTTTCCAGTGCAGTAATCCGGTGACCGCAGGCGGGACACGCTGAGCGCGGCACAACCAGGTTGTAACGTTCAGGCGACGGGGATTCCTGTCCGGCAAGCTCCGCGCACTCGGCGCGCCACTGCCGCTCCATTATTTTCGGCAGACGGTGGATAACGACATTGAGAAAGCTGCCGACGCACAGGCCGAGCAGGATCATGACCATTACGAAGATGAGGGGAGTGGACAGGGCCAAGGCGATTACCGTTCAAATGCGGAGGGCATCAAGCCTGCTGACAAATGAAATACCGCGTGAGCAGCGTTGCAGCCAAAACCGGCGCCTCGCGGCGCCGATATGCGCACGCGCGCAGAGTTATACCGCGGCACCCAGTTTGAAAATCGGCAGATACATGGCAATGACCATGCCGCCGATCAGCGTGCCCAGCACCACCATGATCATCGGTTCCATCAGGCTGGCCAGTGCTTCCACGGTGTCATCGACTTCCTGTTCGAAGAAGTCAGCCACTTTGCCCAGCATCGCGTCCAGTGAGCCGGCTTCCTCGCCGATCATGACCATCTGGATCACCATGCTCGGGAACACTTCGGTGCCCTGCATGGACGACGTAAGGCTGGAGCCGGTGGACACCTCGGCCTGGATTTTCTTGGTGGCTACAAAGTAGACGTAATTCCCTGATGCGCCGGCTACGGAGCCGAGTGCTTCGACCAGGGGCACGCCGGCGGCAAACATCGTTGACAGCGTGCGTGTCCAGCGGGCGATAGATGATTTGCGGATCAGGTCACCGAAAATCGGAATTTTCAGGGTTAAACGATCCATGATCATCTGCATTTTTTCCGAACGTTTCCAGGTCCAGAAAAAAGCGTAGATTGCAGCGCCAGCTCCGCCGAAGAGGACAAACCAGTTGGCGACGACAAAATCCGACATCGCCATCACGATCAGCGTCGGCGTTGGCAGATCGGCGCCGAAACTCTTGAACACTTCCTTAAACGCCGGAATCACGAAAATCATGATGATTGCAGTAATGACCACGGCGACCACGATAATGGCGATCGGATAAAAAAGCGCGGACTTGATCTTGGCCTTGATGCCTTGAATTTTTTCCTTGTAGGTGGCCAGCCGGTCGAGCAGGCTTTCCAGAATACCGGCAGCTTCGCCGGCGCCCACCAGGTTGCAGAACAGCGCATCGAAATGCAGCGGATGTTTCTCGAAAGCCTGTTTCAGGGACGTGCCGGTTTCGACGTCGGTCTTGATGGCCATCAGCAGACGGGCAACGGCCGGATTGCTGTGGCCCTTGCCAACGATGTCAAAAGACTGCAACAGCGGCACGCCGGCTTTCATCATCGTTGCCAGTTGGCGGGTAAACAATGTGATGTCCTTATCGGATACCGATCCGCCAGTACCTATGCGCTGTTTTTTGACTTCGACGATTTTGATGCCCTGACGGCGCAGAGTGGCATTGACCTGAGCTTCGCCGCTGGCTTGAATTTCGCCGCGTACGGTTTTCCCGGCACGATCCTGGCCAACCCAGCGGAAGGTGAACTCTTTGATTTGTGTTTTGCGTGCGGCAGCAGTTGCGGTTGCCATGGCAGACCTCCAAAATCTCTCAATAACCAATAGGTTACGAGTTGTTATTCAGGGAATCATGCCTTTCCAGCGGCGCTTTGTAAAGGCTGTGCGACACACCCTGCGGCAGCAGACTCAGGGGCGGGGCGGCGGGGTAATTCGCACACTTTTGATGACGCGATCCTGGGTTTGCACAATTTCCAGTGGATATCCGGCGATGCGGACACTGGTATTCGGCTCCGGAATATCCTGTAAATGCTCCAGAATCAAGCCGTTAAGTGTTTTTGGCCCGTCCAGCGGAAATTCCAGGTTCAGCTTGCGGTTGAGTTCCCGCAGCAGGGTGCTGCCTTCGACCAGATAGCTGCCGTCCGATTGCCGCGTCAGCCCCCGTGTCATCAGCGGTGACTGGGTGGTGAATTCGCCGATGATCTCCTCGAGTATGTCCTCCAGCGTCACCAGGCCCATGATTTCCCCGTATTCATCAACCACTAGACTGACGCGATCCTGTTGTTCCTGGAAATTCTGAATCTGTGACAGCAAAGGTGTTGACGAGGGTACAAAATAGGGTTCGCGGATCATTTCCCGGAGACTTTCGCGGGTCAGCTCATCGCGCTGGATCAGCGTCAGCGCATGGCGCACGCGCATGGTGCCGATCACATTGTCGAGCTGATCCTGATAAACGACAACGCGCCGGTGATGAGCGGTAGACAATTGCTGTTCCAGTTCTTCAATCGGCAGATCCAGGTCAACGGCTTCGAGCTGGTTGCGCGGGATCATCACATCGTCCACGGTGATGGAGCCGATTTCCAGCAGATTGAGCAGCACCGAGGCGTGTTTTTTCGGCATCACGTTGGATGATTCGAGCACGATGGTACGAATCTCGTCGATCGACAGCGGCTGCGGCCCGGAATCCTGTGGCTGCAGGCGAAATATCCTCAGTGCAAGCTTGAGCACGGCGTCTGTGGATATCGTCAGCAGGTGCACGAAGGGGGCGGTAATCCAGGCAAGTACACGCATCGGCCACGCCACCAGGCGGGCGATATTCTCGGCGCTGTGCTGGCCGAGGCGTTTAGGCACGATTTCACCGAGAACGATGGAGATGTAGGTGATGCAAGCGACAACCACCAGAGTGGCCAGCACCCCGCTGAATTTCGTCTCCAGCCCCTGTGCCTGCAACCATTCTGCAAACGGTGGAGCGAAGATCGCTTCGCCGACGATGCCGTTGAGCAGGCCGATCGACGTGATGCCGATCTGCACCGTCGAGAGAAATCGTGTTGGCTCGGCGCTGAGTTTTACTGCGGCCGCTGCGAGTTTGTCTCCTCGATGCGCGAGCATGGTCAGCCGCGAGCGGCGGGCTGTCAGCAACGCGACTTCAGACATTGCGAAAGCGCCGTTAAGCAGGATCAGAAAAGTGAGTAGCAATACTTCCATGTGTACACCTCACGGTAACCAGAACGGCAGAACTGAAGCCGGTGTCGGAACGACGCCGCCCGTCAGCTTCGCCCGAGCAGGACTTCGACGACGAATTTGCTGCCCAGATAAGCCAGTACGAGCAGCAGGAAACCGGATAGTGTCCAGCGCACGGCAGTGCGGCCGCGCCATCCGTAAAAATGGCGACCAAACAACAGCGCACCGAACACCAACCAGGACACGATGCCGAAAATTGTTTTGTGATTGAATTGCGCGGCTTTGCCGAAGACTTCCTCTGAGAACACCATGCCGCTGGCCAGTGTCAGTGACAGCATGACAAACCCTGCCCAGATGATGCGGAACAACAACGTTTCCATGGTCAGCAGAGCCGGCAGCCGGCGCAGGCCTGCTGGCAGCGCGCCCTGGTGCAGCTTGCGTTCCAGCATAGTCATCAGCAGTACGTGCAGCGAGGCGATTGTAAACAGGCTGTAAGCGAGCATCGAAATGACCAGATGCAGCTTGAAAGCAAGCAGTTCGGTGTTGGGCAGCGGCCGCGCGGCCGGCCACAGAACAGGCAGCAAAGCCGCGACCGCCGCGATCGGCATGATCAGTGCCTGCAATCCCTCAAGGCGGTAGAACAGGCCGCCCAGCCAGTAGATCAGTACCGTCAGCCAGAGGATGGTGGAAACCGCATCACCAACGCCGATGCGCAGCGTATTTCCCGAAAACATCACCCCGAACAACGCGCCGGCATGCACGCCGAGCGCAATCAGCACGCCGATGCGCTCTGCGGTGGATGGCGCCTGCGATACCGGAGCTGCGTCCGCCATCGACCAGTGCAGCCGCCAGAAGTAGACCGCCATCGCTGCGTAAAGAAGCGCGCTGATCAGATACGGTAAAATGTCTTTCATCTTTCAAGTTTACCCGAACGCACACCCCATGTTCGACAACCTCACCGGGCGGCTGTCACGCGTCGTCAAGACGCTGCGTGGCGAAGCGCGCCTGACGGACAGCAATATCCAGGACGCCTTGCGTGAAGTCCGCGTCGCGTTGCTGGAGGCCGACGTTGCGCTGCCGGTGGTCCGCACGTTCATCGACCGAGTACGTGAAAAGGCGGTCGGTCAGGAAGTCATCGGCAGTCTGACACCGGGGCAGGCGCTGGTCGGCGTCGTGCATCGCGAGCTCGTCAGCCTGATGGGCGAGCATAACGAGTCGCTCAATCTGGCCGCTCAACCGCCCGCAGTCATCCTGCTAGCCGGTCTGCAGGGCGCGGGCAAGACCACTACCGCGGGCAAACTGGCGCACTGGTTGCGCACCGAGCAGCGGAAAAAAGTGTTGTTGACAAGTTGCGACGTGTACCGCCCTGCGGCGATTGAGCAATTGAAGATTGTTGCCGGGCAGGTCGATGCAGATTTTCATGCGGCGCCGGTTGATGCATTACCCGTAGCGATTGCGCAGGGCGCGCTGCAATACGCGCGCACGCATTTTCACGACGTGTTGATCGTTGATACCGCAGGGCGACTGGCGATCGATGAGGCGATGATGCGGGAAATCCGCGAATTGCACGCGGCGCTCAACCCAATTGAAACACTGTTCGTGGTTGATGCGATGCAGGGTCAGGACGCAGTCAATGTTGCCAAAGCGTTTGGTGATGCATTGCCGCTGACCGGCGTGATTCTGACCAAACTCGACGGCGATGCGCGTGGCGGCGCGGCGCTATCGGTGCGCCATGTCACCGGGAAACCAGTCAAGTTTGCCGGTGTCGGCGAAAAACTGACCGGGCTGGAGGCCTTCCATCCCGATCGCATGGCGTCGCGCATACTCGGCATGGGCGACGTGTTGTCGCTGATCGAAGATGTCCAAAAGTCGGTGGATCACGCGGAAGCCGAGAAATTTGCGCGCAAGGTCAAGAGCGGCAAGGGTTTTGATCTTGATGATTTCAAGCAACAGGTCATGCAGATGCGCAAGATGGGTGGCATGAGCGCGCTGATGGACAAATTGCCTGCGCAACTGGCACAGGCGGCACAAAGCGCGCCGCAGATGGACGACAAAACGATCCGCCGGCTGGAGGGCATCATCAACTCAATGACGCCGCTGGAGCGCGCCAAACCTGAACTGCTCAAGGCAACACGCAAGCGTCGCATCGCCGCGGGAGCGGGTGTCAGCGTGCAGGAAGTGAACCGTCTGCTCAGTCAGTTTGAGCAGACACAGAAGATGATGAAGATGGTCGCCAAGGGTGGCATGGCGAAAATGATGCGTTCGATGAAGGGCATGTTTCCGGGCGCGCGCTGAGTAGCGCGCCGGGCGGGTCAGTTACTTGAGGCTGAATCCCTGACGCCGGATATAAGCGCCGAAGTCCGCCCGTTCCGGCTCAGCATATTGCCGGGCCTTGTCCTCTGACCAGCCATAAAACTCAGCTTTGCCGAACTGCGCGGTACGCCGTTGTTTTGCGTATGGATGATTGGCGTGTCGCCGCTGGTCGTAGGCATCGACCTGCTCGCGTAACCGGGTTTCGTCGTAGCGGTCGGTATGTACCGTGGCCGCCAGCGGCAGTCGCGGGCTGATGTGACCCGGCGTCGCCGGATACCCTACGCAGAGTCCCGCCAGTGGAAATACGCCCTCGGGCAGGGCCAGCTCGCTGCTCACGGCAGCGACGGCATTGCGGACGGCGCTGATCGGGCAAGTACCCAAACCGGCAGCTTCGGCAGCGCGGATGAAATTCATCATGACAATGCCGGCATCTACCGCAGCATTCATGAAGTGATCGAGATGCTCGTTCGCGAACGGCTTGTCGCGCCAGGCGCCGATATGGCGGATGCGGCGGTTGTTGCCGCAGAACACCAGGAACACCGGCGCATCGAGTATCCATTGCATGTCGGGGATCGTGGCGACGATGCGCTGACGCTTGGCGGCGTCGACGACATGGATGATGTCGGCCTGCTGCAGGTCGCTTTTAGTCGGCGCCGAGAGGGCGCAGGCGAATAACAACCGCAATAACTCCGGCGCAATGGGGGTGGTGGCATAACGCCGGATCGACCGATGTTCGGCAATTCGCGCCAGATCAGCGAGACCTGGTTGTGCTGCGCCGGGGTTGTAATCCTCACCGAAGCGGGTATGCAGTGCGGTGTTGATACGGGCGCTGGGGGCGATCTCGGAATTTGTCATAAATATGTTAAAAATCAATAAGTTAAATAATATTTTCGCGCGCAGCCCCCAGTCATCCCGGAAACGCTGCAGACGCCCGCTTTTGTTGCGTGTAAGTGAAAAACTAGCGTAAAATCCGCCCCTTTCGACATTTCCTGTCGACAGGAATTTTTATCATGGTCGTTATCCGTTTAGCACGTGGGGGTGCCAAAAAGCGCCCGTTCTTCAATCTGGTTGCTGCTGACTCGCGTTTTGCGCGTGACGGCCGCTTCCTCGAACGTCTGGGATTCTACAATCCCAAGGCGCCCGAGGGCACCGAGCGTTTGCGCATCAACCGCGAACGCATCGCGTTTTGGCAGAGCAAGGGCGCGTTGCTCTCCGACACGGTGACCCGGCTCGTCAAGCAGGCTGGTGAGCCAAAGGCCGCCTGAGCGGCTGGTGGTCATGGGGCGCGTCGTCGCCCCCTACGGGGTCAAGGGCTGGATCAAACTACAGCCCTTTACCGAAACACCGCTAGGACTACTGCAGTACGCGGTCTGGCAAATGGGAAAGGACGGCGACTGGCAACCACGAGTCGTCGAGTCTGCAAAGCAGCATGGCGCTACGGTGGTGGCAAAGCTGGAAGGCATTGCCGACCGGGAGCAGGCGGCAGCGCTGCAGGGACAGCGGGTTGCAGTGTCCCGTGATGTTTTTCCGGAAGTCGGCGAAAACGAGTATTACTGGTCTGATCTGGTCGGTCTCGCAGTGATCAATACGGCGGGCGTGACGTTGGGCAAGGTATCCCGGGTTTTCGAGACCGGCGCCAATGATGTGTTGGTGGTGGAGGATAAGGCGGCAGACAAGGTGGCAGACAAAGTGGCAGATAAGGTGGCAGGTGAGCACGAACGACTGTTGCCGTTCATCGGCCCGGTAATCCGCAAGGTTGATCTTGCCGGCGGTGTCATTGTGGTGGATTGGGAAGCGGACTACTGATGCTGCAGTTTGATGTTGTCACGCTGTTTCCCGCGATGTTCGATGGGGTGACGGAATTGGGAATCACCGGCCGGGCGCGGGAGCGCGGGCTGTATCAGTTTGTGGCGTGGAATCCGCGCGATTTTGCGACGAATGCGCACCGCACCGTGGATGACCGGCCGTACGGCGGCGGTCCCGGGATGGTGATGATGGCGGAGCCGCTGGGTAAAGCGTTGCAGGCGGCGCGCCAACGGCAGATCAGTGCGGGTGTATCGCAACCGCGGCTGGTGCATTTGACGCCGCAGGGACGGATGCTGGATCACACCGCAGTGGTGGAACTGGCGCGGGTGCCGGGCATAGTGCTGCTCGCCGGGCGTTACGAAGGGGTGGATGAACGGGTCGTCGGGCAGCTGCCGATCGAGGAAATTTCCATCGGCGACTATGTGTTGAGCGGTGGCGAACTGGCGGCGATGGTGTTGATGGATTGCGTGGTGCGGCAGTTGCCGGGAGCACTCGGCGATGCCGAGTCGGCGAACCAGGATTCATTTGTGGATGGATTGCTCGATTGCCCGCATTACACACGCCCGGAGGTGTATGCGGATGTGGCGGTGCCGGCGGTGTTGTTGTCGGGCAATCATGCCGAGATTGGACGCTGGCGATTGAAGCAGGCGTTGGGACGTACGTGGCAGCGCCGGCCGGATCTGCTGGAACGGCGGGCGCTCAGTACGGAGGAACGTGGGTTGTTGGAGGAATACCGGCAGGAACTGACCGGAAATATGAAGCAGGTCGAGAAGACAGATTAACCGCGGACGCCATGACGGCGTACGCACCAAGTTTTGAAGGAGTATGAGCATGAACATGATTCAGAAGCTGGAGCAGGAAGAAATCAAGCGTCTGGGCCGCAAGATTCCGGCATTCACCACGGGCGACACAGTTATCGTCAGCGTCAACGTGGTCGAGGGCGAGCGCAAGCGTGTGCAGGCGTATGAAGGGGTGGTGATCGCCAAGCGCAATCGCGGCATCAATTCATCGTTCATCGTGCGTAAGATATCTTCCGGCGAGGGCGTCGAGCGGACGTTCCAGACCTATTCCCCGGGGATTGCCACCATCGAGATCAAGCGTCGCGGTGACGTCGGTCGCGCGAAGCTCTATTACCTGCGCGGGCTGTCGGGCAAAGCGGCGCGCATTAAGGAGAAACTGACGAGCAGAGTTCCTGTTGAAGCCATACTGGAAGAGGCGCCGGCGCCGGCGGCGGAATAGTTCTGCAGAAATTCACTCCGTGAATATCAAAAAGGCGGCTACGGCCGCCTTTTTTATTGCGATCTCTTTTTTCGACCGGGTGCCCACAACCACCGCAGCACACGCGGCACACGCGGCACCGCTACAATAACCACATGACCAGCTTGCAATACATCCGCATCGGGATGCTGGCATGCCTGAGCATGCACGCAACGTCTGCAACTATGGCAGCGGACGCACCCGATGGTCTGGATGCAATCCGCGCGCTGATGCATGCGGGTGCTACGCAACTTGCACTGCACCGCATGGATGAGCTGCAGCCCGGCGATACTGCCGGGGCGCCCCCCAAGGGGACTTCCTCCGGGGCGCCCTGGGTGGAGTGGGAGCGGCTGCGCCTGCAGCTGCTCGCCCGCAGCAACCGCCACGATGAAGTGCTGAGACGCGCTGCCGTGTTTCCGGTGAATTTGCCGGCGGATGCGCGCACTGACCTGCACGCGCTCGCCGCGCAGTCGGCTCTGGCCATGGGGCAAGGTGCCGCAGCGCGGGAATATGCTGCCCGGGCGCTGTGGGCGCCGGGCGTCAGTTCCGCCCCACAAGAGGACTTCCTTCGGGGCGTCCCCCAAGGGGACTTCCTTCGGGGCGCCCAGATCCGCGATCTGCGGCTGCTGGTCATCCGCAGCTATGCCCGCGAATCCCGCTCACTTGAGGCCTACGGCAGCATGCTGCGTTTCCAGCAGGACTACCAGCCGCTGACTGCCGCGATTGTGGAGGAATTTGTCGATACCTTGCTGGATCTGGATCGCGTCAAGGAAGCTGTGGATTGGCTGGGACTGCTGGAAGACGGCCACCCGGTGAAGCTCCGCCTGCGCCTGCTTACGGGTCTGATCAAACCGCAAGAAGCCGTGGTGCAGGCCCGTGCTGCGCTATCCCGCGCTGCGGATACAGGTTGGTGGCGCGTAATTTTCGATGCGGCTCAGCGTCAACCGTCTGCGGTGCTCGGCATCGAAGCGCTGGAACATTTGCTCGACGCGTCAGCACCGCAGGCACTAACAGTAACGGCTACGCAAGTGTGGGACGCTTACGACACCCTCGCGCGCGAATCCGCCAATACGCATCATCTGCTTGCCGGCGATGACTCCGACTGGTTTGAATTTGCGCAGCGCCGGCGAGTAGCGGAACCGGTGCTTGCGCGCGCCTATTTTGCCTACCTCGCGCGCAGCGCGCGAGCAGCTCCGATACGCGAAGGCGCGCTGGCGCAACTCGTTGCAGGATTTTCCGCCGCACGACTGCCGCGCGCAGGGCTGCGACTGGTAGTCGCGGCGCCCGCTGGATTGGCGCCGCCCGGGGAGACTGCACGGTATGCGCTGGGTGAACTCGCTGTAGCGGCCGGGGAGCTGGCGCGGGCGCTGGATTACTGGCGCGGTCTACCCGTACCCGCGGGCGTCACCGTGGATGAATGGAGCATGCGCCTTGCGGCACTGGCATTGCGCGCCGACCGCGCTGACATGGCCAACGATATTGCCCGTCGGCTGAGCGCTGACAAATTACCGATGACCAGCATTCAGGCGCAGGCCTGGACTGTACTCGCACAGCAGTACGCCGATTACGGCCAGCATGACAGCGCACGCCTGTTGCTGGAACGCGTATTGCCGCACGCCGAACCATTGCTGGCACGGGCAGTGCTGTCCGGCATGGGCCGCTTGCACGAGGCGCGCAACGAGTCGCTGCTCGCGGCGGATTTTCATCTGCGCTCGGCACTGCGCGCCGCGACGCCTGATGCCGCTGCAGCCGATGCGCGGCTGCGCGCCGGGCTGGCACTCGCGCGCGCCGGGCTGCGTGCCGATGCGCGGGTGCAGTTCGAGTGGTTGCTGCAGTATGCAAAGGATCCGGCGCAGATTGCCATTGCGCGCCGCGAACTCGGTCGTTAGATTTCGTCAGCAGACCCTGGCAGCGCAGTCGGGCGGCGTTTATTGCGCTGCGGTTTTCCACAGATCACTGAGATACTCGTGATCGGCTGAGTTGATCCAGCTCAACCGGTGTTCCACCGGTGAATCGTTATAGGTGTAGGCGATGCGGCGAATATGCAGTGCCGGCTGATTGGCACGCATGCCGAGTATTGCGGCGATATCCGCAGGCGGATGTGCTGCCGACAATCGTTCGTTGATACGCACCACGTTGACGCCGTAGCGCGCCTGATAAAGCCCGTAAATCGTACCTTCACGGTTGCGGAAAGTGTCTTCGTCGATGCGCTTGAAGCGCTCGGTCGAAACGGTGATGTCGTCGAGCACCACCGGCTTGTCGGCGAGTTTGAGCAGATTGCGTACCCGCGCCACCCGACTGCCGCGCGCCACGCTCAATTGGGCTTCGTCGCCGGCATCGGCGCGTTCTCTGCGGAACGACAGCAGTTCAGAAACCGGAAACACGCGACCGCCATCCTTGCCGACAATATGAAAAAAGTAGAACAGCGTGCGGTCTTCGGTATGTGTGGCAACGAAGGTGCCGCGGCCCTGCTGGCGTACGAGGATGCGTCCGGCGACCAGCTCGTCGATGGCGCGGCGGATGGTGCCGATCGATACGCTGAAATCCGCCGCTAACCGCGATTCACTGGGGATGGCTTCGCCCGGTTTCCATTTGCCCTCAGCGAGTGCCCGCGTGATGCGCCAATGCACCTCGCGGTAGAGCGGAGCAGAGGTCAGATTGTTTCCGGCCAGGTTGTCAGCAACGGGATGGGGAGCGGCTATCATGGTGTGCGGCAGTCTAGCACGCCGGGGCTGATTCATATAGGTCATATAGTTGACTTGTCGGAAGTGCCGGGGTTAGCATCACCGGCTCTGCAGTGCTGGTTTTTGCATCTCTTATATTCACAGTTGCGGTATTCATCCAGGAGGCAAAATGATTCACCTGTTGGTACACGACAAAAAAGACACGGTCGGCGTAGCTGTCATCGAAGGCATCAAATCCGGACAGGAAATGGTCGGCTGGGTGATGGAAGACGACTCCACGATCAAGGTCAAGGCCCTCAACGACATTCCCATCGGCCACAAGGCGGCGCTCCGTGAAATCAAGAAGGGCGACACCATCATCAAATACGGTTTCGATATCGGCAAGGCGGTAGCCGACATCAAAGTGGGCGAGCACGCTCATGTCCACAATATCAAGACCAAGCGCTGGTAGGTCACAGTTGTTTCCGAACTGCATCCTCCCGTTCATCCGCTTCCCCGTACACAATTAACGAGGTTAAAAATGATCAACAGTAAAACCACTTTCTCCGGCTATCGCCGCGAGAATGGCCGCGTCGGCGTCCGCAACCATGTCGTCATTTTGCCGGTCGACGATCTGTCGAACGCCGCTGCCGAAGCGGTTGCCAACAACGTCAAAGGCGCAATCGCGATTCCGCATCCCTATGGCCGGCTGCAGTTTGGCGCCGACCTGGATCTGCATTTCCGTACGCTGATCGGCGCGGGTGCCAATCCGAATGTCGCCGCCGTGGTGGTGATCTGCATCGAAGAAGGATGGGCCAAGAAAGTTGTCGATGGTATTGCCAAGACCGGCAAGCCGGTCACCGGCTTCGGTATCGAGATGCACGGTGACCATGACACCATCCTGCGCGCCTCCAAAGTCGCCAAGGAATACGTGCAGTGGGCCTCCGAGCTGCAGCGCGAGCAATGTCCGATCAGCGACCTGTGGGTTTCGACCAAGTGCGGCGAATCTGACACCACTTCCGGCTGCGGCTCCAATCCCACCGTCGGCAGCGCATTCGACAAACTCGAGCCGCTTGGGGTCACCATGTGCTTCGGCGAGACCACTGAGATTACCGGCGGCGAGAATATCGTGGCCGACCGCTGCGCGACGCCTGAAGTGCGGGAGCAGTTCATGAAAATGTTCGACCGCTACCAGGCAATCATCGAACGCCACAAGACCAGCGACCTGTCCGATTCGCAGCCGACCAAGGGCAATATCGCCGGCGGCCTGACCACGATCGAGGAAAAAGCGCTGGGCAACATCGCGAAAATCGGCAAAAAGTGCAAAGTTATCGGTGTGCTCGACAAGGCCGAAGAGCCAACCAAGCCGGGACTGTGGTTTATGGATTCATCCTCGGCTGCGGCGGAAATGGTCACGCTGTGTGCGGCCTCCGGTTATGTGGTGCATCTGTTTCCGACCGGCCAGGGCAACGTCATCGGCAATCCGATTATTCCGGTGATCAAGCTCACGGCCAATCCGCGCACCGTGCGCACGATGTCGGAGCATGTCGATTACGATTGCTCCGGCTTGCTGCAGCGGGAGAAGAATCTCGACCAGACCGGCGATGAATTGGTCGAAGTGATGCTGCGCACCTGCAACGGCCGTCTGACCGCTGCCGAGGCGCTGGGCCACAATGAATTTGTGATGACGCGCCTGTACGAAAGCGCGTAAGCCGATCGCAGACAGTCTGCCCGCGGCCGTGGCGCCATATTTTGCGCAGCGGCCGTCCGCAGGATTCCGTGATTTCTGATTTTTTGAAGTATTTTGTGAAATAGCAACGCCCACCGATGAGCACACTCCGCGGCGCCGATATCCTTGCGCGCTCACTGGCGCAAGCCGGGCTGCGTCGAATTTTTTCGCTGTCCGGCAATCACATCATGCCGGTCTATGACGCCGCCATCGAAGCCAAACTTGCCATTACCCACGTGCGCTATGAAGGTGCGGCGGTGCATATGGCCGATGCCTGGGGGCGGCTGACCGGCGAACCCGGCATCGCACTGCTCACCGGCGGCCCCGGACATGCCAACGGCGTTGGTGCGCTATACACGGCGCTCGCCTCGGATTCCCCCATGGTGCTGCTGTCCGGACATGCACCACTCAATGAGTTGGGGCGCGGATCGTTCCAGGAAATGCGCCAGGCTGACCTTGCGGCGCCGGTGGTCAAGGCCTCGTGGACGGCGGCGAGCGCCGAGTCACTCGGCGCAGATATTGCCAAAGCCTGCCGCATTGCGTGCTCCGGACGTCCCGGACCCGTACATCTGAGCCTGCCCTTCGATGTGCTGGAAGCGAAAGTCACCGACGGTGCTGATCGGCTGGCGCGGCCCGCTGATTTCGCCGCCGTGGAAAATCCGCTGGATCCAAAATCCGTTACCGCGCTGCAGACATTATTGAAATCCGCAGTGCGACCGCTGATTGTGCTCGGTCCGGTGATGTCGCACGCGCCGGTGTCGGCAAAGGTCAGGCAACTCGCTGCCGCCACTGGTGTGCCGGCTGTATGCATGGAGAGTCCGCGCGGCACCAAGGATGCCAGCATCGGTGCTTTTGCCGGCGTGCTGGCGCGTGCGGATCTGGTGGTGCTGATCGGCAAGCGCCCTGATTTTTCACTGCATTTCGGGCAGATAACGGCGATTGCCGCGGATTGCCGTTTTGCGGTTATCGATCCCGACGTCGAAGTGCTGCAACGGGCGACCGCCAATCTGGGCGCAGCACGCGTGGTGATGTCGGTGCAGGCGGATACGGTCGCTGCGGTGAGTGCATTGATCAAGGCGGGTCAGCGCAAGTCCGGCGATGCCTGGTTCAAGGAAGTTGTCGATGCAATGACATTCCGGCCCGCGGACTGGCGCGATATCAATACCGGCGATGCCGGTCCACCACACCCGGTCGAAGTGAGTCGCGCGGTACAGGAAGTGCTGAATGCGTCGCCCGATGCGGTATTCATTGTCGACGGCGGCGAGTTTGCCCAGTGGGGGCAGGCCTGTGTGTCGGCACCCACGCGTATCATCAACGGCCCCGGTGGTTCCATCGGTAGCGGCGTGCCGTTTGCATTGGCCGCGCGCATGGCGCGTACGCAGGCGCCGGTGATTGTCATGATGGGTGACGGCGGTTTTGGATATCACCTGATGGAGTTCGATACGGCGGTGCGGGAGAAGCTGCCTTTTGTCATTGTTGTCGGCAATGATGCCTGCTGGAACGCCGAACATCAGATTCAGTTGCGGACTTATGGCAAGGCGCGCGCACTTGGTTGCGAATTGCTGGCTACGCGTTACGACCTGGCGGTGGCGGCACTCGGCGGTCACGGCGAACTGGTGACCTGTGCCGGAGAATTACGCCCGGCCATCCAGCGCGCGATGGCCAGCGGCAAACCGGCCTGCGTCAATGTCATGATTCAGCGACTGGCCGCGCCGACGGTCACTGCCGGCGGGCCGGCTGCGACACATTAGAAGGCAGCCCATGGATACCCTGCAAGTCAGAATCTGGCGCGGCACTGAGGAGGGTGGCTTCCAGGATTTTGAGGTGCCGCGGCAGGAAAGCCAGACTGTGCTCGACGTGGTGACCTACGTGCAGCGCAAGTGCGATTCAACACTCGCCTACCGTTTTGCCTGCCGCGTGGGTGTTTGCGGGTCGTGTGCAATGACGGTTAACGGCGTATCGCGCTGGACCTGCCGCACGCATGTGTCGAAAGTCGCCAAAGACGGCAAAGTGGAAATCGCGCCGCTGCGCAATCTGCCGGTGATCAAGGATCTGGTCACTGACATGCGCGAATTTTTCGACAAATGGGCGCGTGCCCGCGGCAGTTTTAAAGGCAGCACTACACGTAAAGACGCTTTTGCCAAAGTCTCGCCCGAGTCGAAGCAGCGCAAGCGCGTCGATGCCGGCATCGAGTGCATCGGTTGCGGTGTTTGTTACAGCGCCTGCGACGTGGTTACCTGGAACAAGGATTATCTCGGTCCCGCAGCGCTCAACCGTGCGTGGACGCTGATCAATGACGTGCGCGATACCGCGCGCACCGAACGACTGGCGGCGGTAGCGGGCGACGCCGGTTGTCATGCCTGTCATACCCATATCAGTTGCACCGAACGTTGCCCCAAAGGATTGTCGCCGACCGCCGGTATCGCCGGGCTGAAGCGTGCAGTGCTGGCTGCAACGCTGGCAGGAGAAATATAAAAATGAATAAAATCAACAGGTTATATCTAAGTTCGGCAGGTGTGCCATGAATCGCCGCAGCGAGGTTCTGCTGTGGGGCGCACAACGCGCGAGTGCGGCAGTACTCGCGCTGTGTGTGGCCGTACACCTCGTGACCATGATCTATGCGGTGCGTAGCGGGCTCAGCGCCGCCGAGATACTCGGCCGCACGCAGGGCAATAACGGCTGGCTGATTTTTTATACGCTGTTTGTCGTCGCCGTCGCCGTACACGCGCCGATCGGCCTGCGCACCATACTCGCCGAGACCTGCAACTGGCGCAGTCGCGGACTTGATTTGTTGGCCGGCGCAGTGGCACTGTTGCTGCTGCTGTGGGGCATGCGCGCAGTGATTGCAGTGTTCGGCGGAGGCGCCGCATGAAAAACGATATTCGCGCACGCAACCACCCGGCGTATTGGGCATTCATTGTGTATCGCGCGTCCGGACTGCTGCTCGCCCTGTTCCTGCCGCTGCATTTCTGGGCGCTGGGCCAGGCCCTGCACGGCGCAGCAAAGCTCGATGGTTTCCTGCGCTGGACCGAACAGCCGTTGGTGAAATTCGCGGAAACAGGATTGGTGCTGCTGCTCGCCGCGCACATGGCGGGTGGCTTGCGTGTGCTGGCGCTGGAATTTCTGGAATGGCGTGAGTGGCAGAAAACACTGCTCGCGGCAGCCGCAGGCGTGTCGCTGGTTGCCGGGTTGTCGTTTTTGCTCAACCTGGTGTGATGCGTAACCATGACGATAAAGAGGGCGCTCGTGAAAACAAGTAAACGCAAGCAACCGAACCTGCTGCTGATCCTGGTGGATGATCTGCGCTTCGACGAGTTCGGTGCCGGTGGCCATCCGTACATGAAGACGCCGCATATCGACCGTATCGCGCACGAAGGCGTGCTGTTTGAGCGCGCGTTTCATACCACGCCGATCTGCTCGCCCAATCGCGCTTCGATACTTTCTGGCCAGTACGCCAGTCGCCACGGCATCATCGACAACGTCGCCCGTGATCTGGCGAGTCATCGGCTGCCGAATTACCACCTCGAATTGCAGAAGCTCGGTTACGAGACTGCACACATCGGCAAATGGCACATGGGCAACGACGGCAAGCCACGGCCCGGATACGATTTCTGGGTGGCTTACGACGGTCACGGCAATCTTTATAACCCGAAGCTCAATGAAAACGGCCGGTACGTGCAGCATCAGGGCTACGTTACCGACATCATGAACACCATGGCGGTGGACTGGCTCAGTAGCAAAGACCGACGCAAACACGACAAGCCGTGGTCGCTGTGGTTTGCGCACAAGGCGGTGCATCCCGATGCCGAGCAGGCAGCTGACGGCTCGTTCAAAATGGATGGTTATCGCCCGGCGAAACGCCATGAAAATCTCTACCGGGGCTGTGTGTTCCCGAAAAAACCCAACATGCAGCAACCGAAAGAGTTTCTCAAGCACAAGCCGGTGTGGGCCGAAGCTGTCGAGTTGCGCAAGAACGAGGCATCCAGAGTCATGCACGACGCCATCCATTCCGGCAAGCAGGAAGAAATCCGTCTGCGCGCGGCGATGATGGCTGCGGTGGATGAAGGTGTCGGCATGATTCTCAAGACGCTGGAGGAGACGGGTGAACTCGACAATACGGTGATTCTGTTCCTCGGCGACAATGGTTATTTTTTCGGCGAACACGGCATCGGGCCGGAGCGGCGCTTTGCCTACGAAGAAGGCATTCGTTCGCCATTGACCATCCGTTGGCCGAAATCCATCAAGCCGGGATCGCGTATCCGTGATCTGGTGATTCTGCAGGATCTCGCGCCGACGCTGATCGAAATCGCCGGCGGCAAGCCCGGCGTGCATATTCAAGGCCGATCGGTGCTGCCGTTGATCAAGGGTAAACGCGCCGGATGGCGTAAATCCATATTCATCGAATACTGGGCCGAGAACGCTTATCCCTGGCTGGTCAACATGACTTACAAGGCGGTGCGCACCGACCGCTACAAGTACATCCACTGGGTCAATCGTGCGCGCAACGGCGAACTGGATGAGCTGTATGACCTCGACAAGGATCCCTATGAACTCGTCAATGTCGCGCGGCGCCCGGCATACCGGACCCTGCGGGAAAAAATGAATAAAGAACTGCGCAAACTTACAGCCGATGCACTCGGGCTGTAGTGCACCGGAATCTTGCTAGCGCCACAGGCAAGGAGTATCTTGAATCAGTTAACAATTTGCATGCAATGACTAAACCCAGGAGAAAAAACATGCGTCAAGCGGCACTGATTTTGATGGCGGGAGCGTTATGTGTATCTATTTCAGCAGCGGCCCAGAGCTATCCAGCCAAGCCGGTTCGCGTCATCGTGCCGTTTTCGGCAGGCGGAGCGACCGACATTGTCACGCGCGTCGTGTCGCAGAAGCTGACGCAGATCTGGGGGCAGACCATAGTGGTTGATAACCGTGCAGGTGCCGGCGGCAACATCGGCGCTGATCTCTCGGCCAAAGCTCCGGCCGACGGTTACACCCTGTTCATGACTTCGGGTTCCATCGTCACCGCCAACCAGCACATATACCGGAAGCTGCCATACAACGCTGAGAAGGATCTTGTTGCGGTGACCAACGTCGCCAGCGGACCACAGGCGATCGTCGTGAATCCGAGTTTTTCGGCAAAGACCGTCAAAGATCTGATTGACATGGCCAAGTCAAAGTCAAAAGGCGTGACCTTCGGCTCGGCTGGCATCGGCACACAAACCCATCTCGCTGGTGAGAATTTCATATACACCGCGGGCATCGACGTGGTGCACATCCCCTACAAGGGTGAGGCGCCGGCTATCGGCGATCTTCTGGGCGGACAAATCCAGTTCGTGACACCCAATCTTGCAGCGGCGATCAATTTCGTCAGATCCGGAAGATTGCGCGCATTGGCGGTGACGAGCAAGGACCGCTCGAAGCAGTTGCCCGATGTGCCGGCGGTTGCGGAAACGCTGCCCGGTTTCGAGAATCTCGGTTGGTTTGGTTTCATGGTGCCTGCTGGAACGCCGAAGGCAGTGATCGCCAAAATCCACAAAGACACGGTTGCCGCGTTGGGCGATTCGGCAATCATCAAGCGTTTTAACGACCTGGGCATGGTCCCGGTCGGCAACGATTCAGCGGAATTCGCCAAGGCGATCAAGGAAGAAAGCGGGCGCTGGGCGAAGATTATCGTGGCACGCAAGCTGCAGGTGAGGTAACGATAAATCCCGGTGCCGTCGCAGAGGCGCAACGTCTCTGCGATATCCCGGATTTTTCACGCAAAAAAAAGGTAATGCAGTGAAGGTCGATCCACTACAGATTGAAGAGGCGTGCAAGGAACTCTACATCCGTGCGCTGAAAATGCTGCCGCCCGACATCAAGCAGGGCTTCCAGCGGCTGGATAAAGGCGAAACCAACGCTACGGGCAAAGCCATTCTCGGCACCATGATCCGCAACATTACCGTGGCCGAAGACACCAGCAACCTGCTGTGTCAGGATACCGGCATCCCGATATACAACGTCACTATCGGCAATAACGTCGTCATGGATGGTTATGCACTGAAGCAGGCCATCATCAAGGGTTGCGAGCGGGCAACCAAAGAGTACCCGCTGCGCTCGTCGGTGGTGCATCCGACCACCCGCAAGAACGAACACACTTCCTGCGGCCGGCAGGTCCCCGTGATCAACATCGACTTCGTGCCCGAGGCCGACACGCTGGCCATTGAAATGATTCCGAAAGGTTCCGGCTCGGAGAACAACTCCTGGCTGAAAATGGCGATTCCTGCAGAGGGCATTGCTGCCATCAAGACCTTTGTCATCGATTGCGTGCTGGAGGCCGGCGGCAAGAGCTGCCCCCCGGTGATCGTCGGCGTCGGTGTCGGCGGCACTGCAGATTTGTGCGTGCATTTGTCGAAAGTAGCGGCGACGCGGCCGCTCGGCAGTGTCTGCGAGGACCCCGAAGGCGCGAAACTCGAAGCGGAACTGAGCAAGGTCGTCAATCAACTCGGCGTCGGCGCGCAGGGACTGGGTGGCGACTCGACCGCATTTGCGGTGCACGTCGAAACCGCGGCGACCCACATCACCATGAATCCAGTCGCCGTCAACATGCAGTGCCACTCGGCGCGGCGCTCGCGGGCTACGTTCACGCCCGCCGGCCTGAGCTACGGCTACTGAGCGGCGGATACAGAGATGGCCCATTATGAATTGCAGATGCCGGTGACCGAAGAGCAGGTGCGCAAGCTGCGCATCAATGACACTGTCACGCTGCACAACACGCTTTACGGGATCCGCGATGCCACGCAAATCCATATGTTTGATCATGGCCGCAAGACGCGTTTCGATATGAAAGGCCACGCTGTCATACACACCGCACCCAACGTCAAATGGGTGGGAGAGACACAGCAGCATCCGTCGGGCTACGCGCCGATTTGCGTCGGCACCACGACCAGCTCGCGCATGGAGCGTTTCACGCGGCCGTTGATGGAGCAGTACGGCGTACGCATAGTCATCGGCAAGGGCGGATTGTTCGCTGCCTCGGCGAAAGCCTTCAGTGAACTGGGCGGGGTTTATCTCGCGATCATCGGCGGGACCGCGGCGCTGGAGACCACCTGGATTGAGCAGATCGAAGAAGTTGATCTCGACGACCTCAATCCCGAGTCGTTGTGGAAGTTCCGCATCAAGGGCTTCGGCCCGTTGCTGGTGGCGATGGATGCGCACGGCGGCAGTCTTTATACGGTGGTCAATGCGGCGGCGAAGGACAAGCGGGCGGGCGTACTGGCGGCTCTAGGCGTCAAAAATTAAGCGTTCATGAACACCATCAAGACCGACATCCTGATCCTCGGATCCGGCGGCGCCGGGCTGTTCGCCGCGTTACACGCGCATCAGCACAATCCCGAATTGTCGATCACCGTGGCGGTTAAGGGACTGTTCGGAAAAACCGGCTGCACGCGCATGGTGCAGGGCGGTTATAACGTGGCGTTGGCTGCGGGCGATTCTGTAGAACGCCATTTCATGGACACCATCGAGGGTGGCAAGTGGCTGCCCGATCAGGATCTCGCCTGGATGCTGGTCGAAACCGCGGTCGAGCGCATCCACGAACTCGAGAACGAGCTGGGCTGTTTTTTCGATCGCAATCCAGACGGCACCATTCATCAGAAAGCTTTCGCCGGACAGACTTTCGATCGCACCGTGCACAAGGGTGACCTGACCGGCATCGAGATCATCAACCGCCTTGCCGAACAGGTTTGGGCGCGTGGCATCCACCGGCTCGAAGAGCACCGCGCCGTTGAATTCATCAAAAGTAAATCCGGCGATGCGATTTCCGGCGTGGTGATGATCGATATGCGCAACGGCGAATTCGTGTTCGTACAGGCGCAGGCCGTGTTGCTCGCGACCGGTGGCGGGCCGACCATGTACAAGTACCACACGCCCTCCGGCGACAAGAGCTGCGACGGCATGGCGATGGCGCTGCGCGGTGGGCTCATGCTGCGCGACATGGAAATGGTGCAGTTTCATCCCACCGGATTGATCGCAGGATCTGACACGCGTATCACCGGCACCATCATCGAGGAAGGTCTGCGTGGCGTCGGCGGACAGTTGCTCAACGGCGCGGGCGAGCGTTTCATGCACCACTACGACCCGCGTAACGAACGCGCGACACGTGACATCGTCAGCCGCGGCATGTACGAGGAAATGCGCGCCGGTCGCGTCAATAAACACGGCGGCCTCTACATCACCATGCGTCATCTCGATCCGGTCATGGTGCGCCGCGAGTTCAAGGGTATGGTCGAGCGTTGCGCCGACTGCGGTTTTGACCTGGTCGGCGGGCTGGTCGATGTGGTGCCGACCGCGCACTACATGATGGGTGGCGTTGCTTTCAAAACCGATTGCTCGACTGATCTGCCCGGTCTGTTTGTCGCGGGAGAGGATTCCGGTGGTGTGCATGGTGCGAACCGGTTGGGCGGTAATGGTGTCGCCAATTCCACGGTGTTTGGCGGCATTGCCGGTGACGTGATGCCCGGCTGGGTCAAGGCCAACGGCGAGTTCCGTGCCCCCGATCAGGAGGCGATTGATGCCGCAGTGGCGCGCTGCCGGGCACCACTCTCTCGCGAAGGTGGTGACATCAATTCAATCCGCGAGCAACTCTACGCGGTCATGTGGGACGATGTCGGAATCGTGCGCGATGCGGCATCGCTTAATCGTGCGTCGGGACTGCTCGACGAACTCGACGCACGGCTTGATGCAACCGGCGTGGATGGTTCGACGCTGGCCTACAATCTGACCTGGCATGACTGGATGAATTTGAAGAATCTGGTGCTGGTTTCGCAATCGATTCGATTCGCAGCGATGGCACGGGAAGATTCGCGCGGCGCGCATTTTCGTGCCGATTTTCCAGATGTCCATGATCTGGAAAACTCGCATTACACCTGTGTGAGTTGGCGGGACGGGCGCTTCGGTATTGAAAATCGCCCGGTGCATTTCACCCGCGTCAAGCCCGGCCAGTCGCTGTTGACGCCTGCCTGATTGCGGCGCCGGTATCGGTCGGATGGCGATTGATTTTTTCCGGCATGCGCGAGACACTGGTCTTCAAATTAGAAAACAACTGGGGAGGAGAATCATGACGAGATTCGACATCTGCGACATTCGCCTTTTGATTATCTTGGTGCTGGCGGGCGGCGCGGTACTTGCCCCGCTGGGTGATGTCGCAGCGCAGAGTTTTCCGACTCGTGCGGTGCGCATGATCGTGGCGTTTCCGCCTGGCGGCGGCAGCGACACCATCGCCAGAATTATCGCGCAGAGATTTATCGCCGATCTGGGGCAGCGGGCTGTCGTCGATAACCGCGCTGGTGCCAGTGGCAACATCGCTGCAGATATCGTTGCCAAGGCTCCCGCAGATGGTTACACGGTATTGTTCGGCAACTCATCCCTGGCGATCAGCCCGGCGGTCTACAGTAAATTGACCTACAGTCCCAGTCAGGATCTGGTTGCGATTTCGATGGCATCGCAGTATCCATTTTCCCTGGTCGTTCATCCGTCATTGCCGGTTAAAACGGTCAAGCAATTCGTTGCGCTTGCGAAGTCGAAGCCGAATGCGCTGGATTACGCATCATCCGGAGCGGGGACAATGGGGCAACTGGCCATGGAGCTTTTGCGGCTCAAGACTGGCATACGCATGACCCACTTGCCGTACAAAGGCGCGGCTCCACAGACTGTCGCGGTGCTGACCGGTGAGGCACAGGCCGGATTTATTGTTTTGCCGGTTGCGGCACGTCATTTCAAGACAGGCAAACTGCGTGGCCTTGGTGTGGCGGGTCCCAAGCGTTCGGCTTTGGCACCGGATATCCCGACCATGATTGAGGCCGGTGTTCCCGGGCATATGGCTGTACAGTGGAATGGTCTTTTCGCACCCAGCAAGACACCGGCCCCGGTCATTGAAACACTTTATAAGTCATGGGTTGCTGCCGTGAAGTCTCCGGAGGTTTCGAAGCGCATTATTGACTCTGGTGCCGAACCGGGCGGAAATACAACCGCCGAATTTGCAGCATTCGTCAAAGTAGAAACAGCCAAATGGGCCGAGGTAGCCAAGGCGTCGAACACGCGTCTGGACTGAGGTTTTAACCGATGCCAACCCTCGCTGCCGCGACGCTGACCGATCTCGCCACACGCGCCTTGAAGCGCGCGGGTGCCTCCAAAGCGATGGCGACAGCCACCGCGAAAGCGCTGGTTGTGGCCGAAGCCGAAGGCTTGGCTGGCCACGGTCTGTCGCGCGTGGCGCTGTACGCGCAACATCTGCGCGAGGGCCGCGCCGACGGCAAGGCCAAACCGAAAATCATCAGAAAGGCCGGCGCGACCTGCCTGATCGACGCCGGTGGCGGACTGGCATTTCCGGCGGCGGCGCTGGCGGTCAATGAAGCGATCAAGCGTGCCAAACGCTACGGCGTTGCATTTTCTGGTGTCACCAACAGCCATCATTTCGGCGCAGCAGCCTATCATCTCGCACCGGTTGCCGAAGCAGGGATGGTCGGGCTTGCGTTCACCAACTCTCCGGCAGCGATCAATGCCTGGGGCGGCAAAAAAGCTTTTTTCGGGACCAATCCGGTGGCGGCGATTTTCCCGAGGAAAAACGCCGCGCCTGTGGTCATCGATCTGTCGCTGACCGAAGTGACCCGCGGCAAGATCATGCTGATGGCCAAGGAAGGCAAATCAATTCCATTGGGTTGGGCGGTCGATCGCGACGGCAATCCGACGACCGATGCGCAGGCCGCACTGACCGGTAGCCTCACCGCGATCGGTGGCGTCAAAGGCACGGCACTGGCACTGATGGTTGAAGCATTGTGCGTGGCGCTGACCGGTGCGGCGCTGAGCCGCGAGAATGATTCGTACTTCGAGCCCGGCAACAAACCGCGCATCGGCCATGCCGTGCTCGTGATTGATCCCTCCGCGCTGGCCGGCGCCGATGTGTATTACGCACGACTCGAAGACATGATTCGCCATATGCTCGCCGATGAAGGGGTGCGCTTGCCAGGTGTGCGGCGGCAACAGGCGACCGCGAAGGCGCAGGCCGAGGGCCTGGTCATTTCTGACGTGCTGCATCAGGAACTGCGCAAACTGGCCGGGCGTTCACGTAACGGCTGATGGCAGAATAGGTGCTGCTGTGTTGTTGTAAGTATTTGTTTTTAAACATTAAATTGTGTATCGCTGGCGATGGTTGAGCCCTGTTTGCGCTGCCGATCATTCCATCCACCCGGGCCGCCACACTGCTCCGTCACCACGCTACTCCGCAATGAATCACGCCGCCGATCCCCGCCCACTGCAACTGCTCAACACCGTATTCGGCCATCCCGCATTCCGCGGCGTGCAGCAGGACATCATTGAACATGTTGCCGGCGGTGGTGATGCGCTGGTGCTGATGCCCACCGGCGGCGGCAAGTCATTGTGCTTCCAGTTGCCGGCGCTGCTGCGTGCAGGTACCGCGCTGGTGGTGTCGCCGCTGATTGCATTGATGCAGGATCAGGTCGCAGCGTTGAAGCAATTGGGCGTGCGTGCAGCCTTTCTCAATTCGACACTCGACGGTCGCGAGGTCAACGCTTGCGAAAAGGCGCTGCGTGCTGGTGATCTCGATCTGCTCTACATCGCGCCCGAGCGGCTGGTGATGCCGCGCATGCTGGAATGCCTCGCCGCATCGAAACTCGCGCTGTTCGCCATCGACGAGGCGCATTGTGTGTCGCAATGGGGCCACGATTTCCGCCCGGAATATCTCCAGCTCTCGGTATTGCACGAAAAATTTCCGGCAGTGCCGCGCATCGCGCTGACGGCGACTGCCGATCCGCAGACCCGTGTCGAAATCATTCACCGCCTCGCGCTTGATGACGCGCGGGTATTCGTCTCCAGCTTTGACCGGCCCAATATCCGCTACACCATCGTCGACAAGCAGGAGGCGCGGGTTCAACTGCTGCGTTTTATCCGCGACGACCATGACGGCGAGGCGGGTATCGTGTATTGCCTGTCGCGCAAAAAAGTCGATGAGACCGCAGCGTGGCTGGCCGGGCAGGGCGTGCGTGCGATTCCGTATCATGCCGGCATGGATGCCGCATCGCGCGCGGCTAACCAGGCGCGCTTTCAACGCGAAGACGGCATCGTGGTCGTTGCCACCATTGCCTTCGGCATGGGCATCGACAAACCCGATGTGCGATTTGTCGCTCACCTCGACCTGCCGAAAAGTATCGAGGGTTATTACCAGGAAACCGGGCGTGCCGGGCGCGACGGCGCACCGGCCGATGCGTGGATGTCGTACGGCCTGAGTGATGTCGTGCAGCAACGGCGCATGATCGACCAGTCCGAGGGCGGCGAGGATTACCGCCGTGTATCGGTGGCGAAACTCGATGCCTTACTCGGTCTGTGTGAGACGGCCGGCTGCCGCCGCGTACGCCTGCTCGAATACTTCGATGAAACCAGTGGACCCTGCGGCAATTGCGATACCTGCATCGAACCGCCGCAGACATGGGATGCGACCGAGGCCTCCCGCCAGGCGCTGTCGTGCGTCTACCGCACCGGCCAGCGCTTCGGCGCGATGCATCTGATCGACGTGCTGCGTGGCCGTGCTACGGAACGCACCGCGCAATGGGGGCATGACAAACTCAATGTGTTCGGCATCGGCGCCGAGCTTGATGAAGCAGCATGGCGCAACGTATTCCGGCAGTTGGCGGCGCTGGGGTTTATCCGCCCGGACCACGAGTCTTACGGCGCACTACGCCTGACCGACTCCAGCCGGCCGGTGCTGAAAGGCGAGCAGCGTGTCGCCATGCGCAACGCACTGCCGCGCAAAGTCAAATCCAGGAAGACGCGCCGCGGCACGATCGGCAGCGCCTTGCCCGCAGCCGCTGCGGGATTGCTGGAGCAACTTAAGGTCTGGCGCATGGAGCAGGCGCGAGTGCAGTCAGTCCCGGCTTTCGTGATATTTCATGACCGCACGCTGCAGGAAATTGCCGCAGCGCGGCCTGCGGACATGGATGCCCTGGGCGCAATCAGCGGCATTGGTGCCAAAAAACTGGAGCGCTACGGCGCCGCGCTGCTGGATCTGGTGCGGCGCTGAAGTCCGGGGCGACGCTCGCTTTTAAGCGAGTCCCTCAACGATGCGCATGTCGCGCTCGACGGCGTTGCCGGCAAGTTCCTTCAACGCCGCCTGGTATGCGGGCGTGTCGTGTGCAGCGAGCGCCTGCGCGAGGCTGTCGAATTCGATGATTACTACGCGCTGCTGGATGCCGGCCTCGTAAACCTTCGCCGCCATTCCGCGCACCAGGAAACGTCCGCCGCCGGCCTGCACTGCGGCTGGCGCGACCTTGGCGTAACGGGCAAACGCATCGGCATCCTTGATCGCGCGGTAAGTGACTACCCAATAACCTTTGGCCATGCTGTCCTCCGTGATGGTTGAAATCTTCTACTATTCGGAATGATACATTGCTGCGCAGCAGATTCGCCGGCTCGCGGCATTCGCGCGATAATACTGCGGCAGTGCAGCCGTCCGATGAAGTAGAGGAGGAGTGTATGGGTATTACCATATATCCGGTCACGCCGGATTTCGTGGCCGAGATCGGTGATGTCGATCTGGCCAAACCACTGGCTGCCGATGATGTGGCTGCGATCAAACAGGCGTTCTGGAAATACGCGGTGCTGATCTTTCCGCAACAGACGCTGACCCAGGATCAGCAACTCGCCTTTGCGGAGCATTTCGGGCCCATTGAGGGGGAACGCACGCTGGATCCCAAAGCCACGCCGACGCGTTATACCGGTGCCTTTGCCGACATTTCCAATCTCGCGGCCGACGGCAAAATCTGGGGCGAGACCAGCCGGCAACGCATGTACAAGGCCGGCAACAAGCTGTGGCATACCGACAGTTCATTCAAGCGGCTGCCGAGCATCTGCTCGTTGCTGTATGCCGAAACTGTAGCGCCCATCGGCGGCCACACCCAGTTCGTCGATCAGCGCGCGGCGTACGACGCATTGCTGGATGCGACAAAAAAGAAATTGCAGGGTTTGGTGGTCGAACACTGGATCGCGCACTCGCGGCGGCGTAACGGCTTCATGGATTTCACCGAAGAAGAAAAAAATCGACTGCCGCCGGTGCCGCAGGTGCTGGTGCGCACCATCCCGCAAAATGGCCGCAAGTCGCTGTATGTGGCCTCACACGCCGGCCGCATCTGGGGCATGCCCGATGCCGAGGGTCGGGCGCTGATCGACGAATTGATCGCCCACACCACGCAGCGCCAGTTTATGCACACCCACCGCTGGCGTCCGCACGAGCTCATCATGTGGGACAACCGCTGCACCATGCATCGCGGCACTGATTTCGATGATCTGCGCTGGGTGCGCGACATGCGCCGCGTCACCGTCAGCGACGTGTCGAACTCCTGCGAACAGGAAGGCGTGCCCTTGCCGGCCTGAGCCGCGGTTACTGGTCGAAAAACACCAGCGCCCGCGCTTCGATGCTCTGTCGGGGCGGCGCACCCGGAGGCGTGGTCGGATCTTCGAATGAAGTGTGCGCGGTGAAGCGCGCCCGGCCATCGGTGGCCGAGTCGAATACCTTGAATACCAGTGCCTCATCGCGGCGCATTTGCGGAAAATAAAACCACTGATGTCCTGCGCCGTAGCGCAGGCGGTAGGTCTGCCCGACGCGTGTCGGGTAGCGCCGCTCGGCAATCATCAGGTCTTCTGTGGGCACGCTTGATGCATCGGCGATGGCCAGCGGGTTGGACTGAATAGGCTGGTTGATCGCGCGCCATACCTGGATGATGGCAAAGCGGTGTTGCAGCAAGGCTTCAGCTTCGTCCGGCAGCAGATCGCGCACGCGCTGCGGCCCCGACCATTCGGTGTAATCGTTGTGTGCCCACAGCACCGGTTCGCGTATCAGTTTGGCCTCACGTTCATTCTCGTCGCCGGAACGCAGCGTGTGGTCGAACACGACTACACGGGCGCCGCCCGATTGCGCTTTGATCAGTGCGGCGACCTCGGCGTAGTACACCGATGTCAATGCCTCGGGATCGAAAAAATCCTGCATGGTGGTCTGGTGTTCGACAAAGGTGAAGCCATTGCGGTCGAGCGCAAAACCTTCTTTGTGCAGTCGACCGTTACGGATGCTGACTTCGCGCCAGTCTATGGTGCCGCTGGAGCTGCGCTGGATGTTGTTGGGACCGAAGGTCGCGTTGACCAGCTTCTCGCCGGTTTCCAGCGTGTACGGAATCGAGGCGGTCAGCATATTGCCGGGCGGCTATGCCGGAGATCGGTTCAACAGCACGCCGTCAAATTCGCGCGCATCCATCAAGCGCTCGCGTGTCATCTCGTCCAGCGTATTGATGCCGAGTAATCCCATATCGCGATCGACTTCGTCATGCAGCAGCTTGATGGCATGACGCACACCGGCTTCTCCGGCGACCGCTGCGGCGTAGAGCATCGGCCGGCCGATAAAAACAAATTTTGCGCCCAGCGCCAGCGCTTTCAACACATCGGTGCCGCGGCGCACGCCGCTATCCAGCATCACCGTCATGTCGCCCGCGACTTCTGCGATGCCCGGTAGTACGCGCAGCGGCGTGGTAGCCGAATCCAGCTGACGGCCGCCGTGATTCGAGACCATGATGCCGTCTACGCCGTGTTCGCGCGCGAGTATGGCGTCAGCTTTGGCGAGTATGCCCTTGATCACCAGCTTGCCTTTCCACAGCCTGCGCATCAGCGCCACGTGTTCCCAGTTGAGATGGTCGCGCAGCGCGCGCTCGCGCACGGCGGTACGCGACACCAGCGGTGTGCGCGGGCCCATGTTCTCGAAATGCGGCATGCCTTGCGTAAAATATGTGCGCAGTGCTGTGCCGATCAGCCAGCGTGGGCGTGCAAGGCACTGCAGTGCCAGCCGGCGACGCGCGAAAGACCGTTCAGCAGATCCGGTCTCAAGCGGTACGGGAAGATGACCCACTCGATGTCGTACTGCCGTACTGCGGCGTCGAGCCCGGCCGGCGAATCGAGCGCACGACGATACTCGGCGTAGAAGGCCTCACCCATCACCTCCAGCCGGCCGTCGATGAACACGGGCCGGTCCAGCGCCCACATCAGGTAGGCGCCGAAGTTGAGGTGGTTCAGCACGTGCCCTTCGAGACCCGACCGACCGGCGAACTGCGCCGCGGCAACCGGCTGCGTCAGCTCGTTCCAACCCAGGCCGAAACGCTCGAGGCGACGGCTGGAGACGTAGTAGGCGTCCGTGCACACGCGCGCGCCGAGTCCGGCGACGACGAGCAGCACGCCGCCGAGGAAGGCGTGGGACAGCCTGCGTCGCAGCGACCCCCGTAACCCCAGCCGATCGGCCAGGCGCGACAGCGACAGACCGAACACGCAACCGGGCAGGCAAGCCACGATCAAGGGCGGGATGTTGCGGATCATGGTGAACGCCAAAGGAAGAAAGACGACACCCAACAGCACGCAGTAGAACCGTCGTTGCCTCAACAGCGAGAGCATCGATAGGACAACGAGCATTGCAAAGACGAAGAAGCAGACGATCGAGGACAGATAGAACATCAGCTG
>JAQBGW010000164.1:0-20836 GCA_032128415.1 Betaproteobacteria bacterium | reverse complement strand
ATATAGACGGTGCCCGTATCCTTGCCCCAGAATTTTCCAGTTCTACCCGTGTACCAAGGTTTTGCAGTTGCATCCATGCTGGTACCGGTGTAGAACGCGCCGATCGTGAAGTCTTTCGGCAGCGTGTAGCTCAGGCCAACCTTGTAGTCATCAAAAGATGCAATCGAGTCATTTGACACGCCGGGCGAGAAATCACCACTGAACTTTTGTATACCGTAGTGGACAACGGCCGACAGCTTGTCGGTCACCGGGATGGTGGCGGTCAGATCCAGGTAATAAGTGCCGCTGGCATCAGGGACGCCAAACCCCTTGTTACTGACCATATGCGAATATTTCAGGCTCAGCCATTTCCAAGATCCCCCAACGTACGCTTCAAGGGCATCGGCCCTGAACCCACCGGCGACTACCGTGCCGGGGTAATAGTACTGAAGCAGACCGACGTCATAGCCGAAGTCCCCGATCGAACCTTTGTAGCCGCCGTAGAAATCCATTTCAAGACTGCCGCCACCAGTGTAGCCAGTCGCCGTCCAGCTCACATTGGATAACCAAGTGCCGGCATAAATGCCGCTGGAGTGGCTGTAGTCGAAGCCGCCTTGCAGGGCGGGATCGAAGTCAGTCTGACTGACGCCCCGGAAAATATATTGGCTGTATACCCCGAGGTTGCCGGACAGCGAGTGCGGCGAATCTGCTGCTGAGGCCAGCGCGGGTACTAATGCGGTGGCAACAAGTGCTGCGCGGATGGTGTTCTTGAACATGGTTTTCCTTTCAGAGTTGGCTTGGATGCAATAAGACTGCAGCTACCCATCAGCAGGTACCATGCCAGATAATAAAAATGTTAATATTCAATTAGTTGCTTATAATTTTCCGGAGCCCAGAAAACCCGAACGCACCATTTCGGTGCATTTAAGAAGCGTCATGCACCAATTACTGGCGCGCCATTTTCGTGCTGTGCCGGCCGGCTGAAATCCCCGGTGTTGTTACACTCGCAAGGGGAGGTGTCATGGATCAAAAACTGCTGGATGAAATCAACGAACGGGTGCGCGCCGTGCTGGCACAAGGCCCGGTGGCTGACCTGGAAAAAAACCTGCGTGCGATGCTCGCCGGCGTGTTTGCCCGCCTGGATCTGGTGACCCGCGAGGAATTCGATATTCAGCGCGAAGTGCTGGCGCGGACCCGCGCGAAACTGGTCGAACTCGAGAAAAAAGTGGCGGATATGGAATCGTCCGCTGCACGGCACTAACAAGTTCGTCCCGGCAACATGCCATGGCGGCGTCAGCCGTGCGCCATCGGCAACCGTTATACGACTTTCCCCTACAGGCAGAATCCCTTGTCCCTTGCGGTACTTTACAGTCGTGCGCTGGCAGGCATGACCGCCCCGCTGGTGACCGTGGAGGCGCATCTGGCCAACGGCTTGCCCGCATTTACCATCGTCGGTTTGCCCGAAGTGGAAGTGAAAGAGGCCAAGGATCGCGTGCGTGCCGCGCTGCAAAACGCGCGCTTTGAATTTCCGGCGCGGCGCATCACAGTCAATCTCGCGCCGGCCGATCTGCCCAAGGAATCCGGGCGTTTCGATTTGCCGATTGCGCTGGGCATACTGGCCGCCTCCGGCCAGATTCCTGCGGCGCGGCTGCAGGAGCACGAATTCGCCGGTGAACTGGCGCTGACCGGTGAATTGCGTCCGGTGCGCGGTGCGCTGGCCATGGCATTGGCTGTTGCGCGCGACGGCCGTGCGTTTGTGGTGCCGGCAGCGAATGCTGCCGAAGCGGCGCTGGCCGAAAATGTGGTGGTGCATGCCGCCACCACGCTGGGTGAAGTCTGCGCGCATCTCGCCGGGCAGAGCCAATTGCCGTGTCCGGAGCCGATCGTTGCCGGTGAACCCGTGGCGTATCCGGATCTGCTCGACGTCAAGGGCCAGAGTCAGGCGCGGCGTGCGCTGGAAATAGCCGCAGCCGGCGGCCACAGTCTGTTGATGGTCGGCCCACCGGGTACCGGCAAAACCATGCTCGCGCAACGCTTGCCCGGTTTGCTGCCGCCGATGACGCAACAGGAAGCGGTGGAATCCGCTGCCATACAATCAGTCGGTGCCAACGGCTTTGATGTCGGCGCATGGAAACGCCGACCCTACCGCGCGCCGCACCACACGGCCTCAGCAGTGGCGCTGGTCGGCGGCGGCAGCAATCCGCGACCCGGAGAAATCTCCATGGCCATGCACGGCGTGCTGTTTCTCGACGAATTGCCGGAGTTCGAGCGCCGCGTGCTGGAAGTATTGCGCGGGCCGCTGGAATCCGGACGCATCACCGTGTCGCGTGCTGCGCGGCAGGCGGATTTTCCGGCGCAGTTCCAGTTAGTCGCGGCGATGAATCCGTGTCCCTGCGGCTATCTCGGCCACTACAACGCACGTTGTCGCTGTACGCCGGATCAGGTCGCGCGGTACCGCGGGCGTATTTCCGGACCGCTATTGGACCGTATCGATTTGCAAATCGAAGTGCCGACGTTGGGGCAGGAAGAACTGCAGAACACAGCAGCTGGCGAATCTTCTGCAGCGGTGCATGCCCGCGCATCAGCCGCGCGCACGCGTGCGCTGGCGCGCCAAGGCAAGCCCAACACCCAACTCGTCACACGCGAGATCGAACGCCATTGCGCGCCCGATGCGCAGGGCGCGACCCTGCTCAAGCAGGCGATCAGTCGGCTGGGACTATCCGCGCGGGCGTATCACCGCATCCTCAAGGTGGCGCGCACTATCGCTGATCTGGCCGGCGCGGATGCGGTTGCGGGCAACCATGTTGCCGAAGCCATTCAGTACCGCAGACTGGATCGCGCGTGAGCGCATCACCGCGGCACGCCGCGCCGATCACGCTGCCGGTGCTCGCCATGATCCTGGCGGGGCTGGCAATGATCGGGCCATTCACGATCGACACTTATCTGCCGGCTTTTCCGTACGTGGCTGCGGATTTGCAGGCGACATCCGCGCAGATGCAGCAGACACTGAGCCTGTACCTGTTCACGATGGCACTGATGACCTTGTTTCACGGCACGCTGTCGGATTCGTTCGGGCGGCGACCGGTGATCCTGGCGAGTCTCGCCATCTATGTGCTCACTGCAATCGGCTGCGCGCTGGCGTCTTCATTGCCGCAATTGCTGTTCTGGCGCGCCGTGCAGGGCCTCTCAGCCGGTGCCGGCATGATCGTGGGGCGCGCGATCATCCGTGACAGTCAACAAGGTCATGAAGCGCAGCGGCTAATGTCGCTGGTGACGATGATTTTCGCCATTGCCCCGGCCATCGCGCCGGTCATTGGTGGCTGGCTGCAGAGTGTCCTCGGCTGGCGGTCTATTTTCTGGTTTCTCGCGTTGTACGGCGTTGCTGTATTGGCTGCCGCATGGCGACGCCTGCCGGAAACGCACCCGGTCGCGGCGCGGCAGCCGTTTCAGGCGCGGCCACTGCTGCGCAATTACGCGCGGTTGAGCAGTAACCCGAAACTGGTGTTGCTGTGTCTGGCGGTGGCGCTGAATTTTTCCGGATTTTTTCTCTACATTGTGTCGGCGCCGGCGGTGATTTACGACCTGTTGCACCTCTCCGCCACGGATTTTCCATGGTTGTTTGTACCCGGCATCGGTGGTGTGATGTTCGGCGCGTTTTTGTCCGGGCGGCTGGCCGGCAAACTTACGCCGCAGCGGACGGTGTTGACCGGTTACCTGACGATGGCCTGCGCGGCGGCGCTGAATATCACCTACTGTGCGCTGTTCCCGCCGGCGCTGCCGTGGACGGTGCTGCCGGTGATGCTCTATACCATCGGCATGGCGCTGGCCATGCCCAGCCTGACGCTGCTGGCGCTGGACTTGTATCCGCAACTGCGCGGCATGACTGCATCCCTGCAGGGTTTTGTCCACAGCCTGCTGGCCGGCATTACCGCCGGCGTGGTGTCGCCGCTGGTGTCGGGCAGTGCGTTGATGCTGGCGCTGACTATGGGCGGGTTGATGCTGGCAGGCGGGTGCGCCTGGGTGTGGTATTTGCTACTGGCGGAGCAACGCCCGGAGTGAA
This sequence comes from Betaproteobacteria bacterium, assembly GCA_032128415.1. Classification (GTDB taxonomy): domain Bacteria; phylum Pseudomonadota; class Gammaproteobacteria; order Burkholderiales; family SG8-41. Next base: position 16,797 of record JAQBGW010000164.1, on the reverse strand, counting down.
CTCGGCGTCGCCGGTAAATTTACTGCACTAAGCGAATCAGCACTGCTCCCACGGCAGCTCGTCGTGGCGCCAGCCGGTTTTTGAGCCGCGATGATGACTTTCATCCAGCTCGCCTTCAAAACCGTGCAGCACGTTGAAAACCTGGGTGAAGCCGGCCTCTTCCAGCGCGTGGCCGGCGTCGAGCGAGCGGTTACCGCTGCGGCAGATAACGATGATCGGACGATCCACGCTGGCGGCTTTTTTGACATGAGCGACGAAGTGCGGATTGACTTCCCAGTTCGGGCCGTCATTCCAGGCCACATGAATGGCACCTGCGGGGTGGCCGACGAACAGAAATTCCATTTCGCTACGGCAATCGATGAACACCGAATTCGGGTTCTTTTTCAGAAACTCATGGGCTGCTTTGGGTTCGAGATGTTTCATGGCGGTATATGTCGAAAACAGGGAAGGCGCATTATAGGCGCTCACCGCGGTCCGGGCCATATGCCGGGAATTGCGCTAAGCCCATGATAAAATTCGTGCTTTCCACGATCCAACTGCGCCGCCCGGCGTCTCCTCATTGTCATGACTTCCCGCATCCAGCAACTGCCTGCGCTGCTGACACGCCGCATCCTGATCCTCGACGGCGCGATGGGCACCATGATCCAGAATTACAAGCTGGACGAGGCAGCTTATCGCGGCAAACGCTTCAGGGATTTTGCGCATGAGGTGAAAGGCAACAACGATCTGCTGGTACTGACACAGCCGCAGATCATCCGCGAGATCCACGAGCAGTATCTTGATGCCGGCGCGGACATCATCGAGACCAACACTTTCAATTCGACGTCGATCGCCATGGCGGATTACCACATGGAAGATCTGGTGTATGAACTGAACGTGGAGGCGGCAAAACTCGCACGGTCGGCTGCGGATGCATACGAGGCCAGGGATCCGGCGCGGCCACGCTATGTCGCCGGCACACTGGGGCCGACCAACCGCACGGCGTCGATTTCTCCCGACGTCAATGATCCGGGTTTCCGCAACACCAGTTTTGATCTCCTGGTGACGACGTACACCGAGGCCATTCGCGGTCTGGTGGACGGCGGCGCGGATCTGCTGATGGTCGAAACCATATTTGACACGCTGAATGCCAAGGCCGCGCTGTTCGCGATTGACCAGTATTGCGACGAACATCAGCTGGTAATCCCCATCATGATCTCCGGCACCATTACCGATGCGTCGGGGCGCACACTGTCGGGGCAGACGCCGGAAGCATTCTGGAATTCAGTGCGCCACGCCAAGCCGCTGACCATCGGCCTCAACTGTGCGCTGGGTGCGAAGCTGATGCGGCCGTACATTGAGGAAATCTCCACGGTGGCTGACACCTTTGTCTGCGCCTACCCCAACGCCGGCCTGCCTAATCCGCTGGCACCGACGGGTTACGATGAACTGCCGGACGACACGGCGGCGTATCTGCACGACTTCGCCAAGAGCGGATTCGTCAACGTGGTCGGTGGTTGCTGCGGCACGACGCCGGCGCATATCCGTGCGATTGCGCAGATCGTGAAGAATATCGCGCCGCGTCAGGTGCCGGTCATTGAGAAGAAAACCCGGCTGTCGGGGCTGGAGCCGCTGAACATCGGCGACGACTCGCTGTTCGTCAACGTTGGCGAGCGTAGCAACGTCACCGGCTCACGCGCGCTTGCGAAATTGATACTTGCCGGTAACTATGCCGAAGCGGTGTCGGTGGCGCGTCAGCAGGTCGAAACTGGCGCGCAGGTCATCGACGTCAACATGGACGAGGCGATGCTCGACTCGAAGGCGGCGATGACCACCTTCCTCAGCCTGATCGCCTCCGAACCTGATATTTCGCGGGTACCGGTGATGATCGACTCCTCGAAATGGGAGGTCATCGAAGCCGGGCTGAAGTGCGTGCAGGGCAAGGCCATTGTGAATTCAATCAGCATGAAGGAGGGTGTGGCGCCTTTCAAGGCGCAGGCGCGACTGGCGCGCCGTTACGGCGCGGCGGTGGTGGTGATGGCCTTCGACGAGCAGGGCCAGGCCGACACTTACGAGCGCCGGACCCGGATCGCGAAGCAGGCCTACGATATCCTTGTTGACGAAGTCGGCTTCGCGCCGGAAGACATCATCATTGATCCGAACATCTTTGCGATTGCCACCGGCATCGAGGAACACAACCGCTATGCCATAGACTTCATCGAGGCGACGCGCTGGATCCGCGAGAACCTGCGTTATGCGCGGGTCAGCGGCGGGCTGTCGAATGTTTCGTTCTCGTTCCGCGGCAATGACGCGGTACGTGAAGCCATCCACACCGCATTCCTCTTCCACGCGATCAAGGCCGGGCTGACCATGGCCATCGTCAACGCCGGGCAGATCGGCGTTTATGACGAAATTCCCAGGGAATTGCTGGAACACGTTGAGGATATTATTTTTGATCGGCGCCCGGATGCCGCCGAACGCATGGTGACGCTCGCCGAAACGGTCAAAGGCAAGGGTAAGGTAAATGTTGAGGATCTGGCATGGCGCGAGGCGCCGGTGCGCGAGCGGCTGACCCACGCGCTGGTGCGCGGCATCACCAACTGGATTGTCGAAGATACTGAAGCAATGAGGCTGGAGATCGAGGCGCGTGCCGGTCGGCCCATCGAGGTCATTGAGGGGCCGCTGATGGACGGCATGAATGTCGTCGGTGATCTGTTCGGCGCGGGCAAGATGTTTTTGCCGCAGGTCGTCAAATCGGCACGGGTGATGAAACAGGCGGTGGCGCATCTGGTGCCGTACATCGAAGCCGACAAAGCGCGGCTGGGTGACGTGCGGGCCAAGGGCAAGATCGTGCTGGCGACGGTCAAGGGCGACGTGCACGATATCGGCAAAAACATCGTCGCTGTGGTGCTCCAGTGCAATAACTATGAAGTGGTCAATCTCGGCGTGATGGTGCCGTGGAAGCAGATTGCCGAAGTTGCCGCAAAGGAAAAGGCCGACATCATCGGCCTGTCGGGCCTGATCACGCCGTCGTTGGAGGAAATGGCGCACAACGCGCGCGAAATGCAGCGAGCCGGCATGAGCATTCCACTGCTGATCGGGGGCGCTACGACTTCGCGCGTGCATACTGCGGTGAAAATCGCGCCCCATTACGCGGGTCCGGTGATCTGGGTGCCGGATGCCTCGCGCAGCGTCAGCGTGTGTTCGAGCCTGCTCTCGGATGAGCAGAGCAAGGGTTATCTCGGCGACGTGGCCGCAGAATACGAGCGCATCCGCGTGCAGCACGCCGGCAAAAAAGGTCCGGAGCTGATTCCGCTGGCGGCGGCGCGCGCCAACGCGACCGCCATCGACTGGAAAAAATACGTGCCGCCGAAACCGGAAATGCTCGGTATCAAGCCGGTGAAGAACTATGACCTCGCGGAAATCGCGCGGCATATCGACTGGTCGCCGTTTTTCCAGACCTGGGATCTGGCGGGTGCGTATCCGGCAATCCTCGACGATGCGGTGGTCGGTGAGGAGGCGCGCAAGGTGCTGGCTGATGGCAAGGCCATGCTCAAGAAAATCATCGAAGGCCGCTGGCTGACGGCCAATGGCGTGTTCGGGCTGTTCCCGGCGTCGCGCGTCGATCACGAGGATATTGCGATTTATGCGGACGAATCGCGCAAGACGCCGTTGATGGTATGGCACAACCTGCGTCAGCAGAATCGCAAGCCGACCGGTCGTGCCAACCAGTGCATCGCCGATTTTGTGGCGCCATTGGAGTCCGGCGTTGCGGACTATATCGGCGCGTTTGCGGTGACTGCAGGACTCGGCATCGAAAAGCGCATTGCGCTGTTCGAAAAACAGCACGACGACTATTCGGTGATCCTGCTCAAGGCGCTGGCCGACCGTCTCGCCGAAGCCTTCGCCGAACTGCTGCATTTGCGAGTGCGTCGCGAGTTCTGGGGTTATGCACACGACGAGGCATTGGACAATGCGGCGATGATTGCCGAGAAGTATCGCGGCATCCGTCCGGCACCCGGCTATCCGGCATGTCCGGATCACACCGAGAAGGGTGCGCTGTTTGAACTGCTGCAGGCAGGCCGGATTGAAATGCGGTTGACGGAATCGTTTGCGATGCTGCCGGCGTCTTCGGTCAGTGGATTTTATTTTTCGTATCCCGAAGCGCAGTATTTTGCGGTCGGCAAGATCGACCGTGATCAGGTCGCCGACTATGCGCGGCGCAAGGGCATGACGATTGCCGATGTCGAGCGCTGGCTGGCACCCAATCTGGGCTACGACTGATTGTTTGTGTGGCGAGTCGAGTGGATACTTCTGGATCAGATTCGCTGGTGGCGCGCCCATGGTATTGAATGCCCCTTGTGAGCCGCCGAGCAGCACAGGGCAGCCCGCAGGGCCGGCGAACCAGGGCGGCATTTTCTTTGGTTACTTTCTTTTGGCCGTACAAAAGAAAGTGACTAGCCGCCGGGAAGCGGCTGCGACTCGTTCGCCGCAGGCCCGTTTGCGGGAGCAGCCGCAGCGCCCCGGTCCACGATTGTTGAGCGCGGCTGCCGGCGCACCTGCCCGCACCCCCGCTGCGCGGCACCGAGTCCGGGGCGCCCCCGGCGAAGTTGCTTTGTTCGGCGGCTCACAAGGGGGTAACCATGAGTCCGGCGCCAGGATAATGTTGATGGATACTGTCTAGTGAATACACCCGCCGCACAATACCTCGCTCTCGCCGACACCGGTCGCAACGCCTGGTGGCGTTACCTGCTGGGCATGGTGTTTATCGCAGCGAGCTGGATCATCGGCGGTGGTATTGCCTACGAGCTGGTGTTGCATGTGCCGCTGGGTGACGTCACGGAGTTCGTCGCCATCAACGCCAGCATATTGATGTTGCTGGTGGGCGTTCTCGTTGTGGTCACGGTGTTGCATCGCCGCGGCTGGCGTACGCTGGTCACGCCGCAGCCGCGCCTCGACTGGCGCCGGATGGCTGAAGGGGCTGCAGTGTGGGTGGCGCTGGCAGCGCTCAGCGCGGTCGTTGAAAATCTGCTCTATCCCGGACGATATGCGTGGAGCCTCGATCTTCAGCGTTGGTTGCCATTTGTGGCGGTGGCGCTGTTGCTGACGCCGCTGCAATGCGCGGCCGAGGAATTGGTGTTCCGCGGATATGTGACGCAGGCGCTGGGACGGTTGCTGCGCCGGCCGGCGGTGCTCGTGGTGTTGAGCGGCGTGGTTTTCACCATTCCCCATCTGTTCAATCCGGAAGTCGCGGCATACGGCTTGTGGATCATGGCGGCCAACTATTTTGTCATGGGCCTGTTTCTGGCCAGTGTGGCGTTGCGTGACGGCCGGTTGGAGCTCGCTATCGGCGCGCATGCCGGCAATAATCTGCTGCTGGCGTTATTCATCAATTACGAGGATTCGGTATTCAGTACGGCATCGGTATTCACCGCGGGCGCACTCGATCCTGTTTATTCTCTGGTGACGTTGATACTGAGTGCGGTAGTGTTTCATTGGTGGGTATTCAGGAAACAGCCGGAGCTGGGTAGCCATGAGTGAATTGTTTTCTGCGGTCGAGCTTGCGGATTTCACGCGTGACGGCTACCTGATTGTCCGTGGCATGGTCCCGGCGGAGAGTTGCGCCCGTCTGCGGGTGGTGGCCGAACGCGATCTGGCCGCAGCAGTGCCCCCGGTCGAATACGAAGCGGACACGCAGTACCCCGGTGCACCGGAGTCGCTGGAAGCGCCGGGCGGGAGTACCGTGCGCCGCTTGTTGCAGGCCTATGTGCGCGATGCCGTATTCCGTAAGTGGGCAACTGCAGCGACCATGGTCGCGCGCTTGCGCCAGTTGCTTGGTCCGCAGATTGCGTTGTCACAGGCGCATCACAATTGCGTGATGACCAAGGATCCGCGCTACAGCAGCATCACCAGTTGGCATCGTGATATCCGCTACTGGTCCTATGACCGGCCGGAGCTGATATCGGCATGGCTGGCGCTCGGTGAAGAGCGTCCGGAAAACGGCTCCCTGATGCTGCTGCCCGGTTCGCAGGCGATGACTTTCGATGCCGGGCAACTGGATGCCTCGCAATTTCTGCGCACGGATGTGGCGGAGAATGCGGCTTTGCTGAGTACCCGCATCTATGCCGAGCTTGATCCCGGCGACGTGCTGTTTTTTCACTGCCGCTTGTTTCATGCGGCGAGCCACAATCGCAGCACACACACCAAATTCTCGGCGGTGTTTACTTATCGCGCCATCGACAACCGGCCGCTGCCCGGCACGCGCTCGGCGAGCTTGCCCGATATTATTTTGTAACCCGTTGTTTTTTTTAATGTTTTAGCGCAGTTTCGCGCTCCTGTTATTCTCCCGCTCGACCATGCATATTCATATCCTCGGCATCTGCGGCACTTTCATGGGTGGACTCGCGCTGCTCGCGCGCGCAGCCGGTCACAAGGTGACCGGCTGTGATGCCAACGTCTATCCGCCGATGAGCACCCAGCTCGCAGCGCAGGGTATCGCGTTGATCAACGGCTATGGCGCGGAGCAGGTTGATCTCAAACCGGACTTGTTCGTCATTGGTAACGTAGTGAGCCGCGGCAATGAGTTAATGGAAACCATACTCAACCGCGGGTTGCCTTACGTATCCGGTCCGCAATGGTTGCGTGACCACGTGCTGCAAGGTCGCTGGGTATTGGCCGTCGCCGGCACGCATGGCAAGACCACCACCAGTGCGATGCTGGCGTGGATACTGGAGCACGCCGGCCTCAATCCCGGTTTTCTGATCGGCGGTGTGCCGCGGAATTTTGATGTTTCTGCGCGTCTGACTGAAACGCCATTCTTCGTCATCGAAGCCGACGAGTATGACACCGCGTTTTTCGACAAGCGTTCGAAATTCGTGCATTACGCACCACGCACTGTCGTGCTGAACAATCTTGAATACGATCATGCCGACATTTTCCCCGACCTCGCTGCCATCGAATCCCAGTTTCATCACTTGGTGCGCACGGTGTCGGCCAACGGGTTGATTGTCGCGCATGGCGCGGACGCCGCACTGGAACGTGTGCTGGCGCGCGGCGCATGGACCCCGGTGGAGCGTTTCGGCGGCACTGGGGCGTGGCAGGCCGGTGCCCCTGATGCTGCCGGGGCGTTCGCTGTCACTCACGAAGGCGCGTTGCGCGGGCGCGTCCTGTGGGATCTGCTCGGCGAGCACAACCGGTTGAACGCGCTGGCGGCCATCGCTGCGGCGCGCCATGCCGGCGTGCCGGTGGCAGGGTCGATCGACGCGCTCGGTCTGTTTAAAAACGTCAAGCGTCGCATGGAAATCTGCGGCAGCGTGCGTGATATCACCGTGTATGATGATTTTGCGCATCATCCGACAGCCATCTCCACAACGCTAGCCGGTCTGCGCCGCAAGGTGGGCGCCGCGCGCATTCTGGCGGTGATTGAGCCGCGTTCCAACACCATGAAGCTGGGTGTGATGAAAGCGGTATTGCCGGGCAGTCTGGGTGATGCGGATTTTGTTTATTGTTACAGCGGCGGTATCGACTGGGATGCACAGGCTGCGCTGGCGCCACTCGGTAACAAGGTTGTTGTGCAGCCTGATCTGGATCAGTTGATCGGTGCGATTGTCGCCAGTGCGCGCGCCGGAGATCACATACTCATCATGAGCAACGGCAGTTTCGGCGGTATCCACGACAAATTGCTGCAACGGTTGAAAGCGAACTGAGCGCAAACGAATGGCGGCGATTCCTGACGATGCGCTCGGTGCTTTTTGTCGGCATTCGCATGTCGCCGTTGCCGGTTCCGGTGCGGGACCGCTCGCGGGGTTGACCTTCGGCGTCAAGGATCTCTACGACATTGCCGGTCATCGGACAGGCTTCGGCAGCCCCCAATGGCTGGCGACACATCCGCCGGCCACGCGCACCGCGCCGGCCGTCGCCATATTGCTTGCTGCGGGCGCTGACATGCTCGGCAAGACGCAAACCGATGAACTGGCGTACAGCCTCAACGGCGAGAACGCGCATTACGGCACGCCCATCAACGTCAACGCGCCGGGCCGCATACCCGGCGGCTCATCCAGCGGATCCGTTGCGGCAGTGGCCGGCGGCCTGGTAGATTTTGCGCTGGGCAGCGACACCGGCGGCTCGGTGCGTGCACCGGCGAGTTTTTGCGGCATCTATGGCATGCGCCCCACGCACGGTCGCATATCACTGGCCGGCGCGTGTGCGCTGGCAAAAAGTTTCGATACGGCAGGCTGGTTTGCCCGCGATGCAGCGCTGTTGGAGCGCGTAGGACACGTGTTGCTGGGCGACGCGACGGTCGCGGACCAGGGCGAGGTGCTGCTGGCCGATGATGCGCTGCTGTTGGCAGGCGGTGCCGCTGGAGATGCGCTGGCACCGGCTTTTAAGCGCATCGGCATTGCGATTGGCGCGTCGCGAGGGGTGACGGTCAGTGCAGAGGGTTTGCCGCAGTGGTTCCAGGCATTTCGTGTGCTGCAGGGCGCTGAAATTCATGCGCAGCTGGGCGCGTGGATCGCGCAGGAAAAACCGCAACTCGGTCCCGGTGTGCGCGAGCGCGTGGCGTGGACGGCAACCATTACCACGGACGAGGTGGCGCGCGCGCAGGCCGTGCGTGATACAGCGCGGACGCAAATGGATGCGCTGCTGGCAGATCATGCAGTTCTGGTGCTGCCGACGCTGCCCGATATCGCACCATTACGAAATACACCGGCGGCCGCGCTCGATGATTTTCGCGCGAGGGCAATGAGTCTGCTCTGTATCGCCGGTCTCGCCGGCTTGCCGCAGATCAGCCTGCCGCTGGCCAGACTGAACGGCTGCCCACTCGGCGTGTCGCTGATTGGCGCCTGCGGTGATGACGCCTTGTTGCTGGCGCTGGCGCGGCGTATTGCCGGCTGAGTTGATTCCCCGGTGTTGATTTATGTTCATGGCTTTAACAGTTCGGCGTTGTCATACAAAGCGGGGCTGTTGCGCGAGCACATGACCCGGCTGGGCCACGCGGCGCAGTACGCCTGTCCGGAGTTGTCGCACCGGCCGGCGCAGGCGCTGGCGCAATTGCGGGATTTACTGGCGTCGCACGATACCCGCACCGTGACGCTGGTGGGTTCTTCACTGGGCGGTTATTACGCGACGTGGCTGGTCGAAAATCTTGGCGCGCGCGCAGTGCTGGTGAATCCTGCGGTGCGTCCTTTCGATCTGCTCGCGGCGCAAGTTGGTCCGCAGAAGAATCTGTATACCGGCGAGGAATATGAGTTTACCGCCGAGCATCTCGCTGAGCTGCGCGCAGTGGAAACGGCGCGCATCACTCCTGAAAGTTATCTGCTGGTCGCGACAACCGGCGATGAAGTGCTGGATTATCACGACGGGGTGCGCCGCTATGCCGGCTGCGAGCAGATCATCGTGACGGGCAGTGATCATGGTTTCCGCGAATTTTCGGAGTACCTCGATCCGGTCATCGCGTTCTGGCAGCGCGGGCGCGTATAATCCGCCTACTATCCTGCCTGGCGTGTGATTCGCGCGATGTTTTCCCCTTCAGAATCCGTGCAATCTCCGGTCGCAATCCCCAGCTTTCCCCTCCAGATGAATGTTTTTTACGAAGAAGACGGTGAATTCAAGGTTGGCGCCGTGCTCGCCGACAACGACACTTCGTTGCAAGTGGAGGCGCCCCACGGCAAGCGCTCCAAGGTGAAATCGTCGGCGGTGTTGCTGCGATTCGAGAATCCTGCGCACACCGCGCTCATGGGTGAAGCGCAAGTCTGCGCTGATGCGATCGACATCGATTTTCTCTGGCAATGCTGCGGTACTGACGAGTTTTTGTACGAAACGCTGGCGCGCGAATACTTTGGACACGCGCCCGGCGCGGTGGAATCGGCTGGTGTGTTGATGCGCCTGCACGGCGCGCCGATGTACTTCTACAAGAAGGGCCGCGGGCGCTACAAGGCCGCGCCGGCAGAAGCGCTGAAAGCGGCACTTGCCAGCATCGAACGCAAACGGCTGCAGGCGCTGGCGCGAACCGCTTATGTCGAAGAGTTTGCCGCCGGACGTCTGCCGGCAGCCTTCCGGCCGCTGCTCGACACACTGCTCTACAAGCCCGACAAGAACAGCATCGAGTGGAAAGCGCTGGAAGAGGCCAGTGTCGCGGCGAAGCTGACGCCGGTGCGCTTGCTCGAACGCTGCGGCGCGCTGCCTGATATCCATACCTATCACTTGAATCGTTTTCTGGTCGAACACTTTCCGCGCGGCGCAGGCTTTGCGGATTTGCCCACGGCAGTCATGCCCGCCAATCTGCCGCTGGCCGAAGTGCAGGCGCACAGTATTGACGATGCGGAGACCACCGAGATCGATGATGCTTTTTCCCTGCAGACATTGCCGGGCGGCGCACGACGCCTGGGCATCCACATCGCGGCACCGGCGCTGAGTATTGCGCCGGATTCGCCGCTGGATGTCGCTGCGCGCGAACGGTTGTCGACGGTGTACTTTCCCGGCGGCAAAATCACCATGCTGCCTGACGCGACGGTGGAAGCCTGCACTCTGGCAGCCGGGCGTGACTGTGCAGCATTGTCGATTTATTTTGATATTGCGCCGGACTTTTCAATACTTGCGCACGAAACCCGTGCTGAGCGTATTTTCATTGCCGATAACCTGCGGCACGATGCGCTGGAGCCGGTGTTCAATGCAGTTGCGCTGTCACGCGGCACAGTAGCGCATCCGCAGGGTGAGATGCTCGCGTGGTTGTGGCAGTTTGCCGGAAGCAGGCTGGTGGCGCGCAAGGGCGATGCGCCCGCAAGTGAAGATCGACCGGAGTTCGTGTTTCGGGTGGACAACGGTCGGGTCAGCATCAGCCACCGGCAGCGCGGCACCCCGATTGATCGGGTCGTCGCCGAACTGATGATTTTGGCCAACAGTACCTGGGCCGGTGATCTGCATGCTGCCGGAATTGCCGCGCTGTACCGGGTGCAAAGCGGCGGCAAGGTGCGCACCAGTACCGCGGCCGGCCCGCACGACGGCTTGGGTGTTGCGCAGTATGCATGGGCCTCGTCGCCGCTGCGCCGCTACACGGATCTGGTCAACCAGCGCCAGTTGATCGCCTGGGCGCACGGCGCGCCGCCGGTGTATGCGGCGCGGGACACGGCGCTGCTGGCGGCGATGGGGGATTTCGAGCTGGCCTACGATGTTTATGCGGAATACCAGCGCACCATGGAGCGCTACTGGAGCCTGCGCTGGCTGGTGCAGGAGCAGGTCACGGCGGTGACCGGCACGGTGCTGCGCGAAAATCTGGTGCGGCTGGACGACCTGCCGGTGGTGCAGCGGGTGTCTTCGCTGCCCGAGGCGGCGCCGGGCACAGCAGTCGAGCTGGGCGTGGGCGGGGTGGATTTGCTGGATCTCACGGTGCAGCTCGACTTCAAAGCCGTGCGGGATGGCGGTTGAATGTGAGCATCCGCTCACACCAGGCTATCACCCCTATTTATCTCATATTTAGCTTTAAGCAACGCCTATAATGTACTGATAATTAAAGTTTTTATTGATATTTTTTAAGGCTACACTAAAATAGTTATCATGAGCGCCAAACCAGCCGGAAACGTCGTTCCGTTACCCCGCCGCGGTAAACACCTGCGGCGCGGTTCATGGGGCGGTGCGGTTGATCGGCTGGACGCCCGCGTTGCCGAAATGGAACGCCGGATTGAGGATTTCGACCGGCACTACGCGCAGATGACCATCCGTGCGCGTTTTGGAGCTGCCGGGGTGCTGTCGCTGCTGATCCACGCCTTTGTCATTTTCGGACTGACGTTTGTGCTGCCCGACCTGCGCAGCCTGAAGAACGTGGCGCCGCCGCTGGAAGTGGTGTTGGTCAATACCAAGTCGCTGGCCAAGCCGCAAAAGGCCGACGCACTGGCGCAGCATCATCTCGACGGCGGCGGCAATACCGATAAGAAGCTGCGCGCTAAAAGTCCGCTGCCCGCAGTCGCCCAGGACATACAGACTGATGAGTTGCAGGCGGCGCGCAAACGCCTCGCCGATCTCGAGCTTCAGGCTTATCGATTGCTGACCCAGGCCAAGTCCCAGTCGCGCGTTGAGCAGGCCACGGCCAAACAGACACCGCCGGTGGAATCCCCGGCAGAGCCCGTGCCGACCATTGATGCCCATGACCTGGTCCAGCGCAGCATGGCGATCGCGCGGCTGGAGGCACAGATCAGCCGCGACTGGAACAGTTATCAGGAGCGACCGCGGCGCAAATTCATCGGCGCCCGCGCCCAGGAATACCGGTTTGCGCGCTATGTGGATGACTGGCGTCAGAAAATCGAACGCATTGGTGAGCTGAATTATCCGCAGGCCGCGCGCGACCAGGGCATTTACGGCAGCCTGGTGGCCACGGTATCCATACGCGCCAATGGCAGCCTGGATAAAGTCCAGATCAACCGCTCTTCAGGGCACAAGGTGCTTGATGAGGCGACGGTGCGCATCGTTACCATGGCGGCGCCGTACTCGGTGTTCCCGGAGAACATTGCCCGCGACACGGACATCCTGCACATCACCCGTACCTGGATATTTACCCGTTCCGATCAGTTCACCAGCCAGTGACCGACCGCTACGCCGTCATCGGCCATCCTGTCGCGCACAGTCAGTCGCCACAGATTCATGCCGAGTTTGCACGCCAGACCGGGCAGACTATTGCCTACGACCGCTTGTTGGCGCCACTTGATGGATTCGAGGCGACGGCCCGGCAGTTCTTCAGTACAGGCGGCAAGGGGCTGAATATCACGGTGCCGTTCAAGCACGAAGCATGGGAACTGGTCGACAGGCACGACAATAGTGCGCGCGATGCCGAGGCGGTGAACACCATCAAGCTCGAGGGTGACAATCTGGTGGGCTATAACACCGACGGCATAGGTCTCGTCGTCGATCTCGAAATCAATCTTGGTTTTCCGATCGCCGGCAAGCGCGTGTTGCTGATGGGCGCCGGCGGTGCAACGTATGGCGTGATGCATCCCCTGCTGGAGCAGCGACCGGATTCACTGGTGGTTGCCAACCGCACTTTGGGCAAGGCGATCAGCGTGGTCAAACATTTCCAGAGGTTCGAAAAAGTTACGCCGCGCGGGATTTCGGCTCAGTCCTACGCTGATCTGGCCGGTGCGCATTTTGATCTGGTCATCAATGCCACCTCTGCCGGACTCCGCGGTGAAATGCCGCCGTTGCCGGAGCCTGTTTTCGCGCCGGACGCGCTGGCCTACGACATGGTTTACGGGCGGGATACGCCGTTCCTGGAATTTGCGCGCAGTCACGGGACGCGCGCGACGGACGGTCTGGGCATGTTGGTCGAACAGGCCGCTGAATCGTTTTTCATCTGGTGTGGCGTGCGGCCGCAGACGGCGCCGGTGATCGCCTTGCTCCGGCACGAAACCTGACTTTCTGATCGTGAGTAATCGAGCCACTCACGTCATAACACCGCACACTGCACGTTCATCCGATTCGCAATGCTGAGATTTCTCCTGCGCTGGACTTGGCGTACGTTGCTGCTGGCGCTGATTGCGCTGGCCGCAGTGCAGTTCTGGTTTCTGGTGCATATCTGGTACTGGGTGGATCATCACCCGGAATCGACCGCGTTCATGCGTGCCCGGCTGGAGATCCTGCAGGAAGACAACCCGAAGGCGCGTCTACGCCAGCAATGGGTGCCGTATCAACGGATTTCGGGGCATCTGAAGCGCGCAGTAGTTGCATCTGAAGATGCCAAGTTCAACAGCCATACCGGGTTCGACTGGGACGGCATCCGAGAGGCCTACGAAAAGAATCTGCGTGAAGGTGAGATTGTCGCCGGCGGATCGACCATTACCCAGCAGCTTGCCAAGAATCTGTTTTTTTCCGGCTCGCGCGCGTGGTGGCGCAAGGCGCAGGAGGCAGCGGTGGCGGTCATGCTCGAAACCATCATGAGCAAACAGCGCATCCTGGAAATATATTTGAATGTTATTGAGTGGGGCGAGGGTGTGTTCGGTGCCGAGGCCGCGGCGAGATATCACTATGGCATCAGCGCTGCGGGATTGAGCGCCGAGCAGGCAGCGCGGCTGGCGGCTATCGTGCCGAGTCCGCGCCGCTATGGGCCTGGCAGCAACACGGCCTATCTGCAGCAGCGCACACAGACCATCATGGCGCGCATGAATGGTGCGGCAGTGCCAAATAAATAACAAATAAAAACAAGTGGATACGGTATCTTTCCGGATATATTTTGATCGTTTCCGTGGCGCCCCAAATTCCTGTTGACCAGTATCGGGCGCCAGCATAATCTGCCGTTCGGCGTGTCGCATCACGTTTCATAGCGCATGCTCCACCGTGGCGTCAGACCCCGGGGTTTTAACCATATCGAAGGGGATCAGTTGCCGCGCTGCATGAGGCACACGGCGTTGCGTCGTAGCGAATCAACCCGAAGGAGTAGTCATGGCTCAACTCAATATCAATGGTCGTTCGCATCAAGTTGATGTCGAACCAGATACGCCCCTGCTATGGGTCATTCGCGAACAGGTTGGCCTGACCGGAACCAAGTACGGCTGCGGCGTCGCCCAGTGCGGCGCCTGCACGGTGCATATGGACGGCGCTGCCGTGCGTTCTTGCGCAATCCCGGTCAGTGCCGCTGCAGGAAAAAAAATCACCACCATCGAAGGCTTGGCCAAAGGCAAAATTTTGCACAAGGTGCAAAAAGCCTGGATTGAGCACGAAGTGCCGCAATGCGGTTATTGCCAGGCCGGCATGATCATGGCAGTAGCCGCTTTGCTCGAGGATAAGCCCAAGCCGTCCGACGCCGATATCGACGCCACCATTACCAACATATGCCGTTGCGGCACCTTTCAACAGGTGCGCGAGGCGATACACGCCGCCGCCAAGGCATAAGGGGGAGCCATGATGACTGAATCACTGAAAATGAATCGCCGTACTTTCCTGATAAGTACCACCGCGGTCGGCGGTGGCCTGGCGCTGGGTCTGCAATTGCCGTTTGGGCTGGCTGAGGCGGAGGCCGCGGACGCCATGCCCGAGGTTAATGCCTGGGTGTTAATCCGGCCCAACGACACCGTCGTCGTCAGGGTCGTGCGGTCCGAGATGGGGCAGGGCACGATTACCGGGCTCGCACAGTTGGTTGCAGAGGAACTGGAGTGCGACTGGTCGAAAGTCACCACCGAATATCCGACGCCCGGCGAGAGCGTCAAACGCAAGGGCGTGTGGGGATCGTTCTCTACCGGCGGCAGTCGCGGTATCCGTACCTCGCACGAATACGTCAGGCAGGGTGGCGCGGCAGCACGCATGATGCTGGTCCAGGCTGCGGCGAACCAGTGGAAAGTCCCGGTGGCCGAATGCAGTGCAGCCAACAGCGTGATTACTCACCAGCCGTCCGGACGCACAGTGACCTACGGCAAAGTGGCCAAAGCCGCGGGAAAGCTCACCGCGCCGGATCCGAAGCGCATCACGCTCAAGGATCCCAAGGACTGGAAAATCGCCGGCAAGCCGATGAGGCGGCTGGACACTCTGGATAAAGTAATCGGCAAGCAGGTCTACGGATTTGACCTCAAGCTGCCCAAGATGGTGAATGCCGCAATCATGGAATGTCCGGTATTTGGTGGCAAGCTGAAAAGCTACGACGACGCCAAAGTACTCAGGATGAAAGGCATCAAGAAGGTGGTCAAGGTGGGTGATACGGCCGTTGCGGTGGTGGCCGATACCTGGTGGCGGGCCAATACCGCGTTGGCAGCGTTGCCGATCGAATGGGACCTGGGCGAAAACGTCAAGGTTTCGAGTACATCGATCGCAGAGATGCTGAAAGAGGGACTCAACGCCGAACAGGCGTTTGTCGGCAACAAGAACGGCGACATCAAAACCGCGCTCGCCGGCGCCGCAAAGAAAATCGAAGCCGTCTACAGCTATCCGTACCAGAACCACGCGCCAATGGAACCGATGAACGCCACCGCGCGTTACACGTCCAAACGCTGCGAAGTGTGGGTCCCGACGCAGGACGGCCAATCCTCGTTCGCGGCGGTGCTCGCGGCCTCCGGCCTGCCGGCCGACAAGTGCGAGGTTTACAAAATCAACCTCGGAGGCGGCTTCGGCCGGCGTGGTGCATTCCAGGACTACGTGACCCAGGCCGTGCTGATTGCCAAGCAGATGCCCGGCATCCCGGTCAAGCTGCTGTGGTCGCGCGAGGAGGACATGCGCCAGGGCCGTTACCACCCGGTGATGCAATGCAAACTGACCGGCGCGCTGGATGCCGGCAACAATCTGACCGGACTGCACATGCGGCTCTCCGGCCAATCCATACTCGCCAGCGTACGTCCCCACATTCTGGAAAAGCAGAAGGGACGCGACCCGGCCGCATTTATGGGCGTGTTTGATAGCGGCGAACACTCGTACGGCTATACCATTCCGAACCTGCTGATCGATCACGCCATGCGCAACCCGCATGTGCCGCCGGGATTCTGGCGCGGCGTGAACATCAACCAGAACGCAATCTTCATGGAATGCTTCATGGACGAACTGGCGCATGCCGCCGGGCAAGATCCGGTCGCGTTCCGGCGTCAGTTCATGAAAAACCACCCACGGAACCTGGGTGTGCTCAACGCGGTCGCGGCGGGTATTGGCTGGGACACGCCGGCGCCCGGCGGCATTCACCGCGGCATCGCGCAGATGAAAGCGTTCAACAGTTTCGTCGCGGCGGCGTGCGAGATTTCGGTCGCGGGCGGTAACAAGGTGAAGATTCACCGCATTGTCGCTGCAACTGATCCGGGTTATGTGGTCAATCCGGCGCAGATCGAGCGTCAGGTGGCCGGATCGTTTGTCTACGGCCTC